>PKUF01000114.1 GCA_002869635.1 Desulfuromonas sp. | reverse complement strand
TGGACGCAGCAATAATCGAACTCGATCCCCTGGCCGATACGGTTAGGGCCACCGCCGAGAATCATGATCTTCTTCTTGTCGGTGGGAGCTGCCTCGCACTCTTCCTCATAGGTCGAATAGAGATAGGGGGTATAGGCGACAAACTCAGCGCCGCAGGTATCGACCCTTTTGTAGACCGGTCGGATACCGAGCTGATGCCGCATCGCTCGCACCTCATCCTCGCTGATCTGCCAGAGGCAGGCGAGACGGCGGTCGGAGAAGCCGGTCTGCTTGGCCAGCATCAAAAGATCAGCAAGCTCGCTCCCTTTCTGGCCAGGGGTGACCTCGAGCAGCTCCTTCTCCATATCGATGATCTGCTTGATGTTGTGGAGGAACCAAGGATCGATATAGGTGATTGCGTAGATCTCATCGATGCTCATTCCGAAGCGCAGGGCGTCACCGAGATACCACATCCGCTCCCAACCGGGGATCCGCAGTTTACTCTGCAGTAAATCACGTTCGGCAGAGGTTAGTTCCCTTACCTCGTCTCCTGGCAAAGAGAAGAGGCGACTTTCGAAACCGTTGGAGCCGATCTCGAGGGAGCGTAGCGCCTTCTGCAAGCTCTCCTTGAAGGTTCGACCGATCGCCATGACCTCGCCCACCGACTTCATCTGGGTGGTCAGGGTCGCGTCGGCCTGGGGGAATTTTTCAAAGGTGAAACGCGGCACCTTGGTCACGACATAGTCGATGGTCGGCTCAAAAGAGGCGTAAGTTTCGCGGGTAATGTCGTTGCGGATCTCGTCGAGGGTGTAGCCGACGGAGAGCTTGGCGGCGATTTTGGCAATGGGGAAACCGGTCGCCTTTGAAGCGAGGGCCGAAGAGCGGGAGACCCGGGGGTTCATCTCGATGACGACCATTCGACCATCTTTCGGATTAATCCCGAACTGGATATTGGAACCACCGGTCTCAACACCGATCTCACGGATGATCTTGATCGAGGCGTCACGCAGCAGCTGATACTCTTTGTCGGTCAGGGTCTGGGCCGGGGCGATGGTGATTGAATCGCCGGTGTGAACCCCCATCGGATCAAAGTTCTCGATGGAGCAGATGATGACAACGTTGTCGGCGAGATCGCGCATCACCTCGAGCTCGAACTCCTTCCAACCGATCACTGACTCTTCGACGAGAATCTCGTCTGTCGGTGAGGCGTCGATCCCGGCCATCGCCATCGCCTCATACTCTTCGCGGTTGTAGGCGATCCCACCGCCGGTGCCGCCGAGCGTAAAAGAAGGACGGATGATCGCCGGGAAACCGACATGTTCGATCACCTCCATCACCTCATTGTAATTATGGGCGAGACCGGAACGAGGGACCGGGACGTCGATTTTCTCCATCGCCGCCTTGAAGAGGGTCCGATCTTCGGCCTTTTCAATGGCGGGGAGTTTGGCCCCGATCAGTTCGACGCCAAATTTCTCAAGGACCCCCATCTTGGCCACCGACACCGCCGTGTTGAGGGCGGTCTGTCCCCCAAGGGTTGGCAGCACGGCATCGGGCCGCTCCTGCTCAATGATCCGGGCGAGTACGTCAGGGGTCACCGGCTCAACATAGGTACGATCGGCAAAGCCGGGGTCGGTCATGATGGTCGCCGGGTTGGAGTTGAGGAGGATGACGGTGTACCCCTCCTCCTTCAGCGCCTTGCAGGCCTGGGTCCCGGAGTAGTCAAATTCACAGGCCTGGCCGATAACAATCGGGCCGGCACCGATAATAAGGATCTTTTTAAGGTCGGTTCTTTTGGGCATGGTTAAACCTCGGTGTCAGGGAACATGGGCGCACAGCGCCACGAGAGAGCGCTAGTTACCGCCGCTTTTGTGCGTCTCCATCAGTTCGATGAAGCGGCCAAAAAGATAACGGGCATCGTGCGGGCCGGGGGAGGCCTCGGGGTGATACTGCACCGAGAAGGCCGGCTTGACCAGATGCTCGAGCCCTTCCACCGTGTTGTCGTTGAGGTTGATATGAGAGACCAGCGCTGTCGTATCGAGAGAGGCTGCATCAACGGCAAAACCGTGATTTTGCGAGGTGATCTCGACGTTGTGTCCTTCCCCACGTCGCACCGGCTGGTTGCCGCCACGATGGCCGAACTTGAGCTTGTAGGTCTTGCCGCCAAGAGCGAGGCAGAGGAGCTGGTGCCCGAGGCAGATTCCGAAGAGAGGCACCTTGCCGAGCAGCTGGCGGATATTCTCCTGAGCATAAACAATCGGCTCAGGGTCCCCAGGGCCGTTGCTGAGGAATACACCATCCGGCGCCATCTCAAGCACCTTCTCAGCCGGATAGTCGGCCGGGACCACGGTGACGCTGCAGCCGGCATCGATCAGGTTGCGCAGGATGTTGCGCTTGATCCCAAAATCGTAGGCAACCACGTTGAAACGGGGCGCCTCGGTCGGTTTACGATAGCCATCAGCAAGATCCCAGAGCCCCTCTTCCCAGAGATACGGCTCTTTGCAGGTCACCTCTTTGACGAGGTCATGGCCGACGATGGAGGGCGCCTTGCGTGCCTTCTCCACCAGGGAGGTCGGATCAAGGTCAACCGACGAGAGAACCCCGGTCTGCGCCCCGTTATCGCGGATGTGCCGCACCAGCGCTCGGGTATCGATCCCCTGAATGCCGACAATCTGATGTTCTTTGAGATAGGCATCAAGGGACATCTCTGAACGCCAGTTGCTCGGCAGGTCACACGCCTCTTTGGTGACAAAACCCCGCAAAAAAGGCTGGCGAGATTCGACATCTTCGGGATTAATGCCGTAGTTGCCGATCAGAGGATAGGTCATGGTGACGATCTCGCCGGCATAGGAGGGGTCGGTGAGGATCTCCTGGTAACCGGTCATGCTGGTATTGAAGACGACCTCGCCGCTAACCTCACCGCTGGCTCCGAGAGCCCGACCGTGGAAGACGCGACCATCGGCCAATGCCAAAATGGCTTTCATGCTGTGTTGCTCCTTAAGGTATCAGGTGAATAATGCCGGATAAACCACCGACGCTTCGTGCTTATTTCTTTTTGTAGGCAATCTTGCCACCGACAATGGTGCAAATCGCGGCACCTTTCATCGTGACGCCATCGAAGGGGGTGTTTTTGCTTTTCGAGTTGAGCTTCGCCGCCTCGACACACCACTCAAGCTGGGGGTCGATGATGGTGACATCGGCAGCAGCCCCTTCGACAAGACTGCCGCGATCAAGTTTAAGGATCTGGGCCGGAGCGGCCGTCAGGGTGGCGATCGCCGCATTGAGATCGAAAATCCCTTGATCGACCAGGGCCAAGGTCAGGGGGATTGCTGTTTCAAGGCCGACAATCCCGTTCATGGCGATGTTGAACTCCACATTCTTCTCGTCAAGGTGATGCGGGGCGTGGTCGGTGGCGATCACGTCAATTGTCCCGTCGGCGAGACCGGCACGAATCGCCGCCACATCTTCCTCGCTGCGCAGTGGAGGATTCATCTTGGCGTTGGTGTTGTAGCCACGCACCGCCTCGTCGGTAAGGGTAAAATGATGTGGTGTCGCCTCACAGGTCACCGCCACCCCTCGTGCCTTGGCGGCACGAACGATTTCTACGGCACCTTTGGTCGAGACATGAGCAACATGCAAAGCCCCCCCGGTAAATTCGGCGAGCATGACATCACGAGCAACAGCCGCATCTTCGGCCACCCAGGGAATCCCTTTAAGACCGAGTTCAGTGGCGACAAAACCGTCGTTCATCACCCCATCTCCCACCAGAGAGAGCTCCTCGGCGTGCGAGATCACGGGCAATCCGAGAGGGCGGGTATATTCGAGAGCCCGCCGCATCAGCTCGCCACTGACGACAGGCCGCCCATCGTCCGAGACCGCTACACAGCCTGCTTGCTGCAATTCACCGAGTTCGGCAAGAGAGTCTCCTTTGAGCCCTTTGGTGATACTGCCGATAGGGAAGACATTGGCAACAGCGGTTTCAGTGGCCTTACTACGAATATAGAGGGTGACGGCCTTGTTGTCGTTCACCGGACTGGTATTCGGCATGCAGGCGACGGAGGTAAAGCCTCCAGCAACCGCCGACTGGGTACCACTGGCGATATCCTCTTTATATTCGTAACCAGGGTCACGCAGATGGACATGCATATCAATCAGCCCTGGGGTCACCAGCTTGCCGCTGGCATCGATCACCTCAGCGCCTGTTGTTTCCAAATTTTCGGCAATGGCTGCAACCTTACCGTTTTCAATCATCAGGTCGAGCGTGGCGTCCACCCCTTGGGCCGGATCGATCAGCCGCCCATTTTTAATTACGATTTTCATGACGTCCCTCATCTTCAAAGAGTTTGTCGTTGCGTCAATGGTTACGATACGGGGCTTTAAACCTCCCCTTCACTCCCCCCGGCTACCAGATAAAGCAGCGCCATTCGGATGGCGACACCATTTTCTACCTGCTCAAGAATGACATTCTGTGGTCCGTCAGCGACGTAAGAGGAGATCTCGACCCCGCGGTTCATCGGTCCTGGATGCATGACGATCGCATCTTCTTTGGCAAGTTTCAGGTTGCTCGGATTAAGACCGTAGAGAGAAGCATACTCCCGCAGCGAAGGCAGCAAGGTTTTGCCCTGACGCTCGAGCTGGATCCGCAGCATCATCACCACATCGACCCCTTCCAGGGCTTCGTTGAGGTCGGTATAGACCTCACAACCGAGTTTTTCGATCCCTTTGGGAACCATGGTTCCGGGACCGACCAAACGCACGTTCATGCCAAGAGTTCGCATGGCGTAGAGGTTAGAACGAGCAACACGACTATGGGTGATATCCCCGACAATGGCGACGGTCAACCCTTCAAGCGTCGTTTTGTGTTGTCGGATCGTCAGCAGATCGAGCAGAGCCTGACTCGGGTGTTCATGGGCTCCGTCGCCAGCGTTGACCACCGAACAATCGATCCGCTCTGCAAGGTAGTGCGGCGCCCCCGAGGCACCGTGGCGCATCACGATAATATCGGGGTGCATTGCTTCAATATTGCGGGCGGTATCTTCAAGGGTCTCCCCCTTCACCACCGAAGATGACGAGGCCGAGATGTTGATGGTGTCGGCCGAGAGGCGTTTGCCGGCAATTTCAAAGGAGGTCCGGGTTCGGGTGCTCGCCTCGAAGAAGAGGTTGATGATCGTTTTCCCACGCAGTGTCGGGACCTTTTTGATCTCGCGGGTATTAATATCCTTAAAACTCTCTGCCGTATCGAGGATTAGTTCGATATCCTCGCGTGAGAGTTGTTCGGTGCCCAGAATATGTTTGTGTTGAAACGACATGCGTCAACCTCCCTCAAGCGGATAGTTATGTGGCGGCCTTGACGAGGCGCACCTCGATCGGCAGCATGGCATCGTCAAAAACAACAGAGATCTCCTCCTCGCGGGAGGTCGGCACATTCCGCCCGATATAGTCAGGGCGGATCGGCAGTTCGCGGTGTCCACGATCAACAAGAACCGCCAGTTGGATGGAGCGAGGGCGCCCAAGATCGATCAAGGCATCCATGGCAGCGCGGATAGTACGGCCGGTATAGAGTACATCATCGACCAGAACAATTCTTTTATCATCAACATCGAAAGGGATCTGGGTTTTTCCCATCGGCAGAGAGCCGCGGGAGCCGAGATCGTCACGATAGAGGGTGATATCGACAGCCCCTACCAAAGGAGCTTCCCCTTCAATCTCAGCAATGCGCCGACAGAGTTCGTCGGCCAGATGGTCACCGCCGCTGCGGATACCGACCAAAACCAGATCTTGGGTGCCGCGATTTCGCTCAAGGATTTCATGCGAAATACGGGTCAGGGCGCGATTGACCCCTGAGGTATCGAGAATGGTCGTTTCACTCTTTCCCATGGACACTCCTTCACTCAAGCCCTAGGCAACAAAAAAGGTGCCACCCCGTGACAGACGGGGAGACACCTTGCAGACAACGCTGTGAAGTCTTCTTCTTGGGCCACCTTTGCTAACCTCTCTGGATTAACTTAAAAGGGACATAAAACGGCAGATTTTCGCGACTATAACAACCTCTTGGCGGCTCGTCAACCCCTATTCAGAAGGAGACGCGCAACACGAAAAGATGCTTTTAGTCGATCGTTTTGCCAATACGGCCGAAGCGCGGGAAAAAGGCTTCACTGTCCCACGACCAGTATTTGATAAACGCGAGCCCTTTGATGTCACTCTCGCTGACAAAACCCCAAAAGCGACTATCAAACGAACGATCACGATTGTCGCCCATAACGAAATACGAACCCTCGGGGACTTGTACCGGCGCCAGGAAATCACGTGGGCTGTATGTCTGTGGAATCAGATTCTCTTCTTTGTGGACTTCCTGCTCAATAACATACGGCTCATTGTTGACATAGACCCGCTTCTCACGAACCTCAATCAGATCACCCGGGGTTCCTACAACCCGTTTGATAAAGTCACGCCTCTTGAAGTACGACTTGTCACGGTCTTCGGGGAATTCAAAGACAATTACGTCTCCCCGCTCCGGTTCACGTAATGTTAAGAAACGACCTTCGATAAAAGGGATTTGGACCCCATAGATAAACTTATTGACCAGCAGATGGTCACCGATGAGCAGGGTATCCTCCATCGATCCTGAGGGGATTTTGAAGGCCTGAAAAATAAAAGTACGGATAATCAGGGCGAGGACCGCGGCAACAACAAGCGCCTCGGCATACTCGCGATACCATGGTTTTTTCGGCTTGTTTTTTTTATCGTCGGGACTGTTCGGCAAATTCTCTTCAGACATTATTTCTGTTCTTTCACCTTGAGAATGGCAAGGAACGCTTCCTGAGGCAGCTCAACGCTTCCGACCTGCTTCATCCGTTTCTTCCCTTCCTTCTGTTTCTCCAGCAGTTTACGCTTTCGGCTGATGTCGCCACCATAACACTTAGCGGTGACATCCTTACGCAACGCTTTAACCGTTTCCCGAGCGATGACCTTGTTGCCGATGGCGGCCTGAATCGCGACCTCGTACTGCTGGCGAGGAATAAACTCTTTCATCTTCGACACCAGTTCACGACCGCGGAATTGGGCCTTGTCACGATGGACGATAAGAGAGAGCGCATCGACAAGGTCACCATTGATTAAAACATTGAGTCGCACCAGATGACTGTCGCGGTAGTCGAGATGTTCGTAATCGAGAGAGGCATACCCTCGTGTGATGGTTTTGAGGCGATCATAGAAGTCGAGGACGATCTCGTTCAGGGGGAGTTCATAAACAACCATGACTCGGTTGGCGGTGAGGTACTTGATTTCCCGCTGAACACCCCGCTTCTCTTCACACAGAGCGAGGACGGCGCCGACAAATTCGTTCGGCACATGAATCGAAGCAAGAATGAAGGGTTCTTCAATCCGTTCGATGTACTGAACGTCGGGGAGTTTGTTGGCACTTTCAACCCGTAACGATTCACCCGCAGTGGTCGTGACGTGATAGACAACGGTCGGTGCGGTGGTGATCAGATCGACCCCGAATTCACGCTCCAGACGCTCTTGAATGATCTCCATATGGAGCAGTCCGAGAAAGCCGCAACGAAAACCGAAGCCGAGGGCGAGAGAGTTCTCTGGCTCAAAGGAAAAAGAAGAGTCGTTCAGGCGCAGCTTTTCAAGAGCGTCTCGCAACGCTTCATATTCCCCGGTATCGATGGGGTAGAGCCCGGAGAAGACCATCGGCTTGACTTCCTTAAAACCAGGAAGAGGCGCGGGGGCCGGTGCGTGAAGATGGGTCATGGTATCCCCGACCTTGGCGTCGGAGACCACCTTGATTCCGGCAATTACGAAGCCGACCTCACCGGCGGTGAGCTCGCTCATCTCTAACGGATGGGGAGTGAAGGCACCGACCTTGAGGACCTCGTAATTTTTCCGGTTGGCCATCAACTGGATCTTATCCCCCTTTTTCAAAACGCCATCGACAATCCGCACCAAGATGATAACCCCTTGATACGAATCGTACCAGGAGTCGAAGATCAAGGCTTTAAGCGGTGCGGTGGCGTCCCCTGTCGGGGGAGGGACTTTGGCGACAACCGACTCGAGAATATCGCCGATACCGATCCCCTCTTTGGCGCTGGCAGCGACAGTATCCGAGGTGTCGAGGCCGATAATCTCCTCAATCTCCTCTTTGACCGATTCAGGATCAGCACTCGGCAAATCGACCTTGTTCAGGACCGGAAAGACCTCCAGGTTTTGATCGATGGCGAGATAGACGTTCGCCAGCGTCTGGGCTTCGACACCCTGGGAGGCATCAACGACGAGAAGGGCTCCTTCACAGGCACTCAAGGAACGACTTACCTCATAGGTAAAGTCGACATGTCCTGGGGTGTCGATAAGGTTGAGAATGTAGGTCTTGCCGTCGTCGGCCTTGTAATTGATCCGTACCGCCTGGGCTTTGATGGTAATGCCACGCTCACGCTCCAGTTCCATCTTGTCGAGGAACTGGTCGGTTTTCTCACGAGCCGTCAAAGCCCCGGTCTCTTCTAGAAGTCGATCGGCCAGGGTCGATTTGCCATGATCAATATGGGCAATGATCGAGAAATTTCGAATCAGTGACGCGTTCATACAGCTCCCGAAACAGTTGCAGTAGGGGGGATTTAAGACGATCTGAAAAGATAGCCGCTTTCACCTGTCATGTAAAGGCAAAAGGCGCTCTCCCCTCCCCGCCTGCTCAGACACAAAAAAGCTTCGGCCCAAAGATGCCGAAGCTTGAAACGGGTTTGGGATGTTTTGCCGCTAAGCTGGATCGCCGTAGCGTTCGATGTAGCTCTCAATGACCTCTGTTTGCGCAGGCGTCATTTTTAAAAGCTCGATACCAAAGCCCTGAGGCAGATCCATGTCCCGCCGCGGAAAGCCCTGATTGACCCAGGCCACCCGGGCCCGAACTTCGAGGCACGTGGTGCTGATCGTCGGCAGATAAAATGAGACCGGCAGTCGCACCTCTTTTTCGACGGTACCACGAAACTGAATATAGAGGCCATGTTCGCTGATGTTTACCGACATCCCCTGATAGCTCTCTCCGGCGACACTAAAGGTCACCGTTACTTGACAGGGAACCCTTTTCTCCCGACGTTCGACATCAAAGAGGTACTTTCGTCCCAAGGTCAGAAACGCCGAACGATCAACCGGCTTATTCAAGACACCGTCACAGCCGCAGGCCGCAACCACTGTGTTATCGACATCCTTGGTGGTAGCAAAAACCATCACGATGGGTATCTTGCACAACAGTGGGTCGGCCTTGATCGCCTTACAGCAGGTGACCCCATCCATCACCGGCATATTGACATCCATATAGATCAAGGAAGGAAGATGCTCACGCGCCAAATCAAGGGCCTCTTGGCCATTTCGCGCGGTAATAATCTCGGCAGGTGTGCGACGAAGAAAGTCTCTTTCGAGGTCGAGAAAGAAATCGACATCGTCGACGAGAAGAATCTTGGGTTTACTCATAAAAGCCTTCAGGGAAAGAGGCGGGCAACAAACTCAGCAACACAGGCCGGCTTTTCCTGCCCCTCGATATCGACAGTATAGCGGTGAATGACCTCAACCCCCTCTCCCACAGCGGCTGCGGCGACAAGGGTCGTACGAGCCCGAATACGAGCATGGACCTTGACCGGAGAAGGGAACCGGACCCTGTTGAGGCCGTAGTTGATACGCAGGCGCATGCCGGGATAGTCGTGCATGAAGCGTTCCGGGCTGTTGCTGTCGCTGAGAAAAGGGAGAAGGGAAAGGGTCAGGTAGCCGTGGGCGATGGTAGATTTATAGGGCGACTCACTTTCAGCCCGCTGCGGGTCGATGTGAATCCACTGTCTATCCCCTGTTACCTCGGCAAAGAGGTCGATCCGTTTTTGATCAATCTTGAGCCATTCCCCGACATGAACTTCGGTGCCGAGTTGTCGGGTGAGGGTTTCAAGCAAGCGTGCGACCGCGTTCGCCATAAAAACTCCCTGCAAACCCAAAAGTTAAACTACTCTTCTTCAGGTATCTTGAAAACTTCGTGAACCCCGGCTAGAGCTTTGAGACGGGTGAGATCAAAGGTTACCGTATCACCGATGACGCCAAGAATAATCCGATTCGCTCCGGTCGATTGATGGAAGTCAAAATCGAGATCAACCAGATATTGCTTCACCGCTTGAAGCTCTGACTCGCTTGCTTTTTTTTTCATGACGATCAGCATGTTTTATATCCCTTTCGTCCGCACCCGCTCAAGATGGCGAGATTCGTCAATCACGCGTTCAAAGAGGCGCACGATCGCTTCATTTTCGAGCGGTCCCGGATTGGCACCCCGCATCTTATCGAAGATCCGCTTCTCCCGCTGCGGGTCGTAGACCGGCAGGCCAAGCTCTTTTTTGATTTCACCGATCTTCAGGGCGAGCCCCGCTCGCTCGTTAAAAATCTTCAGAAGTTCATGATCGAGACGGTCGATTTCAATCCTTATATCGTCGATGGTCACAACGCTCTCCGGTTAAAATTCTTTGCGGATGCTGGTATCCCGCTTCCAATGGATATCGTCGGCTTCGGGGAAGTCGAGGGTATAGTGTAAGCCACGGCTCTCCTCCCTTTCAAGAGCGCAGCGGACAATCATCTCGGCCACCGTGGCAATGTTGCGTAACTCGATGAGATCGGAGGTGATGTAGAAATTCCAATAGTAATCGGTGATCTCTTCCTGGATCATCCGGATACGCCGCAGAGCCCGCACAAGACGCTTGCTGGTACGGACAATCCCGACGTAATTCCACATGCAGCGACGGATCTCGTCCCAGTTGTGCGTAACCACCACCTCTTCGTCGCTGTTGGTCGCACTGCCGCAATCCCAAGGTTCGATCGAGGGGAAAGGTTCGGGCGTTTCCTGCAGCCGTTCCAACGATCGTTCGGCAGCCCGAGTCCCGTAAACCACTCCCTCAAGAAGGCTGTTGCTGGCGAGACGATTAGCGCCGTGCAAACCGGTAAAGGAGACTTCGCCAATGGCAAAGAGGTTGCGAATGTCGGACTCTCCCCAATGGTCGACCCGCACCCCCCCACAGAGATAGTGCGCGGCAGGGACCACCGGAATCGGGTCGCAGGTCATGTCGATACCATATGAGAGACAGGTCTCGTAGATATTGGGGAATCGGTCGCGAATATAATCCTCATCCCTATGTGTGATATCGAGAAAAACACAGTCATCGCCATGGAGTTTCATCTCATGGTCGATCGCCCGGGCGACAACATCGCGGGGCGCCAAATCTTTGAGGGGATGATACTGTTCCATAAACGCCGTGCCGTCGCGTCGCCGCAAGACAGCTCCCTCACCGCGTACCGCTTCAGAGATCAGGAACGATTTGGCGTGGGGGTGGAACAGGGTGGTGGGATGAAACTGCATAAACTCCATATTGGAGATCGTCGCACCGGCGCGATAAGCCATGGCGACACCATCGCCGGTAGCGACATCCGGATTGCAGGTATAGAGATAGACCTTCCCCGCCCCGCCGGTGGCGAGCACCGTAATCTGGGCCCCAAGGGTCACTACCTCATTGTTGCCAATGTCAAGGACATACGCACCGAGGCAACGGTTGGGGTAAAGACGGCGATGCGTCAGTTTCGCCTCGGTGATCAAATCGACGGCGATATGTTCTTCATAGATGGTGATCCGGGGATGAGCCCGCACCGCCTCAACCAGGGCCCGCTCAATCTCGCGGCCGGTGATATCCTTGGCGTGAAGGATACGACGCTGGCTGTGCCCCCCCTCACGAGTGAGGTCATATTCCTGATCCGCATTGCGCGAGAACTGAACCCCCCAGTCGATCAGATCGTGAATTGCCGCAGGTCCGGCCTCTATCACCTTCTGGACGACATCGAGATGCGACAGATGCCCACCGGCGACCATGGTATCTTCGACATGGGAGGCAAAGGAGTCTTCCTCGGAAAAGACCGAAGCAATCCCTCCTTGAGCCAAGCTGGTCGCCGTCTCAGAGATTTCTCGTTTCGTCACGATGGCGACGCTGCCGCGGTCCGCCACCTTCAGCGCATAAGAGAGTCCGGCAATACCGCTGCCGATCACCAAAAAGTCTGAGGTGATTTTCATCGTCATATCACATCCTAGAGAACCTCTTCGCAAGGAACTCATCTCGAAAAACAAGCAGAAAAGTGCGATAACAAAAAAGATCATCACAGGCGACGTAAACGCCAAAAGAACGGCTCATTATCTGGAGATGGGTTCCCATTGTCAAGCGATTTGGCACCCTAAATAGGTTGAAATATTGCATATTTTGGTCTATATTTCGAAGATGTTCAAGCAGACGAAACAGGGGCGCTTCTCGGCTGTCACTATCCTTTTTTCCGCCTCTATCTCTTTTGCGGTGACTCCGTCCGCACACGGAGAAATCTACAAGTATGTGGATGCTAACGGGGTTATTCATTTTACCGACACTCCGACCACAAGTGCCTATCGCCCTTATCGCAACACAACCGAGGCGAGCCTGCTCGACATCATCAATCGTTGCGCATCGCTCTTTCGTCTCGAAGAGGCGTTGATCAAAGCAGTGATCAAGGTGGAGAGCGACTTCAACCCGAAGGCCATCTCAACCAAGGGAGCCCAGGGGATGATGCAGCTTTTGCCGGAAACAGCTCGCGATATGAAGGTTTTCGATCCTTTCAACCCGGCAGAAAACATCCTTGGGGGAAGTCGCTATCTGCGTAAAATGCTCGACCTCTTCGACAATGACACCGACCTCGCTCTCGCCGCCTACAATGCGGGCCCAACAACGGTGCGACGCCACGGCGGCGTCCCCCCCTATAAAGAAACTGTCAATTACATTCGCAAAGTGAAACATTTTCTCGACCTTTACCGGCAAGGGAAAGACACGTATCTATGAATCCACGTAGCGGGTTACTCAACCTGCCAAACATCCTGACCCTTGGCCGCATTGCCGCTGTTCCGGCGCTGGTGGTGATTCTTTTCAACGACAGTCGAACCGCCGGCTTCTGGGCCGCCGCTCTCTTTAGCATTGCTGCTATCACCGACTGGCTTGACGGCTACCTTGCACGCAAATGGCAGATCGTTACCGTCCTTGGCAAGTTCCTCGACCCCCTGGCTGACAAGCTCATCGTCATGGGAGCTCTGATCATGCTTATTCCCTTGGACCGGGTTCCAGCATGGGCAGTCTTTGTGATCCTCGCCCGCGAGATGGTCATCACTGGCCTGCGCTCCATCGCCTCAGCTGAGGGAATTGTCATCGCTGCCAGCGACCTGGGCAAATACAAAACGATCTTTCAGATGGTGGCAATCATCGGACTTTTGCTCCACTACGATTACGATTGGTTCTTCGGTATCCAACACCCTTGGGTGCACGTCAACATGCATAATGTCGGGATCTTCTTCTTTTACGTCTCCTTCATCCTTACGGTTTGGTCAGGTGTTGACTATCTGCTTAAATTCTTTAAGGTAATCGCCAAATAAGCCGTAGACACGTCAGCGAAACTTTTTTGCTTTTTTTTGTTGACTCGGCAAAAGCGTTTTGTTATTTATATGCCCGCCTGACACGGCACCCCTGATTGCGGGAATAACTCAGTGGTAGAGTGCAACCTTGCCAAGGTTGAAGTCGCGGGTTCGAATCCCGTTTCCCGCTCCAGCGATCAAAAGCCCGGTACTGAAAAGTACCGGGCTTTTTCGTTGTTCTACCGACAAACAACTGTACGAATTGCCCCCACCCATTTGCCGGCCAGCAGTGCGGCATCCCTCCTGTTCTAGTCATGACCCATATATTTAACTTGACCTGAAACGATCCAGATGATAACACCCTTTAATCTTGTCAAAAGCAAACCTGCAGTAATGCAGGGACGCAAAGCCACGGGTCCTCTCTTGTGAGGATAGCCGGGATGCCGAGGGGGAAGTCATATGTGATTGGTGCCCACTTCGGCTTTTTCGAAGTGGGCTTTTGTTTTTATCATTTTTATGTTTGGGGGATTTATGGAAGCGGCGCGTCTTCCTCAGGACCAAATGCACAAGAAGTTCATGCATGTAGCACAACACCCAGCCTATATCGCCATACTGGACCAGATCCCCAATATGGCGTTACTCCTCACAAAAAGCCGACAAATTGTTCACGGCAACAAGGCAACGATAACGAATCTTGGACTGAAAAACATTAAGAAGGCCCTTGGACTTCGTCCCGGAGAACTTTTCCAATGTGTTCACGCAAAGAACTCAGGAAGTTGCGGGGATGCCACGGGATGCAGATATTGTGGTGCAGTTTTGGCTGTTATCGAAAGCCAAAACGACAAGCGACAAGTCGTTAAGGAGGCACGCGTTACCGTACAACCGCACGAGCACCCTCTTTCCATGGACATCCGGGTCACGGCTCAACCGTTTAGGCTTGAATCTGAAAAAATGACCTTGGTCTTTTTCGAAGACATCAGTGCACAAAAAAGAAGAGAGTGTCTTGAGGCTATTTTTTACCACGATGCCAATAACACCCTGAACGCCCTTAGCCTCCTTACCGAGTTTGCCCCTGAGGCGACATCCTTGGAGTCTCTCAAAGAAGATGTGGCTGTTATGAGGCAGCAAGTTGGCCATCTGATCGACGATCTAAGTGGCCACAAAATTCTCATGGAAGCAGAGGAGGGGCGCCTCACCTTACACAAGAGGAGCATTCCTCTTTCGGACCTGCTTGACTCTTGCATTCGTAGTGTCTCAGGTGTTGCGGAGCGTTCTCAGGTCAATCTGGGACTGGACCTGAAAGAAGCACCTGACTCAATTGTCACAGATACTGCCATTGCCCGCAGAATTCTGGTAAACGGACTTAAAAATGCCATCGAGGCATGTTCATGCTCTGAAACGGTGTCGCTGACCGTTGAAAAACCCAAAGAGGGTTTCGTCCTTTTCACGATTAACAATCCTGGTTTTATTTCCGAGGATGTTCGAGAACAGATATTTCAACGTTCCTTTTCGACAAAAGGGAAAGGACGTGGTTTGGGAACATACAGTATGCGTCTTCTGCTTGAAACCTACCTCGGTGGCGAGATCGTCCTATCAACATCACGGGTTGCGGGAACAACTTTTCAGCTTTACTTTCCCGTTGGCTCTTAAGCAGTGGTAACGAGTCCCCTCCCCCGATTTCAGAAAAATGTTTAAAAGACATATAAAAAAGCCCCGTGAGCAGATGTCACGGGGCTTTTTTATTCATTTAACGTAGCGAGGGCGTCGTTAGTCAAGGTCGCTCTCAATGCGGATAAAGCAACTCTTATTGAGTACCACGTCGAGTTGATCGATCTCGGCCAGCGCCGAACGGACATTCTTTTCAAGCGCCTCATGGGTCATGATGACAATCGGCACCGGCCCCCCCGCCTTGCGCTCAGGCTGGATCATCGAGGCGATGCTTATATCGTAGCGACCGAGAATCCCGGAGATATGGGCGAGTACACCGGGCTGATCGGTGGCAGCAAAGCGGAGATAGTACTGACTGACGATCTCTTCCATACCTTTGATTTCAAGGGTCGACATCGTCTCGGGCGGACAGCCCATTGCCGGCGAACGACTCGCCCCACCGGCGAGGATGTTGCGCCCGATCGCCATTAGGTCACCACAAACGGCACTGGCGGTCGGCTCCATTCCAGCACCACGACCGTAGAGCATCACCGGCCCGACAAAGTCCCCAACCAATCTCACGGCATTGAAGACGCCTGAGACATCGGCCAGAGGATGTTGCAGCGGAATCATGGTCGGATGGACGCGGGCTTCGATTCGACCGGCGTCGTATTTGCTGATGGCCAACAGTTTGAGAGCATAACCAAACTGGCGGGCATACTGAATATCGAGGGCCGAGACGCCACTAATCCCTTCACTGTAGATGGCGTCGAAGTCGATCTTGGTGCCAAAACAGAGTGAGATAAGAAGTGCCAGCTTGTGAGCTGTATCAACCCCTTCGATATCAAAGGTCGGATCTGCCTCGGCATAGCCATTGGCCTGGGCATCCTTGAGGACCTCTGAGAAGTCGGCTCCTTCATCGGTCATTCGCGTCAGAATGTAGTTGCAGGTCCCGTTCAGAATGCCGAAGACGCTCGCAAAACTGTTGACGCCGAGATTCTCTTTAATTGCCGAGATGACGGGAATCCCTCCCCCAACCGAGGCTTCGAAAAGAACCTCAACCCTATTGGCGGCGGCCGCGGCAAAAATTTCTTCCCCGTGCAGCGCCAAAAGAGCCTTGTTGGCGGTCACGATATGCTTACCGTTTTCAATCGCCTTGAGAACGAAACTGCGAGCCGGCTCGTAACCTCCGATCAACTCGATGACGATATCGATATCGTCGCCGCTGATCACCTCTTCGGCGTTGGTCGTGAGCAGGGCTGGATCGACCTTGACCCCACGATCAGTGGTGATATCGAGATCGGCAATTTTAGCGAGAGTGAGACGAGCACCGAGACGCTGGCTGACCAGTTCGGCGTTATTTTGCAGAGCCTTGACGACGCCGGTCCCGATGGTCCCGAAGCCGAGCAGGCCGATACGGATCTCCTTCATGACAACTCCTCAACGTTGGAAGAGGGACAAACCCAAATAACAGATCAGGGTTGCGGGCGATGAGCCCGCGAGATGCGATCAAGAATGCCATTGATAAAGGCCGATGTCTCTTTGGTGCCGTAGACTTTGCCGAGTTCAATCGCTTCGTTAATCACCACGTTGGTCGGGACATCGAGACAGTGAACCAGCTCGTAGCTTCCCATGCGCAGCAGGGCGAGATCAACCCGGGCCATCCTTTCAATACTCCAGTTGGTGGAGAATCGGGAGATCTCAGCGTCGAGGTCGGCACAGTGTTCGGCAACACCACGCACCAAACCTTCAGCAAAACGACGAACCTCGACCGGGACCGACTCGCTTAGATCATCAAGCGGCTCTCCCAGAACGTCGTCCTGAAAACGGAAATTTCCCCAGAAATCATCGAGAAGGACAGCAACTTCCCCCTCGAGATCCTGCAAACTGTAGATCAGTTTCAAGCCGAGTTCGCGCCCCCGGCGGCGTACACCTTTATTCATGTCCTCTCCGCAGGGTTACAGGGAGCGACAGAGATTGGCCATCTCGATCACGCTCATGGCGGCCTCAAAACCCTTGTTCCCTGCCTTGGTCCCGGCACGCTCAATTGCCTGCTCAATGGTGTCGGTGGTCAGAACACCAAAAGCGATCGGCAAACCACACTCCAAACTTACCGAAGCGATCCCTTTAGAGACCTCTGCGCTCACATAGTCGAAGTGCGGGGTTGCCCCACGAATCACCGCTCCGAGACAGATCACCCCATCATACCCGCCCTTCTGTGCCACCTTTTTAGCGGCAAGCGGAATCTCATAGGCACCAGGGACACGGACCAGATCTATCGTGTCGCTGTCGGCGCCGTGACGCACCAGCGCATCCATTGCCCCTTCAACCAAACGCTCGCTGATGAAGCTGTTAAAACGACTCACAATGAGGGCAACTTTGAGCCCCTTGGCGTCCAGCATTCCTTCGATCACGTGACTCACCCGACTCTCCTTTTGTCCGGTTCGTGTTAAAGGTTCTCAAGCAGGTGCCCAAGCTTCTCACGCTTGGTCTGCAGATAGCGCCGATTGGAGCCGGTCGCCTCCATTTCGATAGGCACTCGCTCGACGATCTCCATCCCATACCCTTCAAGACCGACGATTTTTTTCGGGTTGTTGGTCATCAGGCGAATGCGTCGTACCCCGAGTTCGGCAAGAATCTGCGCTCCGATTCCGTAATCACGCAGATCTGCCTTGAACCCGAGGGCTTCGTTTGCTTCCACCGTATCGTGCCCTTTATCTTGCAGGGCGTAGGCCCGCAACTTGTTGATAAGACCAATCCCCCGCCCTTCCTGGCGCATGTAGAGGATGATCCCCTTCCCTTCTCGGTCGATCTGTGCCATAGCGGCTTGTAGCTGATCACCACAGTCACAGCGCTGGGAACCGAAAACATCACCGGTGAGACACTCAGAATGAACCCGCACCAGCGTCGGCGTTTCACTGTCGATCTCTCCCTTGACCAAGGCAAGATGCTGAGCTTTATCGACGTCGTTCTCGTAGGCAATCGCCCGGAATTCGCCGCCAAAAGGGGTCGGGATGATCGTCTCTGCAGCCCGCCGCACCAGCAACTCTTTACGCATGCGGTAAGCGACAAGATCGGCAATGCTGATGATCTTGAGGCCGTGCTTCTCGGAGAACTTACGCAACTCCGGCATCCGCGCCATCGTCCCGTCATCGTTCATGATCTCACAAATGACGCCGGAAGGTTTGAGCCCCGCCAGACGGGCGAGATCTACCGACCCTTCGGTCTGTCCGGCCCGTACCAGAACACCACCTTTTTTGGCCCGCAAAGGGAAGACATGACCAGGCCGAGCCAGATCGTGAGCACTGCTCGCATCGTCGAGCGCCACCTGAATGGTGCGGGCGCGGTCGGCGGCGGAAATGCCGGTCGTGACGCCACGACGGGCCTCAATCGAGATGGTAAAGGCGGTCCCAAAGGAGGATGAGTTCTCCCGCACCATCAACGGTAGTTCCAGATGGTCGGCACGCTCCTCGGTGAGGGAGAGACAGATCAATCCTCGCCCCTCCTTCGCCATAAAGTTGATCGCTTCAGGGGTAACCAATTCGGAGGCCATAGTCAGGTCTCCCTCATTCTCCCGGTCTTCGTCATCGACAAGGATGACCATCTTCCCCTGGCGGATATCTTCGAGTGCAGCTTCAATTCGTTCAATCGGCATGGTAACTTTTTCGTCCTTTCGTAACACGCGACTATGTCACAGAAAGCCATGCTTGGCAAGCAATTCAAGGTTGACACCTGAGGTATCATCACCCTCTTTTGCGGGGCTCAAAAGCCTCTCGACATAGCGTCCGATCAAGTCCGTCTCGATGTTGACCTTGTCGCCGGGTTGGCGGAACTGCAGGGTGGTCATGGCAAGGGTGTGAGGGATGATCGCCACTGAAAAAGTGTCGTTCTCGACGCTGTTGATGGTCAAGCTGATCCCGTCGATGGTCACCGACCCTTTTGGAACAAGATAGCGCGCAATTTCTGAAGGGAAACGAACGCTAAAACGGATGGCGTTAGCGTCACGCTGAATGGCTGTCACCGCAGCACAAGCATCAATATGGCCGCTGACCAGATGGCCACCAAGACGATCGCCAAGACGCATCGCCCGCTCGAGGTTGACCCGCCCCCCTGGCTTGAGCGCACCCAACGTTGTACAGGTAAGGGTCTCAGGGGAGACATCGGCCGCAAAGCTTCCAACATCAATGGAAACCACCGTCAGGCAGGCCCCATTGACCGCAACGCTTTCGCCAAGAGTCAATTCAGCAGTCGGCAAGGCTGTTGCGACCGTTAGCTGGCCACCGTTACCGCTAAGCTGCAGCCCCCGCACAGTTCCGAGATCTTCAATCAGACCGGTAAACATCCCTCTACCTCTCCTTCGATAAGAAGATCGCCTTCAAACGGTTGAAAGCGTAGATCCCTAAGACGTAACGCCTGCGCCAGACGACTGACCCCCTCTCCGGCAAAGATCCCCTTGCCAGCACCACCGAGCAGCAGCGGTGCGACAAAGATCATCGCCCGCTGCACCAGACCCGCCCGCAGCATCGCTGCATTGAGGGTCGCCCCCCCTTCAAGGAGAAGAGTCATGACATTCTTTTTGCCCAACTCCTGCATAACCCGTAACAGATCGACACTCCCATCCGCAGCCGGTGAAAAAAGAATTTCGACGCCCTGCTGGCGCAGAGGTGCCACCTTAGGGTGGTCGGGAGAAACAGCCGTCGCGATTACAGTAACTGCGTCCGAACTCTGTGAAATCATGGCCGCATCAAGCGGCGTCTTAAGACTTGAATCGATCACCACCCTTAAGGGGTCACGCCCCCCTTCAATTCGTGAAGTCAGGCGGGGGTTGTCCCTTAGCATCGTCCCGCTACCGACCATGATCGCATCGACCCGATCGCGCAGTTCATGGACATGGTGACGGCTCGCTTCACCGGAGATCCACTGGGATTCGCCACTGCAGGTCGCGGTGGCGCCGTCAAGGGTCGTCGCTGCCTTAAGGATCACAAAGGGGAGCTTCTTTTGGAGGTGACGAACAAAGGGGGCCAGCAGACGCCGGCACTCCGGCTCGAGGAGAGAGGTCTCGACCGTAATCCCAGCCTTTTGCAGTAAGGCAACGCCACGGCCATTGACCAAGGGGTTGGGGTCACCGCAACCGATGAAAACCCGCTGTACACCAGCAGCGATCACCGCCTCAGCGCAGGGACCGGTACGACCATGATGGCTGCACGGCTCAAGAGTCACATAAAGGTCAGCCCCATGCGCTAATTTACCGGCCTGTCGCAGGGCATAAATTTCGGCGTGAGGTTGGCCAGCGGCAGGATGGTACCCCTCGCCAACGATCTTACCGTCACGCACCAGAAGGGCTCCAACCGGAGGATTGGGAGCCGTACGCCCTTCTCCCCGCCGCGCGAGAGCCAGAGCGAGCCGCATGTAATCAGAGGGGGTCATGGAGAGGAATCATCCCGTTAGCCGCCCACAGAGAGTCGACGTCAGGCGTCGTTTCCCCCCTTGGCGAGGATCTCTTTAAGCTCAGCCATAAACTCATTGATGTCACGGAACTGTCGGTAAACAGAGGCAAAACGGACGTAGGCGACCTCATCGATATCGTGCAGGGCGTCCATCACTGCTTGGCCGATACGACAAGCATCAACCTCTTTCTCACCGCTCTCCTGCAACGTCGATTCGAGTTTTTCGACCATCCGCTCGATCGTGGAGATCGAGACCGGACGTTTCTCGCAGGCTCGCTGCATGCCGGCAATGATCTTGACCCGATCAAAGGGCTCGCGCCGTCCATCCTTTTTGACGACCAGTGGCAGGCTCTCCTCGATCCTCTCATAGGTCGTAAAACGCTTACCACAGGCCATACACTCGCGACGGCGTCGGATGTTATTCCCCTCTTTTCCGAGACGTGAGTCAATCACCCGGGTGTCGTTTTCACTGCAAAAAGGGCATCTCATTCGGTCACCTCGGCAGAGCGTTCTGTCGAAGTTTCGACGCGGATCCCCGCCTCTTCAAGCATCGCCAGCGAGAGATTATCAGGATATCCCTCGTGATAGATGATGTGCTCGACACCAGCGTTAATCAGCATTTTAGAACAGATGACACAGGGGGAATTGGTACAGTAGAGGGTCGCGCCGTCGATATTGATACCGTGCTTGGCGGCCTGAATGATAGCGTTCTGTTCGGCATGCAAACCTCGGCAGAGTTCATGCCTCTCGCCCGAGGGGACTCCAAGTTGCTGCCGCAGACAGCCGACCTCAGAGCAGTGACGAATCCCGGATGGCGTCCCATTATAGCCGGTTGCGAGGATATTCTTCCCCTTGACAACCACCGCTCCGACCTGGCGGCGCAGGCAAGTTGAACGCCTGGCCACCAGTCGGGCGATTTCCATAAAGTAGTCGTCCCAGGAGGGGCGTTCCACTAGACGAGCCGATGGGCGTAGAGAGGGAAGCGGCTGCAGAGATCGCGAACCTCACCCCGAATCGCCCCGAGGGCGTCGTCGTTCTCCACATTCTTCAGAGCCCGGTCAATCCAGACCGCAACCTGTTTCATCTCAGCCTCTTTCAGGCCACGGCTGGTGGTTGCCGGGGTTCCGATGCGGAAGCCACTGGTGACGAAGGGAGAGCGGGTATCGAAGGGGACGGCGTTCTTGTTGACGGTGATCCCGGCCTTCTCAAGGGTCTCTTCCGCCACCTTACCGGTGAGATCCGTACCGGAGAGGTCCACCAACATCAGATGGTTATCGGTACCGCCAGAGACGAGGTTGAAGCCATGCTCCATCAGCCCTTCAGCAAGTGCTTTGGCATTTTTGACCACCTGCGTCGCGTAACTCTTGAACTCAGGCTGCAGCGCCTCTTTAAAGGCGACAGCTTTGGCGGCGATAACATGCATCAGCGGTCCGCCCTGGATGCCGGGGAAGATGTTGCTGTTGACCTTTTTAGCAAACTCCTCACGACAGAGGATCATCCCCCCGCGGGGGCCACGCAGGGTTTTATGGGTCGTGGTGGTGACAAACTCGGCATACGGGACCGGATTATCGTGTTCACCGGCCGCGACCAGACCGGCAATGTGGGCCATGTCCACCATCACCTTCGCCCCGACCTTGTCGGCGACATCGCGGAAGGCAGCGAAATCGATGGCGCGAGGATAAGCACTGGCACCGACAACGATCAGTTTCGGCTTGTGCTCAAGAGCAAGCCGCTCCATCTCTTCATAATCGAGAGTTCCGGTCTCTTTTTTTACACCATAAGGAACGATGTTAAAGAGTTTTCCGGAGAAGTTAACCGGTGAGCCATGGGTCAAGTGACCACCGTGCGCCAGATTCATCCCGAGAACAGTATCGCCTGGCTGACAGACCGAGAAGTAGACCGCCATATTCGCCTGCGAACCGGAGTGAGGCTGAACATTAGCGTGCTCAGCACCAAAAAGCTCGCAAGCGCGGTCAATGGCGAACTGTTCAGCGACATCGACGACTTCGCAGCCGCCGTAGTAGCGCTTGCCAGGGTACCCCTCGGCATATTTGTTGGTCAGAACCGACCCTTGGGCCTCAAGAACCCGCTCACTGACAAAGTTCTCCGAAGCGATGAATTCAAGGCTGTATTCCTGCCGCTGAGTCTCTTTGCGGATTGTGGTAAAGATTTCTGAGTCAAACATCTCAAGCGAAGCACTCATGGTGAACCTCCAGAGCAATAAAATTGTGGCATACGCCCGGGTGAAAAAAAGAAGGCAGGCCAAAAGGGCCTGCCTGCCGCTCAACCACGCTTAACGCGACGAGCGGAGGTTCTCTTCGATCGCGGTGATCTTATCGAGGCGTTTTTGATGACGCCCCCCTTCAAACGCGGTATCAAGCCAGATCGTGACCAGATTTCGAGCCTCGACTTCGCTGAGCACTCGTCCCCCCATCACCAAGATGTTGGCGTTGTTGTGCTCTTTCGACATCTTGGCTGTAAACGGATCATGCACCAGCGCAGCACGCACTCCGGGGTATTTATTGGCGGCAATGGAGATGCCAATCCCGGTGCCGCAGATCAGAACTCCCTGCTCTGCCTCGCCGCTGGAGACCTGCGCTGCAACCTTGGCTGCAAAGTCTGGATAATCGACAGAGTCACCATTGTCAGTTCCGAGGTCGCGGTAGACGATTTCACGTTCCTTGAGTACAGCGCAGATGGCACTTTTAAGGCTCAGCCCACCATGATCACTGGCGACAACAATCATCCCGACCTCCTAAACCCGCTTCAACAGCAGAGTGGCGTTGGTTCCGCCAAAGCCGAGGGAATTGGAGAGCGCGACGTCAACCTTCGCCTTACGCGCTTCATTGGGTACGTAGTCAAGATCGCACTCAGGATCAGGGTCCGCGTAATTGATGGTCGGCGGGATCTCCTCGCGAGAGATTGCCAAAGCGCTATAGACCGCTTCAAGACCGCCTGCAGCCCCGAGGGCATGACCGGTCATACTCTTGGTCGAACTGATCATGACCTTGTTCGCCTGATCACCGAGAGCACTCTTGATCGCCATCGTCTCGTAGAGGTCGTTGAAAGGAGTCGAGGTACCGTGAGCGTTGATGTAGCCAATCTGCTCGGGATTAACGCCGGCACCGCGCATCGCCATACGCATGCAGCGTGCCGCCCCTTCCCCACCGGGAGCAGGCGCGGTCAAGTGATAGGCGTCACCTGTGGCACCATAACCGGCAACCTCAGCGTAGATTTTAGCCCCACGGCGCTTGGCGGACTCGTACTCTTCGAGGACGACAATCCCCGCTCCTTCTGACATGACAAAACCATCACGCCCTTTGTCAAAAGGACGACTGGCACCAGTCGGGTCGTCATTACGGGTCGAGAGAGCCTTCATAACGTTGAAGCCCCCCATCGCCAAAGGGGTGATGGTCGCCTCTGAACCGCCAGCGATCATGGCGTCGGCATCACCGCGCTTGATCATATGGAAAGCATCACCGATAGAGTGTGTACCGGTAGCACAAGCAGAAACCGACGAGATATTTGGCCCCTTAGCGCCAAATCGCATGGAGATCTGTCCCGGTGCAAGGTTGATGATCAGCATCGGGATAAAGAAGGGAGAAATCTTCTTATAACCACCTTTTTTTAAGGCGTCATGATACTTCTCAATGGCAGGAAGACCGCCAAGACCGGCTCCGACCAGAACGCCCACCATCTCGGCATTCTCTTCGGTGATCTCAAGGCCGGAATCCTGCATCGCCAGCTCGGAAGCGGCCAGAGCATACTGAATAAAGAGATCCATCTTCTTAATCTCTTTTTTGTCCATAAACGCTTCGGCGTCAAAGTCGGGCACCTCGCCGGCAATGTGAGTCGGCAAGATCGACGAGTCAAAGCGTGTTATTGGGCCGATGCCGGACTTCCCTTGCATCAGGGATGTCCAGTTCTTCTCAACACCGGTACCCAGAGCAGAGATAACCCCCAGCCCTGTGATGACAACTCTTCGCATGTTCTGGTTTCCTCCGTGAAGGATCCGTAACTCTTTCGAGCCGAAAAGACGCTCAAAAGATGAAATCGAATAACGGATAGCGGGGGAGGATGAGCCTCCCCCGCTATCAGAGATTAGGCGTTCGCGTTGATGTAATCAACGGAGTGCTGAACGGTCTGAATCTTCTCGGCGTCTTCGTCGGAGATCTCGATGTCGAACTCCTCCTCAAGCGCCATAACGAGCTCAACGGTATCGAGGGAATCAGCACCAAGATCTTCCATGAAAGAAGCCTCGTCGGTCACCTGATCTTCGTCCACTCCGAGCTGCTCGGCAACAATCTGTTTTACTCTTTCGGCAATAGAAGCCATTGCTTCACCTCCATGGTTGGGTTCAACCGATCAAATCGGTCTTACGTAAGATTAAGGTTTAAGAAATAGGGGCCTACTATCTGCTCTTTGGTGCAAAAGGCGCAAGCGCCATCTTACATATACATCCCGCCGTTGACCGCAACAACCTGACCGGTCACATAACCAGACGCTTCAGAAGCGAGGAAAAGGACAGCATTGGCAATATCATCGGCGCTACCAAGACGAGCCAAGGGAATTTGGGCTGTCAACTCGTCACGAACCTTCTCCGGCAAAGCATCTGTCATATCGGTCGCTATGAAACCGGGCGCGACAGCATTGACCGTCACATTACGGCGAGCCAGTTCGCGGGCGTTGGAGCGGGTCAGTCCCATCAAACCAGCTTTACTGGCACAGTAGTTCGCCTGCCCGGCATTCCCCATCTGCCCCACAACCGAGGCAATGTTGATGATGCGACCATAACGCTGCTTGCTCATCACCTTGGCGGCGGCACGGCTGCAGAGGAAAGCCCCTTTCAGGTTCACGCTCAAGACAGCATCCCACTCATCGTCCTTCATTCGAAGCAACAGTGCATCCCGGGTGATTCCAGCATTATTAACGAGGATATCGACACGACCGAAGGTCTCCATCGCTTTTGCAAAAGCGTTCTCGCAATCTGCCGTCACCGTCACATTGCCAACCACTCCAAGAGCCTCAACGCCAAGTTCCTTAATCTCAGCAACCGCAGCATCAACACCTTCCTGCCCGAGATCGACGACAACGATGTTTGCCCCCTGACCTGCTAGAGCCATCGCGATACTACGTCCGATTCCACGGGATGCTCCCGTGATTACGGCAACTTTACCTTTAGGCATATCTAACTCCTTAAAGATCAATCGAACAAATTGGCGCCCAAACTACTCCGCCAGCGACGATATACCCGCAACACCTTCGACGTTGCAGACGTTCGTTCCCTTAGCGATACGTTTAACGAGACCGGAGAGGACCTTTCCTGGACCAATCTCGACAAACTTCTCGACCTCAAGCTCAAGCATCTTCTTGACCGACTCCTCCCAGCGTACCGGGGCACAGACCTGAGCAACAAGAAGATCTTTGACGCGCTCAGCCTCTTGATTCGGAGTCGCCTCGACATTGCTAACTACAGGCATTGTCAACGTCGACAAACTGACCCCCCCTAGCACCTCAGCAAGGCGATCGGCTGCGGGCTGCATCAATGGACAATGGAAAGGTGCACTCACCGGCAGAAGCATTGCTTTACGATAACCACGTTCTTTAGCGAGCACAATGGCACGGTTGACAGCGTCACTATGGCCAGCAATGACAATCTGACCGGGAGAATTGAAATTCGCAGGAGCGACCACCTCTCCCTGAGCAGCCTCTTCGCAAATCGCCGCGAGTTCTGCGGCATCAATGCTGAGCATCGCCGCCATCGCGCCGGTCCCGACGGGAACCGCCTCTTGCATAAAGGTCCCACGCTGCCGAACCGTTCTTAGTGCGTCGGCAAAATCGAGCGCCCCGGCACAAACCAACGCCGAGTATTCCCCAAGAGAATGCCCAGCCGTGTAGTCAGCGCTGAGACCACACTCCTGACGCAGTACCCGCAGAGCAACCACGCTGGTTGCGAGAATCGCCGGCTGAGTATTGGCGGTCAGACGCAGATCTTCCTCAGGGCCATCAAAACAGAGACCTGCCAGATCAAAACCGAGAGCGTCGTTCGCCTCCTCAAAGGTCTGCCGGGCAATGGCAAAAGAATCCGCAAACTCTTTGCCCATACCGGGGTGTTGAGCCCCCTGGCCGGGAAAAACAAATGCCGTTTTCATATCACAAGCCTCTTCGTCAAGTCCAGTGCATCATTACCAGCGAACCAGAGATGCCCCCCAGGTAAAACCTCCACCGAAGGCATCAAGCAGGATCAAGTCACCCTCATTGAGCATTCCTAGCCGGTTCGCTTCATCCAACGCAACCGGAATGGTCGCGCCAGACGTATTGCCCAAACGGTCAACATTGATATAGACCTGTTCGGGGGCAAATCCCACGCGCTTGGCGGTCGCCTCAAGGATTCGCATATTTGCCTGATGTGGGATAAAAAGCTTGATCGCCTCAGAGCTCAGATCGTGCGCCGCAAGGGCTTCCTGAGCAACCTCGGAGAGCATCCGCACTGCGACCTTGAAGACCTCACTCCCCTGCATCTTCAGATATTGAAGCCTTTCCTCCATCGCCTGGGATGTTGGAGGGTGCACCGCACCGAAACCAGGCTGGTAGAGCAGGTCCCAGTACTTACCATCACTGTGCAGGTGGCTGGAGAGCAGTCCACTCTCACCCTCCTGGGCTTCAAGAACAACCGCGCCAGCAGCATCTCCAAAGAGGACACAAGTGTTGCGATCCTCCCAATCAAGGATGCGGCTGATCACCTCGGCGCCAATCACCAACGCCCGCTTCGCTGTCCCACTCTCGAGGTACTTCCCCGCGGTCGTCAGTGCGTAGACAAACCCGCTGCACGCCGCCGAGAGATCAAAAGCAAAGGCGTTTGAACAACCGAGTTTTTGCTGAACCATACAAGCCGTGGCGGGCCAAGGGAAATCACCGGTGATCGTTCCAACCACAATTAAATCGACTTCGTCCGGCTTCACACCGGCCATTTCTAGAGCTTTCGCCCCTGCTTTCGCTGCGAGATCAGAGGTATTCTCCCCTTCTGCAGCGATCCGGCGCTCGCGAATGCCGGTCCGCGTCACGATCCAGCTGTCGCTAGTATCGAGAGTCTGCTCAAGATCGTGGTTGGTCAGTATTTTTTCCGGCAGATAACTTCCGGTGCCGATAATTCGTGCACGTTTCACGCTTTATGTGGCCTTTCATGACTCTGCTCCGATACGGGAACTGCCACAGGGGATACATTGTCAAGTTGTTCAATCAAGCCCGCATTAACCTTCTGACTGACAAATTCCCGAGCCATACGGATGGCATTCATAATCGCCTTGGCGTTTGAACCACCGTGACAGATCATGCCGGTTCCCGCGATCCCCAACAAAGGTGCCCCTCCGTATTCGGCATAGTCGACTTTTTTCTTGAAGGCTGCAAAGGCTGGACGTGCCAAGAGATAGCCGATTCGCGCCCAGAAACGCTTTCGGATCTCATCCTTGAGCATGGTCCCAATCGCCTCAGCCAACCCCTCAAAACCCTTCAAGGCAACATTTCCAACAAAACCGTCGCAAACGACGACATCTATCTTGCTATTGAAGATATCACGTCCTTCGACATATCCGACATAACTAAAGGGCGCATCCTTTAGCAGGCGATGCGCCTCACGAGTCAGTTCGTTCCCTTTGCTCTCCTCTTCACCATTAGAGAGCAGACCAACCCTAGGGGCTGGCTTGCCAAGAACCTTGCGGGTATAGACCTCACCCATCAGGGCAAACTGTGCGAGGTGCGGCGGTTTACAATCTACGTTACCGCCAACATCAAGCACGAGTGTCTGATCTTTGACATTCGGCATGATCGTAGCGATTGCCGGGCGGTCAATACCGGGAAGTCGTTTCAGGACGAACATTCCAGCCGCCATCGTCGCGCCAGAGTTTCCCGCACTGACAACCGCATCCGCTTTACCATCGCGCACCAACTGATAGGCAACGCGTATCGACGAATCTTTTTTCCGGCGCACAGCGTCTGAGGCCGAATCGTGCATCCCGACAACCTCACTGGCATGATGCAGCGAGATTTCAAGACCGCTCGTGTCGTGGCGGTCAAGTTCAGCCTGAAGACGCTCGGTATCACCGACAAGGACAATAGGGATGTTCCATTTACGTGCAGCCTGGACAGCACCATCCACTTCCGTGGCGGGAGCGTGATCACCCCCCATGGCATCCACCGCAACTACAATGCGATCGCTCAAACGATCAACCCCTACTCGTCGGTCCCGATAATCTCACGCCCCTTGTATGTACCGCAGCTCGGGCAAACGCGATGCGGCTGCTTCGGCTCTTTACATTGAGGACAAACGGAGATGCCCGGAGCGGAAAGGGCATCATGGGCACGACGCATATCACGTTTCGACTTGGATGTTTTCTTCTTGGGGACTGCCATTTTTCAGGTCTCCTTAGCATCCGGACAAGGCCGGTTTTTTCGTCGGAGGGATCTATTTCCCACCTCAGTATAGCAATCGATCATTTCTGGTCGATTTTAAGATTTTTCAGTGCTGCAAATCGTGGGTCGAGAACGTGCTGATCGCAGCCGCAATCGCCATCGTTGAGATTTTCTCCACAGTTACTACAAAGCCCTTTGCACGCCTCGTCACACAGGGGACGCAGGGGCAAGGCCAAAAGAACCTGTTCGTGAATTGCGGCATCAAGATCAAGCTCTTCCCCCTCAAGAAGAGTAATCCCCATCTCTTCCGCATCAAGCTCAACCTCGTCACCATCTTCAACCTCAACCTCAGGAAGTGTTTCAGCAAAGGTCAAAGAGAAACGTCCATCGACCGGTGAAACGTAGGTTGCTAGGCAGCGACTACAGGCCAACTCAACATCAATAGCAATCTCACCCTCGACCTCTATCAATGTATCGATTCGAAACAGGCGCAGACGCACCCTTAAAGGTGAGCGTAGCGCCCACCCCTCCTCGAGGGCCAGCGTCTGTAATTCCGGAAGAGTATCAGCCTCCTCAACGAACTCAAGGTTAAGGCCTTCGTCCTTGATATCATCGATATGAACTCGCATCAGACAGACTCCCGGCGGCTAGAAGGCGGACAGTATAAAGCTTGCCCCTTGATTGTCAAGGGAAAAGCTCTTTCAGGACCCGCCCCTCAAGCACGCGTCTCTATTAGCCCATTCCCCTTGAATTTGCAAGCGGTTATTTCAAAAAACGGCGTGTTTTCGTGAAAAAATATCCACGCCGAACAGCTTGACAGACACTAGATATTGTGTTCTTTATTGACCCGGCATACTGCATACAGTCATGGCGGAGACCGTACCCCCCGCCAATCCCCATCAACCACCAGACTCCTTATCTCAAGAAAGTCTTCCGACATAACGAAAGGACGCTTTTAATGACCGACCAAGCGACCCCCACCCCCCTTCCTTTAACGAAAAACGCCCTGACCGTTCTCGAGAGACGGTATCTCAAGCGAGACCCCGACGGTAAACCGCTGGAAACAGCTGCCGCAATGTTCCGACGTGTGGCACATACCATCGCTGGCGCAGAAAGTCGCTTCAAAAAAGGTGCTGACATCACCTCACTTGAAGAGGAATTCTATCAGGCGATGACCAACCTAGAGTTTCTCCCCAACTCTCCGACATTGATGAACGCAGGACGTGATCTCGGCCAACTTTCGGCTTGCTTCGTTCTGCCTGTTGGAGATTCTCTTGCCGAGATTTTTGAGGCGATCAAACAAACAGCGCTGATCCATAAAAGTGGCGGCGGAACCGGCTTTTCATTCACCCGAGTTCGGCCGGCCAACGACGTTGTCAAATCGACCAGCGGTGTCTCAAGCGGGCCTCTCTCCTTCATGAAGGTTTTTGATGCGGCGACCGAGACGATTAAGCAAGGGGGAACACGCCGTGGCGCCAATATGGGAATCCTGAGAGTCGATCATCCCGATATCATGGATTTCATCATGGCCAAGCGCGATCAGAATGTCCTGACCAACTTCAACATTTCGGTGGGACTGACCGAAAAATTCATGGAGGCGGTAGAACATGACAGCGAGTACGACCTCGTCAACCCTCGCTGCGGCACTGTACTTAAGCGGATTCCTGCTCGTAAGGTCTTCGAACATGTTATCGATCTCGCTTGGACCAACGGTGAGCCGGGAATCATCTTTCTCGACCGTCTTAACCGCGACAATCCAACTCCGCACATCGGAGAAATCGAGGCGACAAATCCCTGCGGTGAGCAACCCCTTCTTCCTTACGAGTCGTGCAACCTCGGCTCCATCAACCTCTCTAAAATGCTTACCGCTGATGACGAATTCGACTGGGAAAAACTGCGTGCGACGGTTCGTCTTGCCAGCCGCTTTCTCGACAACGTAATCGAGATCAACAATTATCCAATCCCCGAAATCGATGAGATGACACGCGCCAACCGAAAGATTGGGCTTGGTGTCATGGGATGGTCCGACCTGCTGATCCTCCTGAAACTCTCTTACGCCTCGGAGGAAGCGGTTGCCCTCGGTGAAAAAATCATGAAGTTCATCACCGAAGAAGCACGTAAAATGTCACAAGAACTTGCCGCAGAGCGTGGGAACTTCCCGAACTTCACCGGGAGCATCTTTGACCGTAAGGGGGGGAAAGGGATTCGCAATGCGACCAGCACCACCATCGCCCCGACAGGAACGATTTCGATCATCGCCAACTGTTCCAGCGGCATCGAACCCCTCTTTGCCGTCAGTTATGTACGGCAGGTTCTTGACAACGATATTTTGGTTGAGGTCCATCCTCTGTTTGAGCAGATCGCGCGCGAGAGGGGTTTCTACTCACCCGAACTGATGAAACTGATCGCTGAGCGCGGCACGGTTCAGGATATCAAGGAAGTTCCCGAAGATCTGCGCGAGGTTTTCGTGACCGCCCACGATATCACTCCTGAAGAGCATATCCGTATGCAGGCTGCGTTTCAGAAGCATACCGACAACGCAGTCTCTAAGACCGTGAATTTCTGTAACGACGCAACCAAAGAGGATGTCTCCACTGTCTACCGCCTTGCCTACGAACTCGGTTGCAAAGGGGTGACGATCTACCGTGACGGTTCTCGTGACATGCAAGTCCTCTCAGTGGCTAAAAAAGAGGAGAGTGAACCGGAGACAACTGTCCCGATGGAAAGCCACAAGAACGGCCGCAAGCGTGAGCGTCCCCGAGCCCTTAAAGGGAGTACCTATCAGATGGAGACGGGGTGCGGCCCACTCTATGTGACCATCAACGAGGACAACAACGGCCTCTTTGAGCTCTTCACCACCATGGGGAAAGCCGGCGGCTGCGCCGCCAGCCAGTGCGAAGCGATCGGTCGCCTTGTCTCTCTCGCCTGGCGCAGTGGTGTTCAGGCCCGCCAGGCGATCAAGCAGATGATCGGTATTACCTGCCATAAACCTGCTGGTTTCGGCGACAACCGCATTACCAGCTGTGCCGATGCCGTCGCCAAGGCGATCATGATGCACATGCAACATGAGGAAGGGATTGAAACGACCCACGCTCAAAACGGCGGCGCATGTCCCGAGTGTGGTGGCCCCGTTGAGCATGAAGGTGGCTGCTGTGTCTGTCGCGCTTGCGGCTACAGTGAGTGTGCCTAACCTGCATATATCCAACAACAAAAGGCCCCCCGGTTCTCCGGGGGGCCTTTTGTTG
>PKUF01000073.1 GCA_002869635.1 Desulfuromonas sp. | reverse complement strand
CGGCGATCTGGCCCTCTGCTTCTTCCGGGGTCTGAGTACAAATGGAGTAAAGAAGACGGCCACCGGGGCGAAGACAGGTTGCCGCCGCAGCAAGAATCTCTTTCTGCCGCACCACCATCTCACGAATCTGACCAGCGTCGCGGCGCCAGCGAATCTCCGGATTGCGTCGCAAGACACCGAGGCCGCTACAGGGGGCATCGACGAGAATGGCGTCACAGCTCGCGGCCGCCACAAACGGCGGTGCAGAGGTGAAGTCCCAACAGTGCGAGGTGATCCCGCGACAACCGAGCCGGGCGACGCCCTGGTCGATGAGCTCGACCCGCTGCGAATGCAGCTCCAGTGCGGTAATGGTCGCCGTATTCTCCGACAGGGCCGCAAGGTGTGTCGTCTTCCCTCCCGGAGCGGCACACCCATCAAGAATCTGTTCCCCCTTTTGCGGCGCCAGAAGATGAGCGATGAGCATACTTGCCTCATCCTGAACCTGAAACCAGCCGGCGTCGCTCCCCGGCAACGGCGCTTCGCCCCGACGCAGCAACACCACCCCCTCTGGGGCATAGGTTGTCGCCTCAGCCTGATGCCCAGCATCATTTAACGCCTGAAGAAAGGCCTCGCGCTCAATCCGCAGTCTGTTAACACGCAAGGTAAAGGGAGGGGCCTGCTGCATCGCTTCGGCATAGGCAAGAGCCCCAGCGTCTCCCCACTGCCGGCGCCAACGCTTGGCCAACCACGGCGGCAGAGAGTAGAGATGTTGCAACGCCGCCGCCGGTTGGCTCTGCGGATCAGGCCAAGGGATACTCTGCTCACCACGCAGCAAGGCACGGAGGATTCCATTGATGAAACCGGTCGCCCGCTCCAGCCTGAGGCGCTTGGCCAATTCGACCGTCTCATGCACTGCCGCCCGTGCCGGAACCCGATCAAGAAGGAGCAACTGATAGGCGCCCAGTCGCAGTAACGTCAGGACCCTCGGTTCAACCTTGGCCAGCGGCTGACGACAGAAACGGGCAAGGGCAAAATCGAGGCGGCCACGCTGACGTAGCGTCCCGTAGACCAGCTCCGTTGCCAGCCCGCGTTCTCGGGGGTCGAGGCCTCGGGCCTGTTGCAGGGCCGCGTCAAGGGCGAGATCGGCAAACGCGCCTTCGTCAACCCGTTGTAAAACGGAATACGCGATCTGGCGGGCAGATGGTTGTGACACAAAGGCTCCTTAAAAAACGGCAAGAGACGCCACCTAGGGCGTCTCTTGCGTACGACATTCGCTGCAGCGGCGGCTTTAAAATTCGCGCATCGCCTCAAGCCGGCGGATTCGCTCCTCCACCGGTGGATGGGTCGAGAAGAGACTGCGCACCCCCCCTCCCCGCAAGGGGTTGACGATAAACATGTGAGCGGTCGCCTCATTGACCTTCGGCATCGGACGGTGACTGTTCGCCATCTCTAGCTTGCGCAGGGCATTGGCGAGATAGAGGGGACTACCGCTCATCTGCGCCCCACCTCGATCTGCCTCGTACTCGCGCGAACGGGAGATCGCCATCTGCACCAGCATCGCCGCAATCGGAGCGAGGATCATCATGGCCAGCATCGCCGCCGGGTGCCCGTCCCCTTCGTCATCACGTCCCCCGCCGAAGATCAACGACCACTGCGCCATATTGGCGAGAAAGGAGATGGCACCGGCAATCGTGGCGGCGATGGAACCGATGAGAATATCACGATGCCGCACATGGGCCATCTCATGTGCCATGACCCCAAGAAGCTCTTCACGGCTGAGAATCTGCATGATCCCCTCGGTGGCAGCAACCGCCGCGTGCTGCGGATTACGGCCGGTGGCAAAGGCGTTGGGCGTCGGCTGAGGAAGGATGTAAACCTTCGGCATCGGCAGATCATTGCGTTGGCAGATCTCACGCACCACCTCGTAGAGGAGGCCGCTTTCAACCTGCTTGCCACGATACATCGAGACAACGATTTTATCCGAGAACCAGTAAGAACCGAGATTCATCACCCCGGCGAAGATCAACGCCATCAGCGCCCCGCTCTGGCCGCCAAGAGCGCCGCCGGCCCAGACCAAGACCAGGGTCAGGACGGTCATCAAAGCGGCAGTACGAAACATATTGAGCATGGTTTTTTCCTTTGTGCGTGAGGAAGGATGCAGATCAGGCCCGCGCCAAGCACGACCCACAAGGAAAATCTAGGCATCCTCCTTCATTAAATCAAGGGGGGATTCAATCACCGAGTCGGATGCCTGCAGCGAGGGCCCGGCCACGAAGAAAGTCACCTGCAGCCATCATTTTTTTCCCCGGCAGCTGGAGCGCCCCAATAGAGATTGCCCCCTCGCCACAGGCGACGATCACCCCATCGCCCGATGCGGCGAGAACGGTTCCGGCCGGACCGTTCATCCCTGCCGCAAGACAGGTGCGAGAAAGCTTAAGAACCTCACCGTCAAGGTGGGTCATTGCCCCCGGCCAAGGGTTGAGCCCACGCACCTGATTGTGGATCGCCTGCGCCGGACGGCTCCAGTCGATCACCCCGTCCTCTTTTTTTAACATCGGGGCGTAGGTGCTGACAGCATCATCCTGCTTCTCGGGAGTCAGCGTTCCTGCACAGAGCTGCTGCAGCGTCTCCTCCATCGTTTGACGTCCCAGCAAAGCGAGGCGATCGTGCAACTCGCCCGCGGTCTCATCGGGACCAACGGCGAGGCTTTTCTTGATCAGCATATCACCGGTATCGAGGCCAACATCCATGTTCATGGTAGTGATCCCGGTTTCGCTCTCTCCCTCAAGCAAGACCTTATTGATCGGCGCCGCCCCGCGGTAACGGGGCAAGAGCGAGGCGTGAACATTGATGCAACCGTAGCGAGGGATGTCGAGGACACTCTTAGGAAGAATTTGGCCATAGGCGATCACAACGATCAGGTCCGGCTTAATCTGCTCCAGTTCAGCCACCACCTCCGGCGCCCGCAGCTTTTGCGGCTGGAGAACCGGGATGCCGTGCTGCTCGGCGAGCACTTTGACCGGTGGCGGCGCCATCTGTTTTCCCCGCCCCTTAGGACGGTCTGGCTGGGTATAGACACCGACCAGATCGACGCCGGCATCAATGAGCCCCTGCAGGGTCGGCAGGGCGAAATCAGGGGTTCCCATAAAAACAGTACGCAGGGATGCGGGGTCGATCACAGCTGTTCCTCCTGCTGTTGAAGAATCCGTTGGTATTTTTTGCGAAAAAGCCCCTTTTTCAACGGGGAGAGATGATCCACGAAGAGGATGCCATCGAGGTGGTCAAGCTCGTGCTGAAATGCGACGGCCCAGAGCCCTTCACATTCAATCTGTTGTGCTTTGCCGTCAAGATCAAGAAAATCGACGACGACCTTGGCGGCCCGGTCGACCCGGGCATAATATCCGGGAACCGAGAGGCACCCCTCTTCGTCACAAAGCTCGCCTTCACGAGAGACGATTCGCGGATTCACCGCGGTAACCAGCTGGGGCTCTTCCTCTTTACCGGAACAGTCGAGGACGATCAGTCGCTGACTCACCCCAACTTGAGGCGCGGCAAGACCGACACCGGGGGCTGCGTACATCGTCTCAGCCATATCGGCAGCGAGCTGACGGAGTTTGTCGTCGAAACAATCGACCGGAACAGCCATCTTTTTAAGGACCGGGTCGGGATAGTGAAGTATACGCAGAAGAGGCATGTGCTGACCTTGACTTTGGTGACGGATTGTCATTACTGTTGAATCTGCAGTTGATCCTGCAAACCTTTATGATACGAATTCATGGACGGGAAAGTCAACAATCGTCACACATCTCTGAGCATCTCTTTATGAGAGACAAATCAGTTGACAGACCTGCCGACATGCTCTATCTAGTAATGGTCAGACCAATTTAAAACAGGATTCTATCCCATGACAGAGCTTCTCCTGATTCTGGTCAGTGCCGTTTTCGTGATCAACTTCGTGTTGGCGCGATTTCTCTGTATCTGTCCCTTCCTCGGCGTCTCCAAAAAAGTTGAAACCGCCCTCGGCATGGGGATGGCGGTTATCTTTGTCATGACCATCGCCAGTGTTGTCACCTGGCTCATCCAGTACTACATACTCATCCCCTTCGGCATCGAATACCTCCAGACCATCGCCTTCATTCTCGTGATCGCTTCACTGGTGCAGTTGGTGGAGATGGTCATTCAAAAAACGAGCCCGGTCCTTTATCAGTCGCTCGGCATTTTTTTGCCTCTGATTACAACCAACTGCGCCGTTCTAGGTGTCGCGGTTCTAAGCATTCAAAAGGAATACTCGTTTCTTGAGATGCTCGTCTTTGCTCTCGGCGCCGGCCTCGGCTTTACCCTCGCGATGGTCCTTTTTGCCGGTCTGCGCGAAAGGGTTGATCTTGCCCCGGTACCTGCCGCCTTTCGCGGCACCGCTGTAGCGCTGGTCACCGCTGGTCTTCTCTCTCTGGCGTTTATGGGATTCGCCGGACTCGTCAAAGGATAATCCGTTTTGTCACGGGACGACCGCAGCGGTCGTCCTTTTGTCTTTTAAAGGCACGTCACATCATGATCGCAGCAACTCTCAGCATCGGCGGCATCGGCCTCTGCGCCGCTATCGCTCTCGGAATCGCCGCCCGCAAATTTGCCGTCGAGGTTGACCCTCGTGAAGCGGCCATCCTCGACGTCCTCTCCGCCGCCAACTGCGGCGCCTGTGGCTACCCCGGCTGCAGCGCCTATGCTCATGCCGTTGCTCTTGGCCAAGCGTCACCGGCCCTCTGTACGCCCGGCGGCAACGACACCGTGGCCAAAATCGCCGGGATCATGGGCGTCAGCGCCGAAATGGGGGAACCGGAGGTCGCCCTGCTTCTCTGTCAGGGTGACAACGAGCGGGCGCAAGAGAAATACCGCTATCTCGGCCTGCGCGACTGCAATGCCGCTCAGCGCCTTGCCGATGGTCCTAAAGCCTGCCCCGGCGGCTGCCTCGGCCTCGGCACCTGCTCTCGCGCCTGCCCCTTTGATGCCATCGCAATGAACGACAAGGGGCTTGCCGTCATCGACCCTGAGCGTTGTACCGGATGTCGCAAATGCGTCTCGGTTTGCCCCCGCCAGGTGATCCAAATGGTTCCCAAAGCAGCGACCGTTCACGTTCTTTGCAACAGTCACGACAAGGGGGGCGTCGTTCGCAAATATTGTCAGGTCGGCTGCCTCGGCTGCATGATCTGCAAAAAGACGGCCCCTGAGGCCTATCGCATCGACAAATTTCTCGCCTGTGTCGATTACGCCAAGGCTGCAGGAGCCGAGAACGCCATCGGCAAGTGTCCGACCCATTGTATCGTCGAATCGCCCCAACGCACACAAACAGAACGTCTAAAATCATGAAACTGCGCAGCTTTCCCGGCGGGATCCATCCTCCCGACAACAAGGCGTGGAGCGCCCACAAGGCGATCATCCCCTGCCCGATACCTGTAACTCTCGTCATCCCTCTATCACAACATATCG
>PKUF01000122.1 GCA_002869635.1 Desulfuromonas sp. | reverse complement strand
GTGAGACTATGATATATGGCACAGCAGGCTTCACCTCTGCTTTGTCAGTGATAAAACTGCTGGATCATGGGATAACCCCTGAAAGCGGTAAAATCCTTGCGACGATGATCGCCCATCTCGGCGAGGTGACGCTCTACGAGGTCATCCCTGATGATGAAGAGACGATTGTCGCTAAGCTTGTCGCCTGGGTCGATCAAGAAGGGCTAGATTTGATTTTGACCACCGGTGGTACTGGCGTGACCCCGCGTGATGTCACTCCGGATGCAACCGCCCGAGTTTTGGAAAAGATGATTCCGGGGATGGCTGAGGCGATGCGTGCCGCCAGCCTGATGAAAACCCCTCATGCCATGCTCTCTAGGGCTCTGGTCGGAATGCGTCGCCAGAGTCTGATTGTTAACCTCCCGGGGAGCCCCAAGGGGGTTCGGGAAAACCTGGAGGTGATTCTTCCGGCGTTGCCGCATGCTCTGGCCAAGATCAAAGGTGATCCGGACGATTGTGCCCGTTAGCCTCTGATGTTCTGAAGGGGATGGTATGAAAAAGAACAAGGTTCTTTTGGTTGAAGATGTTGAACTTGTCCTGCACCTGCAAAAGACCTTTTGCAAACGACAGGATTTTGAAATTCTGACGGCTAAAAGTGGAGTCGAGGCTCTTGACGTTGCGATTCAGGAAGAGCCCGATTTGATCTTTATGGATCACTTCATGCCCGAGATGAACGGCGATGAATGCTGCCGAAAAATCAAGGAGATCCCGGCGCTCAAGGGGACCCCGGTGGTGATTGTCACCTCTTGCAGTAAACCCGAAGAGGTTGAACGTTGTCAGCAGGCAGGGTGTGATGAAATCCTCTTTAAACCGTTGACTCGACAACAGTTCCTCGCCACGGCATACCGTTTTCTTCAACTCTCAACCCGCCAAGCTCCCCGGGTTCATGCCCGTCTCAGGGTTCATTTCGGGATCGATCCCCAGCAGGTTCTGACTGACTATACGCTCAATCTCAGCAGCGGTGGACTTTTCCTTGAGACTGAGCGCCCTCTTGAGATCGAGACCCCTTTGACTCTGGAGTTTGCCCTGCCGGATCGTTCACTGCCCGTCCGTTGCAAGGGGCGGGTGGCCTGGATCAACTTCCCTGACCACAAGCGCAAACCGCAGATGCCGACGGGGATGGGGGTGCAGTTTATCGATATCTCTCTTGAAGATATGCACGCAATTCGCGATTTTATCGATAAACAGGATATCGCCGCTTTTTGGTAACCCCCTCCTATTTTTGGAGTGCCTATGCAGGAGTCACCTCCGAGTGACAACAGCCCTCCCCCTAAACGGGGGATTGGGCGTCGACTTCTGATTCACCTGCGGCGCAAGTTGACCACCGGTCTTCTTGTTGTGATCCCTCTCGGGATCACCCTCTTTATCCTCCGCTTTCTCTTTAATCTCGCCGATGGTGTTCTCGCTCCTTGGATTCGGCAAGGGGTAACCTCCTATCTCGGGCAAGAGCTTTATCTCCCCGGACTGGGGATGGTTGCTGGCTTTCTGGTGCTCTATGCGGCGGGGGTCGTGGCCGGTAATGTCATCGGGCGGCGGTTTGTCGATGCTTGGGAATCCCTTCTTTCGCGCATCCCTCTGGTCAAGTCGATCTACACCTCCTCCAAGCAGATTATCAATGTCTTCTCTCAGGGGGGACAGGGGGCCTTTCGCCGTGCCGTCTATGTAGAGTTTCCCAAAGAGGGGTGCTATTCCATCGCTTTTGTTACCAACTCAGTCAAAGCGACATCGGGACGCGCCTTCTATACGGTTTTTATTCCGACCTCTCCCAATCCGACATCAGGCTATGTCCTGCTTCTTGATGAAGAGAATGTCTACCCTACCGCCTTCGGTGTTGAGGAAGCGATGAAAATCATCATGTCCGGCGGTATGGTAACTCCCGATGAAATCCGTGCCGATATCCTCCAGTAGTCCTCATACACAGGGTACGTGGATATCCCTGTGAAGAACATCCCACCAACTCTTTAACCCCCAAACCTTACGTCGAAAATAGCGCTCTGCATCAAAAAGAAGCAGGCGATGCTTCTGTTTGCTTAAACTTTAGTATCGTTTCGTCGTTTTTAATTTGACCTTCTCTGTTTTCTTATGTTAGAAGAAAATCCCTTTAAAAACATATAGTTAGAATAGTCAAACTTTTGTTTGGCTGAATTAAACATCTGAAGTTCTTATCCCGGGAGGGAGGCAGTTATGTCTGAAACCCTGCACTACACCGTTGGCGGCATCCTTGAAGAGATGGGACGTCGTTATCCTGAAAACGATGCTCTCGTCTATCCGGATCGTGGCTTACGTCTGAATTATGCCGAGTTTAATGCTCTTTGTGATCGTGTTGCCAAGGGGTTGATCAAGCTGGGGGTCAAAAAAGGGGATCACCTTTCGATCTGGGCGACCAATGTTCCTGAGTGGGTGATCCTGCAATTTGCCAGTGCCAAGATCGGAGCTGTGCTGGTGACGGTCAACACCAGCTATAAATCGGCGGAGCTTGAGTATGTGCTTGAGCAGTCCGATTCGACCCTCCTATTTCTGGTACAAGGGTTCAAGGATACCGACTATGTTGCGACCCTCAATCAGGTGGTCCCGGAATTGGCTGAAAAAAGGGAGGGGGGGCTCAAGTGCGGGAAACTACCGTTTTTGCAGCAGGTGGTCTATATCGGAGAAGAGACCCCGGCGGGGATGCTCAACTTTTCAATCCTCGAGGATATGGGGAAAGATGTGAGTGATGCCGAACTTGCAGCGCTCAAAGCAACACTTGACGAGCATGAGGTGATCAACATGCAGTACACCTCGGGGACAACCGGTTTTCCCAAAGGGGTGATGCTGACCCACCACAACATTGTCAACAACGGGTTCAACATCGGTGAGTGCATGAAGTTCACTGAAAAAGACCGGCTTTGCATTCCGGTTCCCTTCTTTCATTGCTTCGGCTGTGTCCTTGGGGTGCTCGCCTGCGTCACCCACGGCACCACCATGGTTCCGGTGGAGACCTTCAATCCTGAGGCGGTCCTCAAGACGATTGAGGCAGAGAAGTGCACGGCGGTGCATGGGGTCCCGACGATGTTCATCGCTGAACTTGAGCATCCCGATTTTAGCAATTACGATCTTTCATCGTTACGTACCGGGATCATGGCGGGCTCCAATTGTCCGATAGAGGTGATGAAGCGGGTCATCCGCGATATGAACGCCTCTGAAATCACCATCGCCTACGGCCAGACCGAATCTTCTCCGGTGATCACCCAGACCCGCACCGACGACCCGATAGAACTGCGGGTTGCCACGGTCGGCCGGGTCCTCCCCAACGTCGAAATGAAGATCGTCGATATTGAGACCGGCGAAACTCTGCCGACGGGGAAACAGGGGGAACTCTGCACCCGTGGCTATCTGGTGATGAAGGGCTATTACAAGATGCCCGAGGAGACCTCCCGCGCCATCGACAGCGACGGTTGGCTCCATACCGGCGACTTGGCGGTGATGGACGAGAATGGCTATACCAAGATTACCGGTCGGATCAAAAACATGATCATCCGGGGGGGAGAGAACATTTATCCCCGTGAGATTGAAGAGTTTCTCTACACCCACCCGAAGATCTCTGATATCCAGGTTTACGGTGTTCCCGACCGCAAATACGGTGAACAGGTGATGGCAGCGATCGTTGTGAAAAAAGGTGAGAGCCTCAGTTCCGATGAGGTGAAAGAGTTCTGCCGTGGTCGGATCGCCAACTACAAGGTGCCTTACTATGTCAAGTTCGTTGACGAGTACCCGATGACCGCCAGCGGCAAGATCCAGAAGTTCAAGCTGCGTGACATGGCGATTGCCGAGTTGCATCTGGAAGACGCGGCCGCGATCGAAACGGCCTGATCTTCATCGTTTATGGATAGACAATGCCCCCGGCAATTTGCGGGGGCGTTGTTGTTTGGGCAGAGAGCTTGACAGCGCTGCTCTGCCTTGCCAGAATGCGCCGTAAACGTTATCTTTTTTTGGAGGTTCTTCATGCGTATTACCCCTGCCAGTGAGCTTGAATCCCGTTTTACCCGACTGCAGCAACAGATGCACACCGCCGGTCTTGACGCCGTCATCATGTTGCAGAATGCCGATCTTTTTTATTTCACGGGCACGATCCAGCAGGGCATCCTCTACGTCCCCGCCAGTGGTCAGCCGATCTATATGGTGCGTAAAGAGTTCGGAAGAGCGCGCATGGAATGTGGCCTCAAAGAGGTGGTGCCGATCCGCAGTCCCAAGGAGATCCCCGGCATCCTTGCGGACTACAGCTATGCGTTGCCGAAGAAGGTAGGGATGGAGCTTGATGTCCTGCCGGTGGCGCACTATCAGCGTTTCACCAAGGTCTTTGCCGACTGTAGCTTTATCGATGCCTCACCGCTGATTCGCACCGTGCGGGCGATCAAGAGCAAATACGAAATCGAGATCATGAAGGATGCCGCCTTGCAGGTCGACAAGGCCTGTCAGCGGGCCAAAGAGGTGATTCGTGAGGGGATGACCGACCTTGAACTCTCAGCTGAACTTGAATTTGCGGTGCGTAAGATGGGGCATCAGGGGATCAGCCGAATGCGCGGTTTTAACTCCGAACTCTTTTACGGTCATGCCTTTTCGGGCAGTGACAGTGCCGCGCCGGCCTTCGGCGATACCCCCCTTGGCGGGATTGGTGTCAATCCCTCCATCGGTCAAGGGGCCAGTTATAAGAAGATCGGTCGCAACGAGCCGATTGTTATCGATTTTGCTGGTGCTTTTGATGGCTACCTTGTCGATCAGACCCGCGTGTTCTGCATTGGGGGACTCCCTGATGTGTTGATAAAGGGGTATGAGGATATGGTCGCCATCGAGATGAAACTCAAGGAGATCGCCCGACCCGGTGTCTCTTGGGGGGAGATCTACGACGTTTGCTACGGCATGGCTTGTGATATGGGGTATCAAGATCACTTTATGGGTGGCGCCGGGGCCCAGGTCTCCTTCATTGGCCACGGGATCGGGGTCGAGATCGACGAATATCCCTTTATTGCCCGTGGTTTCCACGATCAGCCTCTTGAAGAGTACATGACCTTCGCTTTTGAACCGAAGGTGGTCTATCCCGGCCTCGGATCGGTCGGGGTTGAGAACACCTTCTGGGTGCAGGAGGATGGTCTTAAGCACATCACTTACAGCAGCGAGGAGCTCGTGGTTCTGTAGCCGCTAGGCCAGTTGTGGTCGACTCTTTTGGCTCTCATAAGAAAAGGCACCACAGGTTGTGTGGTGCCTTTTCTTGTTGACTCGTTGAAACTCTTAACTATTTCGTCTCGCGTTGGATCGTCACGGTCAGACTCCCTACCTTGTCAATCGTTGCCACCACCGTTTCGCCAGCTTCTACCGGGCCGACCCCCGAGGGGGTGCCGGTGAGAATGATATCCCCCGCCTCCAGCGTAAAGCGCGACGAGACATAGGCGATGATCGCTGGAATGGCGGGAAGCATATCGATGCTGTTGCCGTTTTGCCGG
>PKUF01000085.1 GCA_002869635.1 Desulfuromonas sp. | reverse complement strand
CGTCGTGCGCGCGTGATCAGTGATGTGCGGCGGGGACGTGAGCGGCGGTGCTGTGAGCGCTGGTCAGGACATTATAGATCAGACCAGTGAGGACACAGTAGATGCAGACTGCACCCCAGCCGCCCTGGCCGAGGACCGCGCGCATCTCTTTCCAATCGATCAGCAGGACCAGGTAGCAGACAACTGCCACGGCAAGAAATACTCCAGGCATCGAATCCTTCCTCCTTTCACAGATGTCGTAAACAGTATCGCAGCGGATTCTATACCAAGGCTTAGGGGAAATCCAGCCTCAAATGCACCCACGGTGAGCGGGGTATCGCTTTGCAACTCTTTGCCACTCCCGAACTCTCTCCTCTACACTTCGAAGAACAGGCGCACAACGTCGGCTATCGTGCCATCGCCGGCGTTGACGAAGCTGGACGCGGTCCTCTTGCCGGCCCGGTGGTCGCTGCCGCGGTCATCCTTCCCGAAAAGTTTGATCTTCCCTTTCTGACTGATTCAAAAAAACTGAGTGAGAAACAACGCGAGCAGCTCTTCCCACAGATTCGTAGCCAAGCGCTGGCGATCGGTGTCGGTATTGTTTCGCCTGTCGATATTGATCGCTACAATATTCTCCAAGCAACCCTGATGGGAATGCGACTTGCCGTGACACGCCTGCGCCTTGCTGCTGACTTTCTGTTGGTTGATGGACTCAACCCGGTGCCACTGCCGCTACCGCAGAAGACGTTGAAGCAGGGGGACTCCCGCTCCTTCTCCATCTCGGCCGCGTCGGTGATTGCCAAGGTGGTGCGGGATCGAATGATGGTCGCCTACGATCGCCGTTACCCCGGTTATGGACTGGCCAAGCACAAAGGCTACGGTAGTCGCGAGCATATGGCGGCGATTGCTCGCCTCGGCCCCTCCCCCCAGCACCGTCTCACCTTTCGTGGGGTGCGAGAGCATGTGCGGACGCCATGACCGAAGAGCGCTTACGTCTCGGGAAACAGGGGGAGGAGGTGGCGGCCCGCTATCTTGCAGCTCAGGGGATGAAAATTCTCGAACGCAATCTACGCACCCCGCTGGGGGAGATCGATCTTGTCGCCCGGTACAAAACGATGCTGGTCTTTGTCGAGGTCAAAACCCGGCGCAGCCACAGTTTTGGACTGCCGCAGGAGGCGGTAGGGACGCGTAAGCAGCGGCAGATTTTGCGGTCGGCTCAATGGTATCTCGCCGCCGGCAACGGTTCGGGGCTGCAGCCTCGCTTTGACGTGGTCGCGGTTTTGGTTGCGGGTGAGACTGTGGAGATAGAGCATCTCCCCGACGCCTTCGGTCTTGACGGCTGAGGGAAAGAGGTTGGGATTCGCCTTGGGCGATGCTATGCTGACGCTTTGCGGCTGAGCAGGCCGCTCTTTTTATAAAGAGGTGATGACGATGGGATGGAATCCTTCGGACTGGGCGCTGGTGCGGGTCGGTGTCGCGACGCCGGAGTTGCGGCTCGCTGATATCGACTTCAATCTGATGCAGCTACGTCAGGTCGCAACCGAGGCGGCGCAACAAGGCTGCCAGTTCTTGCTGACTCCGGAGCTTGGGGTGACCGGCTACAGCTGTGGCGACCTTTTTTTACAGCCGCTGTTGATTGAGAAGGCACGCACCGCTCTCGTTGACCTTGCGGCCTTGAGTGCCGAACTTGACATGGCACTGGTTGTCGGTTTTCCCCTTGCTCTAGATGGGGCGCNGCTCTCGATGGGGCGCTTTACAATGTCGCCGCCCTGCTTGCCGACGGAAAAGTCTGTGGGGTGGTGCCGAAACGCTGGCTTCCTAACAGTCAGGAGTTCTACGAGCAGCGCTGGTTCACCGCGGCGCACGACGCTTTGCCATCCATCCTTGACTGGAACGGGGAGAGCATCCCCTTCGGCACCGATCTGCTCTTCGCTGCAGATAATCGCCCCGACTGTGTTGTCGGGATTGAGCTCTGTGAAGACCTCTGGGTCGCCCGTCCTCCCAGCGCCGATCAGGCTCTTGCTGGCGCGACCCTGCTTGTCAACCCCTCGGCCAGCCCCGAGATTCTCGGCAAAGCCGAGTATCGACGCAATCTGGTCGCCTCCCAGTCGGCGCGCTGTCTCGCCGCCTATCTCTACGCCTCGGCCGGGCCCGGGGAATCGAGCACCGATCTGGTCTTCTCTGGCCACTCTCTTATTGCCGAATACGGGGTGGTGCTTGCCGAAACCGAACGCTTCAGTTTCAGCTCAACCCTTGCGCTGGCCGATGTTGATCTCGAGCGGCTTGGTAACGAACGCCGCCGCAGTAGCACCTTTGCTCCGACGCCTGCGGGACGGTGCATCCCCTTTGCCTTGGCGGAGCGAGAGGTTGCAACCTTGCTGCGCCCGGTCAGTCCCTCGCCCTTTGTTCCGAATGTTGAGAGTGAACGGAGCTCTCGCTGTCAGGAGATCTTCGCTCTGCAGACGACGGCGCTCGCCCGACGCTTGCGTCACACCTCGGCGAAAACCGTGGTGATTGGCATCTCGGGTGGCCTCGATTCGACCCTGGCACTGTTGGTGACGGTCAAGGCGTTTGATCGCCTCGGTCTCGACCGCCAAGGGATCGTCGCCATCACCATGCCCGGTTTTGGCACCACCGGTCGCACCCGCGGCAACGCCGAGGCCCTCGCCGAACATCTCGGGGTGACGTTGCGTATCGTCTCCATTGACGCCTCGGTGCGGCAGCATTTTTCTGATATCGGCCACGATCCATTACGGCATGATATCACCTACGAGAACTGTCAGGCGCGGGAGCGGACCCAGATCCTCATGGATGTCGCCAATCAGGTCGGGGGGCTGGTCATCGGCACCGGCGACCTTTCGGAGCTGGCACTGGGATGGTGCACCTATAACGGCGACCACATGTCGATGTACGCGGTCAACAGCGGCGTCCCAAAGACGTTGGTGCGCTATCTTGTCTCTTGGTGTGCCGAAAGCGAGTTCCCTGTGGATGCCGCCACAGTGCTGCACGACATCGTCGAGACCCCGGTCTCTCCCGAACTGCTGCCCCCAACAGAGAGTGGCGAAATCGCCCAGAAGACCGAAGAGACGGTTGGCCCCTATTTGCTTCACGATTTCTTCCTCTATCAGGTGGTGCGGCTCGGCTATCCGCCGCGCAAGGTTCTTTTTATGGCGGAGCAGGCGTTCTCCGGCGATTTCAGCCGAGACGAGCTGTTGCACTGGCTGCGCAACTTCTACCAGCGTTTCTTTTCGCAGCAGTTCAAGCGTTCCTGCCTCCCCGACGGACCGAAGGTCGGCAGCGTCGCCCTCTCCCCCCGTGGCGACTGGCGGATGCCGAGCGATGCTTGCGCCGCGCTCTGGCTCGCCGAGCTCGAAGGTCTCTAGTCCCTATGCCCGGAATCCTCTATCTCGTCGCCACCCCTATCGGCAACCTCGAGGATATCACCCTGAGGGCACTGCGGATCCTCAAGGAGGTTGATCTGGTCGCCGCCGAGGATACCCGCCACAGCCGTAAGCTCTTCAACCACTATGACATCCGCACCCCGCTCACCTCTTACCATCAGCACAACGAGTCGGAGAAGGGGGAGCAACTTCTTGTTCAGCTGCACGAGGGGAAGCAGATTGCTCTGGTGAGCGATGCCGGAACTCCGGCGATCTCCGACCCTGGTTACCTTTTGGTGGCGCGTTGCCGTCGTGAAGGGATCACGGTCAATAGTGTCCCTGGCCCCTCTGCCGGTGTGGCGGCTCTGGCGGTTTCAGGGTTGCCGGTAGAGCGTTTTGCTTTCGAAGGGTTTTTGCCGCCCCGGAGTAAGGGACGCTGTGAGACACTACGGACGCTGGCGCAGGAGAAGCGGACGCTGATCTTCTACGAGGCGCCGCATCGTCTTCTGGCGACCCTTTCCGACTTGCGGCAGGAGCTGGGGGATGAACGAGAGGTGGTGGTGGCGCGGGAGCTGACCAAGCTGCACGAAGAGATCTTCTGCGGTCGTGCCGATGCGGCGGCGGAGCATTTTTCGGCAGGACGAGTGCGAGGCGAGATTGTGCTGTTGGTGGCGCCGGCCCGTGACGAAGCGCCAGAAGAGGAGCCGATTGAGATGCTTCAGCGGCTGCGGCGTGAAGGGGAGTTGAGTCGCAAGGAGATGACGCGGCAGGTGGCGAAATGTTTTTCTCTTCCCGGCAGTGACGTCTATCGCCTTAGCCTCGATCTTGACGCCGAGGAGGAAGGGGCGGGTTAGCGGCGGATGCTGAAGTTGGCAAAACTTTCGCTCACCTCTTCCCAATCGATGTCGAGACTGTCGATTGCGGCGTGGGGCGGTCCTTGCCGACACCATTCGATGACGGCCCGCACCTTCTGTTCCTCCCCCTGAAAACAAGCCTCCACCGAACCATCGGGGAGATTGCGTACCCACCCTTTCAAACCGTAGGCGCGTGCGGTCTCTTGGGTGCTTGCCCGATAGCAGACCCCCTGCACCTTCCCCCTGACTCTTACTGTGGCGCAAATCTGACGGTTCATTCTTGCTCCTTACTCGCGATTAGCTCACGAAAACCCGTCTCGTCGAGAATCGTCAATCCGAGCTGGCGTGCTTTTTCCAGTTTGCTCCCCGCATCTTCCCCCGCGACCACATAAGCGGTTTTTTTGCTCACTGAACCGGCGGCTCGGCCACCGAGATGTTCGACGATCTCTTGCCCCTCTTTTCGGCCGAGGCTCGGCAGGGTTCCGGTGAAGACGAAGGTCAGGCCGCTTAAGGGGCCACCCGCCCTTTTCTCTTCCGGCGGCGGCGCCACCCCGGCGGCGGCGAGCTGATCAAGGATCTCGCCGTTGCGCGCATCGGCAAAGAAGGCGACGACGCTCTCGGCGACCTGCGGCCCGACCTCGTGCAATGCCAACAGCTCGTCGTGGCTCGCCTGCTTGAGCGCCTCAAGACTGCCAAACTGGCGGGCGAGAAGTTTGGCGAGGTGCTCACCGACATGGCGGATGCCGAGTCCAAAGAGGAGGCGGGGCAAGGGACGCTCTTTGCTGGCGGCGATCGCCTGCAGCAGCTTATCCGCAAGCTTTTCCCCCATTCGCTCAAAGAGGAAGAGGTCGTCGCGGCTGAGCCGGTAGAGATCGGCGACGCTGTTGACGCGATTCAGGGTCAAAAGTTGATCGACATAACGGTCGCCGAGACCGTCGATATCCATCGCTTTGCGGCTGGCGAAATGCTTGATCGACTCCTTGAGCTGAGCCGGACAGGCAAGCCCCTGACAGCGTGGAACCACCTCACCATCAAGGCGGCTGATCGGTGAGCCACATTCGGGGCAGCTTTCGGGGAGGGTGATTGGTTCTTCTGTGCCGTGACGCTCTTCCGGCGCCACCCCGACGATGTCGGGGATGACGTCGCCGGCCCGCTCGACGAGAACAGTGTCGCCGACCCGGACGTCGAGGCGCTCGATCTCATCCCAGTTGTGCAGACTGGCACGGCTGACGGTGACGCCGCTGATTTCCACCGGTGCAAGGCAGGCGACTGGGGTGATCGCTCCGGTACGGCCGACCTGGAGAAGCACCTGTTCGAGCCGAGTTCGAGCCTGCCGCGGCGGAAACTTGAAGGCGGTCGCCCAGCGCGGTCGCCTAGAGACGCTGCCGAGCTCCTGTTGCCAGTCGAGGCGGTTGACTTTGACCACCATCCCATCGATCTCAAAAGGGAGATCGTCGCGGCGTTGCAACAGGTCGTGGAAGCAGGCAAGGACCTCAGAGACTCCATGAGCGAGGCGGGTCTCGCCAAGGTTGACCCGTAGTCCCCACTGTTGCAGTTGCTGGAGCAGTTCGTTATGGCCGACAGGAAGGTCGGCCTCAAGCTGACCGATGCCGTAGCAGAAGATGTTTAAGGGGCGCTTGGCGGTGGTGCGTGAGTCGAGCTGGCGCAGGCTGCCGGCTGCGGCGTTGCGAGGGTTGGCGAAGGTTTTCTTACCGTTTTCCTCAAGCTCGGTGTTCCAGCGCTGGAACTCGGCACTCTCGATATAGACCTCGCCACGCACCTCAAGTCGAGGAGGGCAGGGTTCAATCAGTCGCAATGGCACCGCGGCGATGGTCTTGAGGTTGTTGAGGATCCGCTCGCCGGTATTGCCGTCACCACGGGTGGCGCCATCGACGAGAAGGCCGTCACGGTAGATCAACTCCACTGCCACCCCATCGAGCTTCATCTCACAAGTGTAGTCGACGACGCTCTCGTCGGGCAGGTTGAGAAAACGCTTAATCTGGGCGTCAAACTCGCGAAACTCTTTTTCGCTGCGGCGGTTGCTCAAAGAGGGCATAGGCAGAGAGTGGCGCACCGCCTCGAACTTCTCCAGCGGTGCGGCTCCGACCCGGTGACTCGGCGAATCCTCTCCCGCGAGAGAGGGGTGCTCCGTTTCTAGGTCAATTAGCTCATTGAAGAGCCGGTCGTAATCGGCGTCAGAAATCTCCGGCCGATCGAGGGTGTGGTAGCAGTAGCTGTGGTGGTGGAGCTGGCGGGAAAGCTCAGCGTGACGGCGGGTAGCGTCGGCCTGATCCATGAAAACTCCTTGCGCGGGCAGGGCGGTGAGTGCCCCGTCGAATCGCCTTATATCATATCCATAAGACTTATTTCAATTGTGGCTGGGAAAGTGCTGATGCGGCGTTGTCTTTTGGGCGGCCATCGGTTAAACTCCGGATACTTACCCTAGTCCCAGAGGAGGTTCCGGACGACCCGATATGACGGAAGAAGAATTATTACACTTGCTTGGACTGTTCGTGCTCTTTGTCTTTTCCGCCTTTTTCTCCGGCTCCGAAACCGCCCTGCTTTCCCTTGACAAGCTGCGTCTCTCCTACCTCGTCGAAAAAAAACAACGGGGGGCGGATCAGCTCGAGGCGCTTCTGCATACCCCCGACCGCCTTCTTGGTGCGATCCTGGTCGGCAACAACCTCGTCAATATCGCTGTTTCGGTCTTTGCCACCACCTTCTTCGTCTCCTTTTTTGGGGAGCGGGGTGAGTTTCTGACTATCCTCATTTTGACCCCGTTGCTCCTCATTTTTGCCGAGGTTTGTCCCAAAACGTTGGCGGCGCGCTATCCTGAGCGGGTCTCCTTTCTTGTCTTGCGACCTATCCGCTTTTTCATGACCCTGCTGGCGCCGGTGGTCTGGTTAGTGACCGGTTTTTCGCGCTTTTTGACCCGTTTTTTCAAAGATGAGACGCGGCCGATTATTTCGGAGGATGAGATCCGCTCTTTGATTACGGTCGGCGAGCAAACCGGTGTGGTTGCCAAGGAGCAGCGGCGGATGTTGCATGGCGTCTTCGAGCTGTCACAGATGCGGGTGCGCGACGTCATGATCCCCCGCACCGAGGTCGTCGGGATCGAGGTGACAACCCCTTTCGTCGAGATGCTTCGGTTGGTCCAACAGGCGCGCCATTCACGCTTCCCCGTCTTTGAGGGGGGGCTTGATCACGTTGTTGGTGTCATTCATTCCAAGGATATCCTCAACTATGTCGACCATCCTCAGGATTTTGACCTGCGGGTGGCCTGTCGTCCTCCCTACTTTGTTCCAGAATCGAAGCAAATCGAGACCCTGCTCCAGTCGTTTCGCAAGAAACGGGTCCACCTGGCGATGGTCCTCGATGAGTACGGTGGGGTCGAGGGGATTGCGACTCTTGAAGATATCGTCGAGGAGATCGTCGGTGAAATTCAGGATGAATATGACGCCGAGGAGGTTTTGGTGCAGGAGTTGGCCCCAGGGCGCTATCTGGTTGATGGCAGCGCTTCGGTCCGCATGATGAACCGTCGCTTCGCGCTTGACCTCTCCGAAGAACATGTCACGACCCTCGCCGGATTTCTTCTGCTGACCTTCGGTCGAATCCCCCAGGAAGGGGAGAGTTGCACCTCGGCCGGAACACGCTTTACGGTGCGCCACATTGTTGATCGTCGCATCGAACAGATTGAAATGATTCTTTCTTCCCCTTCCGAGGCATTAGAATGACCCTTTTTTAAGGCTCTCCGCCCCCCCCTTCTTAATACGCTTTTTCCCTTATTTGTCGATCAATTGGAAAGAACAAATCGTTCTTGACAACCCCCCCCTGCGCCGTTATAGTTCCAGCGAAGTGTAAAATTTGGCCAATTTGGGACAAATCGGGACAGGCGGCGATGAGCTTCGCAGGCGAAAATCATAACAGCATCGACCCCAAAGGGCGTCTCAGTATCCCCGCGCGTTTTCGCGAGGTTCTGATGGAGTGCCATGGTGATGAGCTGCTGGTTCTGGCGAAGAACACCGAAGGGGGGCTGACGGCCTATCCACCTTCGATTTGGAAGGGGATTGTGGCGAAGGTCAAGTCGATGCCGAACGGCGCTGCGAAGACCGCGACGCTGCGCCTAGTCACCAGTCCGGCTCAAGAGTGTGGTTTCGACAAGCAGGGACGAGTTCTTGTCCCATCGGCGCTGAGAGATTACGCCGGGCTTGGCAAGAATGACAATCCGACGGTTGTTGTCGTCGGGATGGAAGAGAAGATCGAAATTTATAACGAAGAGCTTTACGCGCAGGTCACCGGGAATTCTGGCGATGTTCTGCGCGGCAACCCCGATCTTATTGCTGAACTCGGGCTCTGATTGATGGGTGTCTCCTTTTCCCATCTCTCCGTGATGCCGCGTGAGGTCCTCAACCTGCTGGCGCCAGCTTCGGGGGAGCTTTTCATCGATGGAACCGTTGGTGGAGGTGGTCATTCCCGCCTGATTCTCGAGGCGATGGGGGCAGACGGTGCGCTGATCGCTTTTGATCGAGACCCGGCCGCCTTGAAACGAGCCGGAGAGGTTCTCGCCCCCTATGGCGAGCGGGTTCAGTTGGTTCATCGAAACTTTTCCGAAGCGGCCGATGTCCTGAACGAGATGGAGGTCGATGGTGTCGATGGAATCCTTCTCGATCTCGGGGTTTCGTCACATCAGCTCGATACACCCGAGCGAGGGTTCTCCTTTCGAGTTGATGCTCCTCTTGATATGCGGATGGATCCGACCCGAGGCGAGACGGCAGCGCAGCTGCTGGAGAGCCTCGAGTGGAGGGAACTGGCGCGGATTTTCAAAGAATATGGCGAGGAACGTTGGGCTGGCAAGATCGCCCGAGCCATCGTCCGTTGCCGCGAACAGCAGCAGCCGTTAAAGACGACGCTGGAATTGGCCGAACTGGTCCGACACACCGTGCCTGGTGGAATGGTGCCGGGGCGGATTCATCCCGCAACCCGAGTTTTTCAAGCGCTGCGCATCGAAGTCAATGGCGAGCTCGATCACGTCGCGCAGGGTGTCGAACAGGCGATCCGCCTGCTCAAACCTGGAGGGCGATTGGCGGTCATTGCTTTTCATTCGTTGGAAGATCGAATCGTTAAACGGATTTTTGTCGCTCAGGCACGGCGTTGTCTCTGCCCCCCGGAGCTTCCAATCTGTGTCTGTAAGCATACTCCGGCGGTTGAACTGCTGACTCGAAAAGCGGTCAAGGCTAACGAGACTGAAATCGCGAATAATCCCCGTGCACGCAGTGCGATTCTGCGTGCCGTACGCCGGCTTCCGGCGGCTTAGTGGACGGAGACGTTCAATGCTCCAGACCCTCACACCGGTCGCGCGTATGCACTGGCTTTCCTTCCGTCGCGGCAGCCTCTCCGGGTTGTTCGTGCTGATTGCTGCTTTCTTCCTTCTCGGCCTCTTCTCTGTCTGGACCCGCCTGACGGTGATCAACCTTGAATATGAACTTGCCCGTCTCGATTCTCGCCAGCGTGAACAGACGCAGCTTGCGGCCCACCTCGAACTCGAAGAGAGTACGCTGAGCCAGCCCCGTCGTATCGAAGAGCTGGCGCGTCGCCAGCTTGGACTGCAGCGCCCTGAACCTCACCAGATGGTGCTGGTGGAATGATGCGTGGCGGGCGGGAGAGTTGGGCGCGTGTGCGGGTCAAGACGATCGGGATTCTCTTTCTGGTTGCTTTTGTCTTTGTTGTTGGACGTGCCTTCTACCTGCAGATCGCCTCCGGTGAAAACTGGGATAAGCAAGCCGACAAGCAGTATGCCCGGGTTGTCACGTTAACACCGCAACGTGGCACGATCTTCGATCGTAACGGCGAGCCGTTGGCGATCAGTGTTGAGGTTGAGTCCGTCTGTGTCTATCCGCGGAAAGTGAAGGCGACGCCGGAGCAGACGCGCCAGCTTGCAGCTCTGCTTGAGATGGATGAAAAAACCGTCCAGGCCCGTCTTGTCTCATCGAAGAACTTTTACTGGCTCAAGCGTCAGGTTGCGCCGGCGATAATCGAAAAGATCCGGTTGCTTGAGATTCCGGGGATCGGTTTTCATCGAGAACATCAGCGTTTCTATCCCAATTCGGAGAGCGCTTCACAGGTTGTTGGTTTCACAGGCGTTGATCCACGGGGGTTAGAAGGGATTGAACTGCGCTACAACGTTCTTCTCGCCGGTGATGAGCGGCGCCTGATCAGCGAAAATGACCACAAAGGACGAAGTCTCGGACAGGCCGCACAGCAGATTGAAGGAGATGGACCTCAGGGCGATCTCTATCTGACTATCGATAAAAATCTACAATATATCGCTGAGAAGGAGCTTGCAGCCGGGGTTTATAGCGCTCGGGCCAAGGCGGGGACGGTCGTTGTCGTTGCGCCAGAGACCGGCGAGATTCTCGCTATGGCGAGTCTGCCTGATTTCAATCCCAACGCTGCTGGCTCTTTCCGTCCTGAAACCCGCCGCAACCGGGCGGTCTGCGATACCTTTGAGCCAGGCTCAACCTTCAAGATGTTTTTGATGGCGGCGGCGCTCAATGAAGGGGTCGCGATCCCCGGCAAGCGGATCAACTGCGAAAACGGTTCCTATCGAGTTGGTGGCAAGACGATCCATGACCATCGTCGCTACGGGGCACTGACCCCGACTCAGGTGTTGCAGGTTAGTTCCAATATCGGTTCCGCTAAGCTGGGGCAGGGATTGGGACGCGAGCGCTATTACCGTTACCTCAAGGCGTTCGGTTTTGGAGATCGAACCGGCATTGATCTTCCCGGTGAGGTCAACGGGCTGCTCAGTTCTCCCTCCAAATGGTTCGAGATCGATCTTGCCGCGATCTCTTTTGGTCAGGGGGTTTCGGTCACCCCGATTCAGTTGGCGATGGCGACAGCGGCGATTGCCAACGGTGGTATTTTGATGAAGCCGCAGATCGTCCTTAAGGCACAAGACCGCGAAGGTCACCTCCTTGAAGCGGGGGGGGGGGGGCGGTTCGTCAGGTTATCCCGCCCGAGCTTTCGAGCCGTTTATCGACGATGCTGACGACGGTCACCGATGATGAGGGGACAGGGGTGTTGGCTAATGTCCCTGGTTACGATGTGGCTGGTAAGACCGGCACCGCCCAGAAGGTCGATCCGGTGACCGGAGGATATTCGCCGGATAAGCGGGTCTCCTCCTTTGTCGGTTTTGTTCCGGCGAAGGAGCCGCAGTTGGTGATTTTGGTTCTTCTTGATGAGCCACAGGAGCAGACCTATGGTGGTCTGGTCGCTGCGCCAATTTTCTCGCAGATCGCAGCTCAGTCGTTGCGCTATTTGCAGGTGCCGGCGACTCAGCCGCAGCAGCTGGTGGCGCTAGAACCGACCATCGAAGGGATCATTGAAAAATCAGCCCGCCCCGTGGCGAAAGTCGCAACGAAAAAAGGGATGGATGCGGCGCAACATCCGTTGATGCCCGATTTCGCCGGGATGAGCAGCCGTGAAGTGTTGCGGGTGATGGGGCGGGATGGTCTCAATATTCGTCTGATCGGTAGTGGCCGGGTGGTGGAGCAGTTGCCATTGGCCGGTCAAGAGATTGTTTATGGCGATGAGGTCTGGGTGCGCCTCGCCCCGCCGACCTGAATTGTATGGATGACGCCGGAGATAAGAGAACCATGCAGTTAGCCGATCTGATCGCTGACATCACCGGTCTGACCCCAAGCGGTCCGACGACGGTGGAGGTGTGTGCGCTCTGTGTCGACTCGCGTCAGGTCAAACCGGGTTCTCTCTTCTTTGCTCTTAAAGGAGTGGCCGCCGACGGTCATGATTTCATCGAGGAGGCTCTCGCCGCTGGGGCTTCGGTCATTTGTTCGCAGCGGCCTGTGACGCTTCCCGTCGGGGTGACCGGGATCGTCGCTGATGATGGGCGCCTTGCTCTGGCGCAGCTGGCGGCCCGCTTTTTTGACCACCCCACCGCCGGTGTCCCGGTAATTGGGGTAACGGGGACCAACGGTAAAACGACCATCACTTATCTGCTTGAGGCGATTCTGCGCGAGGCTGGCTATACTCCGGCGATTCTCGGTACGGTGAGCTATCGCTGTGGTGATCTCTGCTTCGCTGCGCCCAACACCACCCCCGAGCCGGTAGAACTGCAGCACTCCTTGCGACGGCTGCGGGATGTCGGGGCCGACGTGGTGGTGATGGAGGTCTCCTCACATGCTCTCGATCAGCAACGGGTGAGCGGGATCAATTTTTCGGCGGCTATTTTCACTAACCTGACGCCGGAGCATCTCGATTACCATCCCGACATGGAGCACTACTTCGTCAGCAAGAGGCGCCTTTTCGCCGATCTACTGTGTGATCCGACCCATGCGATCCTTAATCTTGACGATCCCTTCGGTGCCCGCCTCGCCGAGGAGTTTCCCACGGCCCTGACCTTCTCGGTGGAAAAGAAAGAGGCCGCGCTGGCTGTGCAGAGTGTGAGCATGGGGCTTGAGGGGATCTCGGCGCAGTTGGCGACGCCGCAGGGGGAGTTCTCCCTGACGGCGCCGCTGCTTGGGCGTTTTAATCTGGAGAACCTGCTCGGTGCCTGCGGCGCGGCACTAACGCTGGGGATCGCACAAAATGTTCTGGTGCAGGCGCTGGCGACGGCGCCGCCGGTCCCGGGACGGCTAGAGCGGATCGAAAACGATCTTAGCGCCTTGGTTCTGGTCGACTATGCTCATACCGGTGACGCTCTGGAAAAAGCTCTCGAGACCCTGACGGCACTTCAACCTAAGCGGGTCATCACCCTCTTTGGTTGTGGTGGTGATCGCGACCGCGGCAAACGTCAGGTGATGGGGAGCGTCGCGGCTCGCCACAGTGACTTGACGATTGTCACCTCTGATAACCCACGTAGCGAGGACCCTGAGACCATCATTGCTGATATCCTCCCTGGGGTGTCTTCGCATGCGGTGCTCTTGAGTGCCGACACGGTGGGGGAGGCGACGGCCAAAAGTTATCTGGTTTGTAGTGACCGTCGCGCTGCCATCGATCTTGCCGTTTCGCTGTTGTGCGCCGGCGATCTGCTGTTGGTGGCGGGAAAAGGGCATGAGGATTACCAGATCATCGGCAAAAAACGTTTTCACTTCGATGATCGCGAAGAGTTGCGGCGGGCCCTGGCCACACGGAAAGGGGCAGCATGAATCTCGACCTGAACCAGATCGCCAAAGCGGTAGGGGGACGGCTGCAGCCGGCGACGGCGCGTGGTTGCATCAAAGGTGTCTCTATTGACAGCCGCACGGTGCAATCGGGGGAGCTCTTCGTGCCTCTGGCCGGCACGCGGGTCGATGGCCATGCCTATGTCTCCGCCGCCTTTGAACGGGGCGCGTCTGCCTGTCTCAGTGAACGCTCAGCCTTGGAACTCGGAGTGAATTCCCCGGTGATCGAGGTGGCAGATACCTTTGTTGCTCTCGGCGACCTCGCCAACCTCTGGCGTCAGGCTTTCGACGGGCCGGTTGTGGCCATTACGGGGTCGGCCGGCAAGACCACCACCCGCGAGATGCTTGCCGCCATCCTTGCCCGTCGTGGTGAGGGGGTGCAGACGCAGGGGAACTACAACAATCTGATCGGATTACCGCTCACCGTTTGCCGCCTGCAACCACAGCATCAGTGGGCAGTGCTCGAGATGGGGATGAACAGTCGCGGCGAGATCTCTCGCTTAAGCGAGATTGCCGCTCCGACGGTGGGGCTAATTACCAATATTGGTGCTGCCCACCTACAGGGGCTGCAGAGCATCGAAGGGGTTGCCCGGGCCAAGGGGGAGCTCTTCGGGGCGCTGGCCAGCGGGACGACCGCGGTGATCAATCTCGATGATCCGCGGGTGGCGCAACTCCCCGTCGCCAACGGCGTGAATCAGATCACCTGTGGACTCCATCCCAAGGCGCAGATTCGGGGGGAGGGGGTTGAGATGACGTCTCAAGGGGTCGCTCTAACATTGATCCTTCCTGATGGTAACTATCCGCTGCAACTGCAGGTGCAGGGACGGCACAACGCTGCTAACGCTCTTCTCGCGACAGCGGCCGCCTGGTCTATCGGGGTGGATGGCGAGACCATCGTCGCCGGGCTCGGTGACTTTCGCCCCTTCCCGGGACGGATGGAGCTGGTGAAACTCCCCGGTGGGATTACTCTGATCGAAGATAGCTACAACGCCAATCCCCTCTCGGTACGGGCGGCGCTGCAAGCGCTGCGCGAGATGCCGCCACGTAACGGTAAGCGGATCGCCGTCCTCGGTGATATGTTCGAATTGGGGGTTGAGGCGAAAAACCTGCACCGAGATATCGGCGTGGTGGCGGCTTCCTGCTGTGACCTGCTTATCGTCATGGGAGTTCTTGGCGAAGAGATTGCCGTTGGGGCTCGTCTTGCCGGGATGCCGACGGAGAAGATTGTGACTCTCGCCGAGCCGGAGGCGGTGGCGGCGCAGTTGCAGCAGGAGCTTGCTCAAGAGGATCGGGTTCTGGTTAAGGGGTCACGAGGGATGCGCATGGAGCGCGTTGGTGCGCAGCTGCGCACCCTGCTGGCGTCAGCGACGACGGTTAAAGCTTAGGAGAGACGGCGTGCTTTATCATCTGCTCTATCCGCTACATGATCAGTTCTCGGCACTCTACGTCTTTCGTTTCATCACTTTTAGGACGATCTACGCCACCATCACCGCCCTGATCATCGCCTTTATGATCGGGCCGTGGTTGATCAACAAACTCTCAGCGTTGCAGATCGGTCAGAGCATCCGAAAGGTCGGGCCGGAGTCTCACTTCAAGAAAGAGGGGACGCCGACCATGGGGGGGACGATGATCCTCCTTGCGATCGTATTACCGACCCTGCTTTGGGCCGATCTGAGCAACCTCTATGTCTGGGTGACCTTGTTGGTGACCGTCGGTTTTGGCGCCGTCGGTTTTGTTGATGACTATCGTAAGGTGCGGCGCAAAAGCAGTGATGGACTCTCGGCACGGCAGAAGATGCTAGGCCTTCTCTTCGTGTCGTGGACCGCCGGGGTGATTCTTTATCTCTACCCACCCTTCAGCACGACCTTGGCATTCCCTTTTTTCAAAGGGTTGCGGCCGGAGCTGGGGCTCTTCTATATCCCTTTTGCCATGCTCGTCATCGTCGGTTCCGGCAATGCCGTTAACCTGACCGATGGCCTCGATGGGCTGGCGATCGGACCGATGATCATCGCTTCGGCGTCGTACCTGCTCTTTGCCTATCTTGCAGGGAACGCCCGGCTCTCGGAGTACCTGCAAATCAGCAGTGTTCAGGGGGCGGGGGAGCTGGCGGTCCTCTGCGGCGCCATGGTCGGGGCTGGGCTCGGTTTCCTCTGGTTCAATACCTATCCGGCCCAGGTCTTTATGGGGGATGTGGGGAGCTTGTCGTTGGGCGGGGCGCTTGGGACCATCGCCGTCATCACCAAGCAAGAGATCGTGCTGGTGATCGTCGGAGGTATTTTCGTTGTCGAGGCGCTCTCGGTCATCGCTCAGGTGACCTCCTTTCGCCTCTATGGCAAGCGGATTTTCCGCATGGCGCCGTTGCATCACCATTTTGAGCTCAAGGGGTGGCCGGAGCCGAAGATCATCGTCCGCTTCTGGATTATCAGTATCATTCTGGCCCTGATCGGCCTGTCGACCCTCAAGTTGAGGTAAGCGCATGAGCATCTACGCCAACCAGCAGATTGTCGTCGTCGGAGCGGGCCGCAGTGGCCTGGCGCTCTGCGACTACCTCTGCGCGCAAGGGGCTCAGGTGACCCTCTCCGATCGGCGCGAAGAAGCAGCGATTAACGGGCTTGATCAGCTGAATTCGGCGGTGCGGCGAGACCTCGGTGGGCACACTGAAACGCTCTTTGTCGCTGCCGACCTCATTGTCATCAGCCCCGGCGTCCCTCTCGATGTCCCGGTGCTGCAGGTGGCGAAAGCGGCCGGGGTGCCGATCCTTGGGGAGATCGAGATCGCGACCCGTGAACTGAAGACACCGCTGATCGCCATCACCGGAACCAACGGGAAATCGACGACCACAATGCTGATTGGCGCCATGCTTACGGCTTGGGGGAAGAAGACTTTTGTCGGTGGCAACCTTGGGACGCCGCTGGTCGAGCTCTGGCGCGAGTCCGGTTGGGAGTGGGCGGTGGCGGAGATCTCCTCCTTTCAGCTTGAGGCGATCGAGAGATTCCACCCCCGTTACGGGCTGCTCCTTAATCTGAGCGAGGACCACCTCGACCGTTATCCGTCGATGGAGGCCTACGTTACCGCCAAGCTTGAGATCTTTGCCAACATGACCTGCGATGATGTGGCGATCCTCAACGCCGATGATGCCGCCGTCCTCGCCGCCACCGCCGATATTGCTCCGCGCAAGCTCCTCTTCTCCTCTTCCCAGCCTGTTGAGGCAGGAATTGGTTTTGACAGCCGCGACATTATATGGCGTTGGCAGGACGAGGAGGTGCGCTTCCCGGTGGCCGAGCTCCAGCTCAAAGGTTTGCACAACATCGAAAATGTCATGGCTGCGCTCGCCCCGGTATTGCTCGCTGGCTGCCCCGCGACCATCGCCTGGGGGGCCGCCTGTCTCTTTGGCGGACTGCCGCACCGTATGGTCCCGGTCCGTGAAGTGGGTGGGGTGATCTGGTACGACGATTCCAAGGGGACCAACGTCGGCAGCGTTGTCAAGAGCCTTGCCGGTCTGCAGGGCCCGGTGACTCTTATCGCGGGTGGCAAGGATAAGGGGGGGGACTACGCTCCTCTGCGCGATGGGGTTGCTGCCAAGGTGGCGCATCTGGTTCTCATTGGTGAGGCGACGGAGCGGATCGCCGAAACTCTGGGGGATCTGACCCGCGTCCATCGCGCCGCCACCCTCGATGAGGCGGTGCAGCTCGGTTACAAATTGACCCCGGCTGGAGGGAGCGTGCTGCTCTCGCCGGGGTGCTCGAGTTTTGACATGTTCTGCAGCTACGCCGAGCGGGGTGAGCGCTTTGCCGCCGCCGTGCGGGCGTTGCCGTCTGCCGGGAAGGGTGAATGATGGAACGTTCACATCCCTTTGACACGACGGTGTTGCTGCTGGTGGTTGTCCTCACCTGTTTCGGTGTGGTGATGGTCTACTCCTCCTCGTCGATCATGGCGGCACGACGGTTCGCTGACGGTTTCTTCTTTCTTAAGCGGCAAGCGCTTTTCGCCGGGGGGGGGCTTGTCTTGATGGCACTGTTGATGCGGGTAGATTATCACCATCTGCGGCGGTTGGCGGTTCCAGCGCTGATCGGCTGTATCGTTTTGCTGCTGGCAGTGCTGATCCCCGGTATTGGACATCGGGCTGGTGGTGCGGCGCGCTGGATCTCCTTCCCCGGTTTTTCGCTGCAGCCGGCGGAGTTGGCGAAGATGTGCCTCGTTCTCTACATGGCCCATTCGCTAACCAAGAAGCAGGAGAAGATCAAAAGCTTCACCCTCGGATTCGTTCCATATATGGTGGTATTGGCGCTGCTCATCGCCCTGATCATGCTCCAGCCCGATATGGGGAGCGCTCTGACCTTGGCGGTGGTGGCGATGTCGATGCTGCTGGTGGCGGGGGCCCGTTTCGCCTATCTCCTTTCTGTGGGGATTCTGGCAACCCCCTTTGTCTGCTACCTGATCGTGCATGAGTCTTACCGTATGCGTCGCATCCTCGCCTTTCTCGACCCTTGGCAGGATCCGAGCGGGGCGGGTTTCCAGATCATCCAGAGCTGGATTGCGATCGGTACCGGTGGTTTCCTCGGTAACGGGTTGGGAGATGGGCGCCAGAAGCTCTTCTACCTTCCTGAGGCACATACTGATTTCATCTTCTCGGTGATTGGTGAGGAGCTCGGTTTTGTCGGGGTTTTCGTGGTGGCGAGCATGTTTCTGCTGCTGGTACTGCGTGGCATCAATATCGCTCTTAACGCTCCCGATGATTTCGGTCGGCATCTCGCTTTTGGTCTGAGCCTGCTTATCGGTTTGCAGGCCTTCACCAACATGGCAGTGGCGCTGGGGTTGCTTCCGACCAAGGGGTTGACTCTCCCCTTTATCTCTTACGGTGGGACGAGCCTGCTCTGCACCCTGGCAGCGGTGGCGGTACTCCTCAATATCTCCTGGCAGACCAAGGAGGAGGGCCGATTAGACTGCTTCTGGCCGGTGGTGGTACCGGTGGACATCTCTTCCCGGCGGTGGCGCTGGCGCAACAGCTTCTCGCTGAGGATCCGGCAGCTGAGACACTCTTTGTCGGAACCAAACGTGGGATCGAGGTGAAGGTGCTGCCAAAGCTCAATCTGTCGTTGGCGACCATCGATATCGTCGGTCTCGTCGACAAGGGAGCGCTGGGGAAGCTGGCGCTACTGCCGCGACTCATCAAGAGTATCACCCAGTCGATTAAACTGCTCCGTGGTTTTCGTCCTGACGTGGTGGTCGGCGTCGGTGGTTATGCCGCCGGTCCGGTTCTCTTTGCGGCCTGGCTGCTGCGGCTGCCGACCTTGGTGCACGAACAGAACGCCTGGCCGGGGCTGACCAACCGCTTGCTCGCGCCTCTGGCGCGACGGATTTGCCTCTCCTTTGACGAGGCGCGCGGCGCTTTTCCCACCGCCAAAACGGTCCTGACCGGTAACCCCTTGCGGCTTGGGATGGAGGAGTGCCCTCCTCTCGATCCCGACGGGATGAACCTGCTTGTCTTTGGCGGCAGTCGTGGGGCAAAGGCGATCAATGAGGCGTTGCTCGCGGCCCTGCCGCACTGGGGGACACTCAAGGGGCAATTGCGGATATTGCACCAAACCGGTGAAGCAGATTGCGCCGCGGTTCGTCAAGGCTATGCCGAAGCGGGATGGGGCGAGGAGGTGAAAGTTCTCCCCTTTATCGACGATATGGCGGGTGCCTATGCTCAGCATCAGCTGGTGCTCTGTCGGGCTGGGGCGACAACCATCGCCGAACTGACGGCCTGTGGTCGTCCGGCGCTGCTCATCCCCTATCCTTACGCCGCCGGCGATCATCAGACGGCCAACGCATCGGCAATGGCGCAACGGGGGGCGGCGCTCTTGCTTCACCAGTCGAAGCTTGATGGAGAGACCCTCGCCAAGCTGGTGGCCGATCTGCTGCGGGATCGTACACGCCTGCTGGATATGGCCGACGCCGCCCGCTCCCTGGGCCACCTTGGTGCCGCCCAACGAATTCTTAACGAATGTCGTTCCCTCCTTGGGGGACAAGCGGCAGTGCACGACGCCCACTAAGGGCAACGGAGCCTAATCATGTACGGAAAAATCCGCACCATTCATTTTGTCGGCATCGGGGGGATCGGTATGAGCGGTATCGCTGAAGTCCTGCTCAATCTCGGCTATCAGGTGACCGGTTCCGATCTGCGTGAAAGTGAGACAACCCGCCGTCTGATCGATCACGGTGGAAGGCTCTTTTTCGGCCATCGCGCCGAGAATGTCGGCGCGGCTGATGTCGTTGTCACCTCGACGGCGGTCAAAAACGACAATCCTGAGGTTTTAGAGGCGCATCGGCGGCTGATTCCAGTGATCCCCCGGGCTGAAATGCTCGCTGAGTTGATGCGGATGAAGTACGGCATCGCCGTTGCTGGAACCCATGGCAAGACGACCACCACCAGCATGGTGGCGACGGTCCTTTCTCATGGTGGGATCGACCCGACCGCGGTCATCGGTGGTCGCCTTGACTCCCTTGGCTCCAACGCCAAGTTGGGACAGGGGAAGTTTCTCGTCGCCGAGGCGGATGAGTCGGACGGCTCGTTTCTCAAGCTTTCTCCGACCATCGCCGTGGTGACCAACGTCGATGTTGATCACCTCGACTTCTACAGCGACCTTGACGAGATTCGCGCCACGTTTGTCGATTTCATCAACAAGGTCCCCTTCTTCGGGGTGGCAGTCCTTTGTCTTGACGACAGCAACATTCAAGGGATGATTCCGCTGGTGAAAAAACGCTTTCTCACCTACGGCTTCACCACTCAGGCCGATTACTACGCCTCAGAGGTGGAGCACCAAGGGGATCGAACCTCCTTCACGGTTTATGAGCGGCAGCAGCGCCTTGGTCGCCTCAGCTTCCGTATGCCGGGGCGTCATAATGTCCTCAACGCTCTGGCGGCAGTGGCGGTCGCGCGGGAGCTTGATCTCGACTTCGCCACGATCGCCGAAGGGTTCTGTGACTTTGGTGGGGTCCAGCGGCGTTTTCAGGTGCGGCATGACGCCGACGACATGATGGTGATCGACGATTACGGGCATCATCCCGTCGAGATTCGCGCCACACTGGCGGCGGCCCGGGCTGGTTGGGAGAAACGTCTGTTGGTCGTTTTTCAGCCCCATCGCTACAGCCGCACCCGTGGTCTTTTCGACGATTTTGTCACCGCCTTTTATCAGGCCGACCACGTGGTGGTGATGGATGTCTATGCCGCCGGCGAAGAGCCGATCGACGGAGTGAGCGGTGAATCCCTTGCCGCCGGAATCGCCGGACATGGGCATAAAGATGTCCGGCACCTCGTCTCTCAGGATGAGGTGGTGGCGCATCTCGAGAAGACGGTGCGACCTGGTGACATGGTGATTACCCTCGGCGCGGGAAATGTCTGGCAGGTCGGGGCCGAGCTTGGGCGTCGTCTCAGCGCCAAGGGGAGCCTATGAACAGCGCCCTTCTCGCCAACTTGCAGCGTCTGCTCGGCGAGCGGGTGCGCTGCGATGAGCCGTTGGCGTGTCACACCACCTGGGGGGTCGGCGGGACGGCAGACTATTACCTCGAGCCGCAGAGTAGGCGCGAACTGCTCGCGGCCCTCAAATTGCTGTCGGCAGCCAATATCCCTTGGTATTCGCTGGGAGGAGGAAGCAATCTGTTGGTGCGTGACGGTGGCATTCGCGGCGCGGTGATTGCCACCTCACAACTGACCCGCATCGATTTCTCTGAGCGCGGGGTGGTGCGGGTCGAGGCGGGGGCGGCGATGACGACTTTGGTGCGTCAGGCGGCAGAGAGAGGCCTTTGCGGTCTCGAGAGTTTTGCCGGGCTGCCAGGAAGCATCGGTGGTGCGGTTGTGATGAACGCAGGTGCCGGTGGTCACGAACTAGGAGAGGTTGTCTCGGCCGTGACCCTTGCCGGGGAGAAGGGGGAAGAGATTTGGGATCACGACTGCTGCCGCTTCTCCTATCGCCATTCGGCTCTTTCGGGGAAACGGGTGGTGGCGGCGGTGACCCTGCAGTTGACGACGCAGTTGCGAAGCGAGATCGAAGCGCAGATGCAGAGTGCCCTCGCACATCGGCGCAAGACCCACGCCGTTGGTGGGGCGAGCGCCGGTTCTGTCTTTCGCAACCCCGACGGGGCGAAGGCCTGGGAGCTGATCGACAAGGCCGGAATGCGCGGGGCGAATTGCGGTGCGGCGCAGGTCTCAGAGGTCCATTGCAATTTCATTATCAACCGGGGTGGCGCGACGGCGCAGCAGATTGAAAGTCTGATGCAGCAGGTACAGCTGGCGGTCCGCAATAAGAGTGGCGTCGAGCTGATCCCGGAGGTTCATGTTGTCGGTGAAACAGGAGACGAAGGATGACTCGCGAAGAGATCGCCCAGAAAAAAATAGCTGTCTTGATGGGGGGACTCTCGGCCGAACGTGAAGTGTCGCTACGCACCGGCGCTGCTGTCCTCAAGGCGCTTCGGGAGGCGAATCTCGATGCCGTGGGGATCGACGCCGGGCGGGATTTGCCGCAGCAGCTGCGTGATGCCGGGGCTGAGGTCGCATTTATTGCCCTGCACGGTCGTTTCGGTGAAGACGGGACGGTGCAGGGACTGCTCGAACTGCTCAGCATTCCTTATACCGGCAGTGGCGTGCGGGCTTCAAGCGTCGCCATGGACAAGATCACCAGCAAAAGACTGTTGTTGCAGGCGGGGATTGGCACTCCGGATTTTGCAGTTCTTGAGGCGCAGGATGATCTTGGTGTCTCGATAACAGGCGGCAACTATCCCAAGGTGGTAAAACCGGCCTGTGAGGGGTCGACCATCGGCATTACCATCGCGCGCACTGCGCAGGAGCTACAGCAGGGGGTCGAGGCGGCCCGCCAGTGTGATGCGCAGGTTCTTGTCGAAGCGTTTGTCGCGGGGATGGAGGTGACGGTTGGGGTTCTGGACGGTCAGGCGTTGCCGATCATCCAGGTCGTCCCTAAGGGGGGCTTCTATGATTACACCGCCAAGTATACTGCTGGGCAGACCGAGTACATCCTGCCGGCGCCGCTTTCACCTGAACTGACCGCCGAATTACAGCGTCAGGCCGTCGTTGCTGCCGCCGCGCTCGGTTGTTGCGGTGCAGTGCGGGTCGATTTCATCGTTAGTGACAATCAGCCGCAGTGCCTTGAGGTCAACACCATCCCCGGTATGACCGAGACGAGCCTGCTTCCCAAGGCCGCGCGATACGCCGGGATGTCGTTCCGCGATTTGGCTCTTTCGATCCTTGCCGGAGCCGGATTGAACAAGTAATCGTTTCGTTTTCAGGAACTTTTTTTCGCCATGCACGATCTGAAACAGAGACGCAGTAAAGGGGTTCGCAGCAACCGGCGCGTCGAGGAAAAGCCTCGGCGGGATTGGTCCGGCCTTTGTCGTCGCAGTGGACGTTGTTTCGTGCTGGCTCTGGGCGTCGGGGCGATTCTGCTGGGGAGTTATGTCGCTTGGGGTTGGTTGCTCAAGACGCCATTTTTGCGGGTGGCCAATATTGATGTGACCTCTGGAGATCGGGTAAATGTCGAGCAAATCCTTGAGCTTGGCGACATTCATCCGGGGCTTGAGCTGCTTCGACTTGACCTTGATATGATCGGGCACAAGATCGCGGAGGAACCGTGGATTGCTGAGGTCAAAGTGGAAAGGGCGCTTCCTGACACCCTAAGGATCAGGGTGCGCGAACACCAACCGATCGCTCTGATCAATCTCGATTGTCTCTACTACGTTTCAACGCAAGGAGTGATCTTCAAGATCCCTGACAGGGGAGAATCCTTCGATTTCCCTCTGCTCAGTGGAATGAGTCGCGACTTTCTCTTTGATCAGCCGCAGAAGGCCCAAGAGTTGATCCAGCAAGGCTTAGAGCTGGTCAGAGAATTGCAAAACAGAAAAGGTTTTGCTCTTGAGGATGTGTCGGAGATTCACCTCGATTCAAATCGCGGTTTGAGTCTTTACACTCTCGAAAGGGGGATCCCGATACAACTGGGGCATGGCCGCTTTGCTGCAAAGCTCGACCGTTTTGAAAAAATCTATGATCGTTTGAAATCTCGGCTTCCTGTGGTGCGGGCTATCGACCTGAATGTGGCAGACCGAGTAATTGTTAAACATGAAAGAAAAAGCGTCCACAGATCGTGATGGCGCAGAGACAAAGGGGGCAGGATGAGTACCAGAAAAGATAATCTCGTTGTCGGGCTGGACATCGGTACCACAAAAATCTGCGCTATTGTCGGGAACCTCACCGAGGAAGGTCTCGAGATTGTTGGGATCGGTAGTAGCCCGTCCAAAGGGTTGCGCAAAGGGGTCGTCATCAATATCGAGAGTACCGTCGGTGCCATCCGCCAAGCGGTCGAGGAAGCTGAGCTAATGGCCGGCTGTGAGATCAAGTCGGTCTTCGCTGGGATCGCCGGGGGGCATATCAAGGGGTTCAACTCACAAGGGGTGATCGCGATCAAGAATCGCGAGGTGAACAATGACGATATCCGCCGGGTGATCGACGCCGCCAAGGCGATTGCGATTCCGATGGACCGCGAAGTGATCCATATCCTTCCCCAAGAGTTTATCATCGACGATCAGGACGGGATCAAGGAGCCGCTGGGGATGAGCGGGGTACGGCTCGAGGCAAAGGTCCATATTGTTACCGGCGCCGTCACCAGTGCCCAGAATATCATCAAGAGTTGTCAGCGTGCCGGGGTCGATGTTGCCGATATTGTCCTTGAGCAGCTCGCTTCCTCTGAGGCGGTCCTCTCTGCCGATGAGAAGGAACTCGGGGTGGCGTTGCTCGATATTGGCGGTGGGACCTCTGATCTGGCCATCTATGTCGATGGGGCGATCAAACACACCGCAGTCCTCTCCATTGGGGGGCATCATCTCACCAACGATATCGCTGTTGGTTTGCGCACCCCGATGGCCGAGGCCGAGGAGATCAAGAAGAAATACGGTTGCTGTCTTTCCTCCATGGTTGGCAAAGATGAGACGATTGAAGTCCCCTCGGTCGGCGGGCGCGAGCCGCGTATCCTCTCGCGTCAGCTGCTCACCGAGATTCTCGAACCGCGGGTGGAGGAAATCTTCAGTCTCGTCAATCGCGAGATCCTTCGCAGTGGCTACGAAGACCTCATCGCTTCTGGGGTGGTGATTACTGGTGGCAGCGCCATTTTGCCGGGGATGCAAGAGTTGGCAGAGCAGATCTTCAATCTGCCGGTGCGGCGTGGGGTTCCCCGCGATATCGGCGGAATCACCGACGTGGTCAACTCGCCGATCTTCGCCACCGGCGTCGGTCTGGTTCGTTACGGCAGCCGCAATCTGCAGAGCCAGAACTTCTCCATCGGTCAGGAGAACGTTTTTGACCGGGTGATGCGCCGCATGAAGGAGTGGTTCGGCGAATTCTTCTAAAAAAGCATTTTTTTCTTTTCCGTTCACGGGTTATCATTACGCCAGCGGCCGGGTTCTGCGGAGATCCCGGTCCCAACAGCCAGGGAGGGCAACATGTTTGAATATGATGATTCTGTCGACCAATCGGCACGTATCAAGGTGATCGGCGTCGGTGGTGGTGGCGGCAATGCGGTCAACGCGATGATCCGCTCCGGCGTTGAGGGGGTGGAGTTTGTTGTCGCCAATACCGACGTCAAGGCGCTGCGGATCAATCAGGCGCCGATGAAGTTGCAGCTTGGTTCCAAGCTGACCAAAGGTCTTGGCGCCGGTGCCAACCCCGAAGTCGGGCGTGAGGCGGCGCTTGAGGATAGGGCGCGTCTTGCCGAGGTGTTGAGCGAATCGGATATGGTCTTCATCGCCGCCGGTCTCGGTGGCGGCACCGGGACCGGTGCCGCGCCTGTGATCGCCGAGGTTGCCAAAGAGGTGGGAGCACTCACCGTCGGGGTCGTCACCAAGCCGTTCAGTCGCGAGGGGAAGCAGCGTCTGAAGAAGGCCGATTTCGGGGTGGACGGTCTTAAGTCGGTGGTCGACTCGCTGATCATTATCCCTAACGACCGTCTCATCGGTCTGGCGGGGAAGAACACCAGCATCCTCGACGCGTTCAAACCGGCTGACGATGTCCTGCGCCATGCGGTACAAGGGATCTCCGACCTTATCACCGCCGAAGGGATGATTGGGGTTGACTTCGCCGATGTCAAGACGATCATGAGCGAACGCGGTATGGCGATGATGGGGATTGGTGTCGCCGAAGGTGAAAAGCGCGCTGCTTCTGCCGCGACTCAGGCGATCAGCAGCCCGCTCCTTGAGGATATCGATATTACCGGCGCCAAGGGAGTTCTGGTCAATGTCACCGGCGCTTCGACCATGACTATGGACGACTTCGATGAGGTCTCCCGGGTTATTCATGAAAAGGTACACGAAGACGCCAACATCATCATCGGTCTGGTCATCGATGAGGAGATGGGGGAGAAGATCAAGGTGACCGCCATTGCCACCGGTTTCGGCGACTCCTTCGAAAAAGGGAAGCGCGACGTTGCTGCAATTCGCAACGGGATCGCCACGACTCCGGCCGGCAAGATCGACCGCGATGTCCCGACGTACATACGTAAGAACGATCCCCGCGCCGGCCGCAGTGGCGAGCAGGAGGAGTTCGACATTCCAACCTTCCTGCGCAAACGGATCGACTGATCGTTTGAGCTTTTTGTTTGCTCTGATGTCGCAGGGTCACAGCGCCGTGCCGGCTCCTCCCGCCGCACAGTGTAGGCCTCTGCCGCCGCTTCTTCGTGACGGCCGCCGCCGGTTCTCCGCCCGGTGGCAGGATGGTGGTGACGAAAGAGGTGGTCTCTTTCATGTATCCCAGTTCTGGCGGGGGGCGCGCTGCGCCCCCCGTCGCTGTTTCTCCTGTGTGGTAAGAGGTGGTTGTCGTTATGTCGCGTAAACTCCTTGATCGTGCCCGACAGCGGCGGGCTGTTGAACAGGGAACCTCGCCTCCTCCTCCCGGCGGTCGGCTTTCGGTGGCACTGGTTTATCCTAACCTTTACCGTCATGCCATGGGGAATCTCGGTTTCCTCTCGGTCTATGAACAGCTCAATCGGCGCAATGATACCCGCTGTGAACGCGTCTTCCTCCCCGACCCCGACGATCTGAAAGAGCACGAGAAGACCGGCTTTCCTCTTTTCTCTCTCGAAACGGCAACACCTCTGGCGGATTTTGATCTTATCGCCTTTTCCCTCTCCTTTGAGAACGACTACCTCAACTTGCCGACAATGCTTCGGCTTGGGCGGATCCCACTCTATGCAGCAGAGCGGGACGCCAGTTACCCTCTGCTGCTCGCTGGTGGGGTCTGTGCTTTTCTCAATCCAGAGCCGCTGGCGACGGTAATGGATTTTTTCGCTGTCGGCGAGGCTGAAGTCATCCTCCCCGATCTGCTCGACACGTTGCAGACGGATGAAACCAAGGATCGCGAGGATCTCCTGACGGCACTGTCGCAGTTGCCGGGAGTCTATGTTCCCTCCCGCTACGCGGTAAGCTATGCCGAGGACGGAACGGTTGCGGCCCAGACACCTCTCCCCTCGATCCCGAAGAAGGTGCAGCGGCAGTGGCTGCACGATCTCAATATGGCGACTTGTCGCTCCTTCGTCATGGGTGAAGAGACCGAATTTGCCGAGATGAACCTGGTGGAAGTCTCCCGCGGCTGTGGACGTGGCTGTCGTTTCTGCGCCGCCGGTTTCATTTATCGCCCTTATCGGGAACGCAGCGTCCCTTTTTTGACGGATCAGATCACCGAAGGACTGGAATGTCGCAATAAGGTTGGTCTGGTGGGGGCGGCGGTCTCCGACTATTCCGAACTTGAAGCCTTGCATCAGACGATTTTTGAAAAGGGGGGGGCCTCATCGCTGGCGAGTTTGCGGATTGATGCTGTTGATGAGACAACGGTTACCTCACTCCACGCCAGCGGTCATCGCACTGTTGCCCTTGCTCCTGAGGCGGGGAGTCAACGTCTGCGTAACCTCATCAATAAGGGTCTTGATGAGGCGACGATTCTCGAGGCTGTTCGGTGCCTGGCGGCGGGAGGGATTCTCAATCTCAAACTCTACTTTCTTATCGGGTTGCCGACAGAACAAGATGAGGATATCGAGGCGTTGCTTAAGCTGACAACAGCGATTCGCGAGGTCTGGATGGTTGAAGGGAAAAAGGTGGGGCGTCTCGGCAGCCTCACGCTTTCGGTTAATCCTTTCATCCCAAAACCGTTTACCCCCCTGCAATGGGCCGGGATGGCGCCGGAGAAGCTGCTCAAAAAGAGGGTGCAGAAAATTCGCGGTGCGATCGGCCGATTGGCCAATACCTCGGTGATCTTCGAATCTCTGCGCAATGCCATCCTTCAGGCGTTTCTCTCCCGTGGTGACCGGCGCATCGGTGCGATCCTGCCGCAGCTTGCCGCTGGAGAGTCGCTCTCGCGTGCTTGTCGTGCCGGCAGTCTCGATCCGGACTTTTACGTTCAGCGCGAACGTGGCGCGGAGGAACGCCTCCCCTGGGAGGTGATCGATGTGGGCGTGCCGCGTGACTACCTGCGTCAGGAGTACGAACTGGCGCTGACAGAGACCCTTTCCCCCTGCTGTTTTTCTGGGTGTCACCGTTGTGGGCTCTGCTAGATCGGAACGGGAACGGCTCTTGCTTGATCTTCCTTAGGGAGAGGCTACTTTTAAGCTCAAACTTGCGTTTTAATTGTGGGTTTGTATGTCGCCTTGTGGGGGATACTCCTTTTTTCTGGGAGGGAATGCGTGAAAAGACCGACGATCTATGCCTGTTTTGACGAAGCTTTACGGCCCGATTTTGAACGGGGTGCGCATCGCATTGGTATGAACCTGCAGTTTTTTCCGCGCCACAAGGCGCTCTTCTCGGCGCTCTCGCGCAAACTTCCTGATCTTCTTCTCTTCTCGGGGGAGATGTTGCGTCGTGTCCGTCCCGACGACTGCAGCTATCTCAAGTCCCGCCTCGCCACCGGTTCGACCCATCTTGTCCTCTTTGGAGAGGTGCAGGGGGAGTGGCCTTTCCCTTTCGACTATCTCGGTCCTCAACTTGATGTTATCGAACTGCATCAGTTGATGATCACCCGCCTGTGTAAATTCCCACGCCGCCATCTGCGAATGTCGGTGAAGCTTCCTGGCCTTTTCTATCAGGGGGAGCGTTGTTTCTTTGGTGAGATTGTCAGTCTTGGGACCGGCGGAGCTTTCATTCGCGCCGGGATGGCTCAAATTGGCGATGGCGAAGTCCTTTCTCTTCACATCCCGTTGCTCGGCGTGAAAAAAGAGCTTGAGGTTGAAGGGAAGGTGGTTTACCAGATTCATCCCACTCCCGAAAACAACTATCTGCAGGGGATCGGCGTCACCTTTACACCGACGGATGAGCTGCGATCCGAGCTTTTGCAAAACTACATTCGCCATGCCTTGATCCATGACGAGGATTACGTGACCGCGGATGGCGGCCTCACCAGTTCACCTGCCACTGCTTCAACTTCCCCACGCCGAAGCCGCCGTACTCGACGCGTTGCTTTGAACTGAAAATCATTCTCCGTGTCTTGACAGTCTCTGGGGTGACGTTACAATGATGACCATTGTAATTATCTTTATCCAAAGGAGCTTGCGGCAATGAGTCAAGAAGAACGTACTGGTGTCATCACCTTTAAAGGGAATCCCGTCACCCTGATCGGCCCCGATGTTTCTGTCGGTGCGGCAGCTCCAGACTTCACCGTGGTTGATAACGGCCTACAGCCGGTGACCCTCGCCTCGGCGGCGGGGAAGGTTCAGTTGATTGCGGTTGTCCCTTCCATCGATACTCCGGTCTGCGATACCATGACCCGGACCTTCAACAAGGAGGCCGCTGCTTTAGGTGATGGCGTTGCTGTTTATACCGTCAGTCTCGACCTCCCCTTTGCCCAGAAGCGTTGGTGTGGAGCGGCGGGAATTGAGGAGGTCAAGACCCTTTCCGACTATCAGGAGCGCTCCTTCGGTCTTTCCTACGGCCTGCTGATCAAGGAACTCAAACTGCTTGCTCGTGCCGTCTATGTCATCGACCAGAACGGTAAGGTCGCCTACCGTGAGATCGTGCCGGAAGTGACCGCCGAACCCGATTACAGCGCGGCCTTGGCGGCGGCTAAGGGTCTTCTTTAATCTGATATTAAAAAGTTTATTGAAAAAAGCCACCATCCTCACCTGCGGGGACGGTGGCTTTTTGTGTTCGGCTGGATTATTAGAATTTCTTGACATTCGGGTTCGACAGGAGAGAAAATGAGTCGTTCTGAAACATATTATGTGATCCATTTTCACTGAAAAGGTGAGCCATGGTTTCTCAGGGAGGTCGTCTTATCCGACGTTTTATTCGCTTCATCACCTTCATTGATCTGCCGATCAAGAAGAAGTTCTTCCTCTTCTCTGTCGGGGTTCTCTTCTGGTTTCTTGCGATGACGACGGTGGCGACGGTCGCCCTTGTCACCATCAATTGCAAGTACAGCCGTATCGTCAATCAGACCCTGCCGCACGAGCGGGTGGTGCAGACGATCTCGCGTAACCTGCGTCTGCTCAAGATCAGTGGTGTTACCCTCTGTGAGCGGGAGGTTGTTGATGAGGTCAATCATCAGGGAGAGCTGGCGCGGCGCTATCTCGAAGAGATTCGTGCTGCGATCTCGTCACTCGCCCTCGGTGGCGATCTCGGCAGTTGCCTTGAGTCGTCGGCGAATGCGGATGGTGAGGGCGCCTCGTTCTGTGGCATGGAAGACCCGACGGGGATCACCTATCTGCGGCAGATGAGCGTGGTGGTCGAAGAGATTGCCAAGGGGAGTGAATCTCTTTACGCTCTCAAGGTCGATAGCCTTGAGCACCACCGCGGCTCGCGCGAAGACCTCGACCGGGTGCATCTGCAACTGCGTCGGGCGTTGGAGCAGGCCGAAGAGCTCTCCGCCTCGTATTCGGCCCAAAGCCTCTCCCTTTATCAGAGCGACACCGGTCAGATTGCCGAGATCATTCGCCTCACCGCTTATAGCATGGCGACAGTTTTCCTTGTGGCTGTATTGCTTCTGGTGATTTTTACCCGCTGGATTTCCGAATCGATTGCCAAGCCGGTCCGTGCCATCATTCGCCAGATTCACTCTCTTGGAACCGGAGATGTTGACCTCACCAACAAGATCGCCATCACCTCCAAGGATGAGATCGGGACCCTCTCCGGGGAGTTCAACACCCTGATGGAGACGGTCTATGGCATGACGATGTTTAAGAACGTCATCGAAGAGGACAGCACCCTGCAGGATATCTACGGGCGCCTCGGCGAGGCGTTTGAGCGCGAGGCGAAGTGCCGCGATTATGTCATCTACGAGGTGAAAGAAAATCATCGTGACATGATTGTCGTCAACCCGTTGGGGGTGGCGGCTGATGACCTCTCCTGTTATGCCGACATCCTCAGTCAGTGCGACCTCTGTCGCGCCAAGAAGACCGGGCACCTCATCTCCTCGCTCGCCTTCCCCGGGGTCTGCAAACAGTTCAAGGGGGAGAACGGCGAGCAGCACGTCTGCATCCCGATGAATGTCGGTGGTCGGATCGGCGGAGTGGTGCAGTTCCTCTTCTATCCCGATGCTGACGGCAGCTGCGACAACCATGAGGTCAACAGTCGGATCTTCAAGGCCGAAGCGTACATCAAGCAGTCTCTCTCGGTGATTGAGGCGAAGCGGCTGATGAACGCCCTGCGCGAGTCGGCGCTTAAAGACCCCCTGACCGGGCTCTACAACCGGCGCTTCCTGCAGGAACACGCCCAACTCATCATCTCTGGGGTGCTGCGGCGGCAGAAGAACGTCGGCCTGCTGATGTGCGATCTCGACTACTTCAAGCAGGTTAACGACAAGTACGGGCACGACACCGGTGATATTGTCCTGCGCGACACCGCCCACCTCATCCGCAGCGCCCTGCGCGAGGCCGATTTCGTCATCCGCTTCGGGGGGGAAGAGTTCCTCGTGTTGCTGGTCGATATCAATGAAGGGGAGGCGCTCGAGGTCGCCGAGAAGATCCGAGAAACAGTGGCGGCCGCCAAGATCAAGATCCCCGGAGGTGCAATCAGCAAGACGGTCAGTCTTGGGGTGAGCGAGTTTCCCAAGGATACCGAGGCGTTCTGGCAGGCGATCAAGTATGCCGATGTTGCCCTCTACCGGGCGAAGGAGGAGGGGCGCAACCGCTCGCTTCGTTTCACCCCTGAGATGTGGAGCGGCAACGAATTCTGATCTGTTCCTCGCCAGTAAAGAAAAGGGCCAGTCTCATGATTGAGATCGGCCCTTTTGGTTGTTAGCCCTCTTCGCCCCAGGTTCTGGCGCTGCGCTTGACTTTTTTCTTCACCGTCTCCCAAGCCCCTTCGACACTGAAGATCGATTCGGGGATCGCCTTGAGCATCTTCTGGTAGAGTGACCAGGGGACCGTGAAGGTCAGCTCGTCGGTCTTCATGTATTTGCGGGCCGAGGGGTCAAAGCCGCCAAGCACCGCTTTTTCGACCCCCTGCTCCTGATAATGCAGGGGCCAGGAGATGATGTTGGTGCAGCCGGCACCGAAGGGCGAGGCGACGCAATCGACATCGCCGGTGGTGAAACTGGTGTGGGTAAAGAGACCGCTTAACACCTCGGGGCGGGCAAAGAAGATGACGAATTCGGGGGTCTCGTCAGCTGTAAAGAGCGAGAGGGGCTTGAAGAGGCAGTACTTGGCCGGAGCTGTGCGGGGATTGACCTTGGCAAGAAAGGTTCGCATCGCCTCAGGCGACGGCAGATAGCGCTCGCCATGGATCGGGCTCCCCTCGAATCCTGTCGTCACGTAGTGCTCGATGAACCGCAAGTTCGGCTTCATCATGGCGCTGTAGAAGGAGCCGCCGGGGCAGCCGTACTCCTCTGTCGAGATGAAGGCGGTCCCCTTCTTTCTTCTTGCCAGCCAAATGTTGCCGATAATGCATGAGAAGTTCTGAAAAACCGCCTGCATGTCGATCTCGCCCTGTTCCTCAAGTTCGCGGGTGATCGTTGGGCCCGGTTTGGGCCCGAAGGCGTTCTCCGGCTTGCTGTCGGCGTAATAGACGCCGATCGGCTCCTCGTCCAGCCCGAGATGATCCAATAAGGTTTGGGTCTCTTTTAACGTGTTTGCTTCGATCATAACGTTTTCTCCTTCCCGTGGTTCGAGGCGCAACAGGCGCCCAATGATTTTTTTTGTTGTGCCTACAACTAATCGTGCCAACTGAAATGCAACTTTTATCAAGAGCCCCCCTCCAGGTTTTTGATGATGCGGGTCAGCAGGGTTCGCGAGATCCGTCTCTCCTCCTCATCCATGCCGCGCTGGGCCTCTTCGTGAATCGCCCAGGCAATGGTGGCGCACTGCTGCGCCACGTCCAGCGCCTTGGGGGTCGGGGTGACTTGCCGTTGCCGGCTGTCATTCGGATCAATCGCCCGAACGATCCAGCCCCTCTTTTCTAGCCCATTGGTCAGACGGCTGACGCTCGATTTCTCAAGGTGGAGGCGTTCACCGAGCGCCCCTTGCGTCATCGCTCCCTCGTTAAGAAGGATGATGATAGCGCCCCACTGTTCCGAGGTCATCTCGATCCCCGCCTCTTTAAAGTGTGCGGCAAGGGTGTTGTTCAAAAGACGACTCGTGATGCCACTGAGGTAGCCGAGCGATTGATTGTGGTCGTAAGAAAAGGTCATAATTTAGTTGTATATGCAACCAGTAGGTTTTGTCAAGTACGCTTTTGTGGGTTTTGAAAAGCCACCCTCGAAAAGAGGGTGGCTTCGGTTGTCATTGCGTTGAAGGGATGCTGTTACTGATAGACCGGGAACATGCTGGCCTCGCCGTAATCCTTGATCTTTTCCATCCCCTTAAGAACAGCCATGTCGTCCGGCGAGATCACAAAATCGACCTCGGCATTGTTTTTCATATGGGCGGGGTTGGCGGTCTTGGGAATCGGCAGCAGTCCGAGCTGCAAGGTGTAGCGAATGCACAACTGCGGGATGGTGACCTCGTACTTTTCGGCCATCTGGGCGAGTTGGGCGTTTTTGAACAGCTCGCCATGCCCAATCGGTGAGTAGGCCTCAACGAGAAGCCCCTTCTCCTGCGCGTACTGGATCAGCGCCGCCGGGGTGTTGGTCACATGGGCGAGGATCTGGTTGACCGCCGGGGCGATCGTGCCGTTTTTCAGGATGTTGTCGATATCCGACTGCTGAAAGTTAGAGAGGCCAATGGCGCGGATCTTTCCGGCGTTCTGGGCTTCTTCAAGTGCCTGCCAGGCCTGCTGGTTCCCGGTGGTGAAGCGGTCGCTCTGGCCGAATTTGTCCCACGGCTGTGGGCTGTGAATGATCATCAGATCGACATAGTCGAGTCCCATGCGCTGCAACGAGCTATCGATGGCCGCCACCGCATCTTCGTAGTTCTTGTGCTGGGCCGAGAGTTTGGTGGTGAGGAAGATCTCCTCACGGCTCACCCCGCAGGCCTTGATCCCGGCGGCAACCTCCGCTTCATTGAAATAGTCTTGGGCGGTGTCGATGTGGCGATAGCCGATGTTGATCGCCTCTTTGACCGCCTGCGCCGCATTTTCCTTGTCGATCAGCCAGGTTCCAAGACCCAGTTTGGGGACTTTGACGCCATTGGTGAGGGTATAGGTTTCCTGTAACATTATGATGCGATCTCCTTTCGCACTCTTTTGCGGGATGTGGCACACCTACTAGTTATTTCAGCCTTCTGTAGGTGGTCGCATCCACCGTTTCAAGCCATTCGTTGGTTTTGTTTTCGCCCGGGAGAATTAGGGGACACAACACCCCTTTAGCAATCAAATAGGCTAGACAAGGTGCTTGGCTCACTTTATCTGCTGCAAAAGCTGCTGCGTCGCCAGCATTGGATCGGGGGCGGAGCAGATGGCGGAGACGGCGGC
>PKUF01000063.1 GCA_002869635.1 Desulfuromonas sp. | reverse complement strand
GGTGGTGATTCGCCGTTACCATTGATCCTTCTGTGTGGTCCGACCGGTTCGGGAAAAACCTCCTTGGCTGTGGAGTTGGCGGCGCACTTTCCGTTGGAGGTGATCTCCGCCGATTCACGCCAGATCTATCGCGGGATGAATATCGGCACCGCCAAGGCGACATCGACCGAGCGTGAGGCCGTGCCGCACCACCTGATCGATGTGGTCGACCCCGACGAACCGTTTTCTGTGGCCGATTTTGCCGAACAGGCGGCAAAGGCGGTACGGCAGATTGTGGCCAGGAGGCGTTTGCCGTTGCTGGTCGGTGGGACAGGGCTCTACATCCGGGCACTGACCGATGGCCTTCTCGATGCTCCGGCAGCGGACGAAAATTTACGCCAAACATTAAATCAGCAAGAAGATGAGCGTCCGGGGAGTCTGCATTGCGAACTACAACGTGTCGATCCAACCCTCGCCGCTCGTCTTAGCCCACGTGATCGGATCAGAATCGTCCGAGGTCTTGAAGTTTTTCGTCTTGGGGGGATCCCTTTGTCTCGTCTGCAGGAGGAACACGGTTTTTCCGAGAAGCCTTACCGGACCTTGCATCTTCTCCTCTCGCCGGAGCGGGAAGACCTTTATCGGCGGATTGACCGTCGGGTGGAGCTGATGTTTGACGAAGGGTTGGTGGCCGAAGCACAGGGTTTACTCGCCAAGGGATACCCTGACACCCTTAAGGCGTTTAAGACCATCGGCTATCGTGAGAGCTTCGCGCTGTTGCGGGGGGAACTCGATGAGGGGCAGGTATTGGAAAAGATTCAACTCGAGACACGCCGCTATGCCAAACGCCAGTTGACGTGGTTCCGTAAAGATAATAGACTGAACGTGATTGATTCTTTGAAAGAGTTTGGTAAGATCCGTAAATTGATTGAACATTTTTTTTAATGCCTGAAAAGGAGTGGACATGGCCAAGACCCCATTCAATATCCAGGATCAGTATCTGAACCAGGCCCGTAAAGAGCGGGTCCGCGTGACGGTTGTGATGATGTCAGGGGAAAAGCTTGAAGGGTACATTAAGTCGTTCGACAGCTTTTGCCTGCTGATTGAGAGCAACGGTGACATCCTCATCTACAAACACGCGATATCTTCCATCACCTCTTCTGATGGTTCGTTCCGGCTGCATGGAGGGAAAGACTGAGTCGTCTTTGTTTCGTGATGTTTTTTAAGGTCCCCGTAGAGGCCTCGTGCTTTTACGGGGACTTTTACCTTTTTACGCCTTGTGCGGAGAGCCCACGATGCTTGAGATTCTAGCGGTCGAGCCCGGCAGTATTGCCGAAGAGCTTGAGCTGGTCGCTGGTGACGTCCTGCTGAAGGTGAACGGTGAGGTGATCAATGACCTCGTCGATTATCAGGTTCTCACTGCGGTTGAGGATCTGATTCTTGATGTCCGACGTCATGACGGCGAGTTTTGGGAAATCCCTCTCGAGAAAGATGCCGACGACCTTTTGGGACTCTATTTCGAGCATCCCGATCCGACCTGTTGCGGCAACGACTGCCTTTTTTGTTTTGTGCATCAACTCCCCAAGGGGATGCGTCGGACCCTCTATGTCAAAGACGAGGATTTCCGTTTCTCCTACCTCTACGGGGCGTATGTCACCTTGAGTAATATTGGTGAGGAGGAGGTAGCGCGGATCATTCGCCAGAAGCTTTCTCCTCTCTATGTCTCGGTCCATGCCAGTGACGAAACGCTGCGTGCCCGTCTTCTCGGGCGACAGGGTTTGCCGGTTCTGCCGCTGTTGCAGCGTCTCGTCGCAGCGGGAATCGATATCCATACACAGATTGTGGTCTGCCCGGGGATCAATGATGGTGCGGTACTCTGGCGAACTGTCGATGATCTTTACGCCCTCGCTCCGGGAATTCGCAGTCTGGCAATTGTTCCGGTCGGTCTGACCGGGCACCGACAGAATCTGCCGGTCTTGCGGACGCCGACCGTCGAAGAGGCGAAGGTATTTCTGGAGGTGATGGCGCAAAAGCAGCAGAGCTTTCTGGCCGCGTCTGGAAGTCGCTTTCTCTTTGCGGCCGACGAATGGTACCTCAAGGCGCAGGAACCGTTTCCACCGCTTGAGGAGTACGAGGCGCTGGAACAGCTTGAGAACGGGGTGGGGATGATCCCTCTTTTTCGGGCCGAGACAACTCAGGCGCTGCCGATGTTTCCGACCCTTGAAAAGGGGCTAGAATTAAGTACCTTCACCGGGCGGTCGGCACAGCAAGAGATCGAGGCGTTGGCCAGAGAGCTCAAAGAGCGCTGCGGTATTACCTTGCGCGTCTATCCCGTCGATAACCACTTTTTTGGCGGGGAGGTGACCGTCACCGGGCTTTTGACCGGGGCGGATGTTGTGGCCCAGTTGCGGGATCGGCCCCTTGGTGAGGTTCTTCTCGTCCCCGAGGTCGTTTTACGAGAAGGGGAGGCGGTTTTTCTCGATGATTTTCCGTTGCAGCGTCTTTCTGAGACATTGGGTGTTAAGGTTAAGGTTGTTGGGGTCTCCCCATGGGAATTGTTGGAAATTCTGGATGAACTGGCGGAGGGTGAGGCTTGACTCCGCTTTTGCTGATGTGAGGTGAGGATGGGCCAACAGGAAGAATTGCTGCGCCGTGGGCGCGAAGCGCTTGAAGTCGGCGAACTGAAGGAGGCGGTACGCCATTTTGCCGAGGCGGCCAAGCAGGCTCCAGAGTCGGTGGAGATCCTTCTTCTTTGGGCCGAAGCCCTGGGAGAAAAAGGGGATCTGCGCGCCAGTACCGAACTGTTGCGTCGAGCCAAAGAGTTGGAGCCACAGAACATTGAGGTCCTCTATGCTCTCGGAGATGTCCTTCTTGAAGGGCTCCAGGCTGAAGCAGCTCTTAAGAACTATCAGGAGGTCGTTGCTCTCAATGCGGACGAGGGAGATGCCTGGGTCAGTATGGGACTCGTTCATTTTCAACAGGAACGTTTCGACAAGGCCGAAGAGTGTTACCGGCGTGCGCTCAAGGGCGACCCCGAGAATGTTTTTGCTCTAAACTCTCTTGGTGATGTGGCGTTTTCGCGAGGGGAGCGAGATGAGGCCCTGACACTCTTTCGTCGAGTGGTCGAGCTTGAGCCGGAGGATCCTCAAGGCTACTACAATTTGGCGGAACTCTACTACGATCTCGGTGATCTGGCCGAGGCCGAGAGCGAGTGTCGCAAGGTGGTGGCGCTTGACCCGTCCTTCTCTTTTGCTTATCTGACCTTGGGGAATCTTTGCCTCGATCAGGAGAAAGGGCGAGAGGCTCTGCACTTTTTTGAAGAGTTTCTTCTGCATGAACGTTCGGCTTCGGCCAAAGAGATCCGCGACGAAGTAAAGGCGGTGGTTGAAGGTCTTAAGGCGGAACTGTAGCAGGGGGAGACGGTGTGAAGGGAGAGATCTTAAGGGGGTTGGTCATCCTGCTGGTTTTGCAGCTGTTTGGGGAGTGGCTCTCGGAATCGTTGCAGATTGCTGTACCTGGCAATGTCATCGGTATGGGGCTGTTGCTTCTGGCTCTGTTGCTCGGATGGTTGAGGCTTGCGTGGGTGGAGGATGCTGCTGAACTTCTCCTGACCCACTTCTCTCTCTTTTTTATCCCGGCCGGAGTCGGGGTCATGGTTCATACCGAAGTGATTGCCCGTCAGTGGCAGCCGATTCTTCTGGCTACCGTTTTAAGTACTTTTGTGGTCTTGGGGGTGACAGCTAAGGTCGGGCAGTGGCTTGAAGGTGATGAGGAGGGTGTCCCGGATGACCTCTGAGCTTCTCTACTCACCCCTTTTCGGGATCACCTTGACCCTAAGCGGCTATTTTCTCGCTCAACAACTCTACCGGCGTAGTCGCCTTATTCTGTTGAATCCGGTGGCGGTCACCATCGTTGCTCTGATCTTGCTCCTGTTGCTCTGCGATATCCCTTACGAGGCGTACGCGCAAGGGGGGCGGGTGATCCATTTTCTCTTGGGCCCCTCGGTGGTCGCTCTGGCGGTCCCTCTCTACCGCCGGCGTAAAGAGGTGATGCAGCGCTGGCGCCCGATCTTCTTCGGTGTTTTGGCCGGCGCGTTCAGTTCGATTTTCAGTGCTTGCGGCCTCGGATGGTTCTTCGGTGGGAGCCGGGAGGTTGTCCTTTCTCTCGCCCCCAAGTCGGTGACGACCCCGATTGCTCTCGGGATCGCTGAGAAAATCGGTGGGATTATCCCCTTGACGACAGCGATCGTCGTTTTTACCGGTTGTGTTGGGGCGATGTGTGGGGTTGAGTTTTGTCGTCTGCTTGGTGTTCGTTCGTCGGTAGCGACAGGTCTGGCTCTCGGGACCGCCAGTCACGGCATTGGCACCGCCCGCATGCTTGAAGTTGACCGTCTCGGTGGAGCTGTGGCGGGGCTTGCCATCGGTCTTAACGGTCTTCTTTCGGCTCTGCTGCTGCCCTTTCTGGTGTTGTTGTTCGGTTGATCCCAGAAGATGACGCAAAAAAGGCAGGCCATCGTCTGGCCTGCCTTGATCTTGCAGTCTCGTCTTCTTCTCGAAGGGTGCTTACTTTTTGCCGGCAGCAGCCTTCTTCGAAGCTTTGAGGGGGTTGACCTTTGCTTCGATACTTTGAATCTCGATCTTACGATGGGTCGCGAAGTTGCAGAGTTCAGCCGCCCACTTGCGGCTCGGGGAGGGAGCTACCGAGCAGACCTGACCGATGGTCCCATCGACAATGCGCTCACAGCCTTGGCATTCGTCGACGATGGTCTGGCAAGAATTTCCCGAAAACGTGCAACCCTGCTTCGACCAGAAGGTACACTCGGTACCGGGAAGAACCGTCTGACACTGCATGGGTATAGCCTCCTTGGATGTACGGTTTTGGCGTTTGCCGTTAAGACGCGAATTTTCGCTTGAGCCATGGTCATTTGTCAATACTTTTTTTGCGCGGCGAGTTGTTTTGGGGTGGATTGTTGTTTACTCTCTCCCCCTTTTCTGATAATTCTTGCCGCGCCTTTCCTCATGAAACAGACCCTCAGAGCATTATGACCCTATCGATTGCAGATCATCTTGCCGCCCGGCTCGGGTTTCTCTTTCCGGATGATGCGTTACCGCTGGAAGCCCTGACCCACAAGTCCTATCGCAACGAGCACCCTGAGTGTGCCTGTGACGATAACGAACGTCTCGAGTTTCTCGGTGACGCCGTCCTCGACTTGGCGATTAGTCAATTGTTGTTTCAGAGGCAACCCCTTCTTCCGGAAGGTGAGTTGACCCGGTTGCGGGCTGAGGTGGTGAGTGAAGGTGCCTTGGCTAAAATCGGTTGTCAGCTTGAGCTGGGGGCCCTGCTCCGACTGGGTCGAGGCGAGTCCCGCAGTGGCGGTCGAGAAAAGCCGAGTCTTCTTGCCAATGCTGTTGAGGCGTTGCTCGGGGCGGTCTTTCTCGCCTCAGGCTTTGCCGCTGCTCAGGACGTGGTCGAGAGGCTCTTCGCCCCCTCATTGGCCGAAGCGCAGGCGAGTCGTCAGGGGGGCGACTTCAAGACGCGTCTGCAGGAGCTGTTGCAAGGGGAGCGTGGTCTTCCTCCGACCTACCGGATGCTCCCCCCATCAGGGCCGGATCATGAGCGACGTTACTGTGCCGAGGTTCTCTTTGCCGATGATGTTCTTGGGCGGGGT
>PKUF01000033.1 GCA_002869635.1 Desulfuromonas sp. | reverse complement strand
TGACAACATCGCGGTGAGCGTTGATTTGATCACCCCGATCGCCATGGACAAAGAACTTCGCTTCGCGATCCGCGAAGGTGGCCGCACCGTCGGCGCCGGTGTCGTTAGCGAAATCGTCGAGTAATAGAAGAGGGATAACATCATGCCCAGCCAGAAAATTCGCATTCGTTTAAAGGCCTATGATCACAAGCTACTTGACGGCTCGGTGAACGAAATCGTCGATACCGCCAAGCGGACAGGGGCCCGAGTTGCCGGTCCCATTCCGTTGCCGACCGTGATCAATAAATATACGGTGCTGCGTGGTCCCCACGTCGACAAGAAAAGCCGTGAGCAGTTTGAGATGCGGACCCACAAGCGCCTCCTCGATATCCTTGAACCGACCCAGCAGACGGTTGACGCGCTGATGAAGCTCGACCTTTCGGCCGGTGTGGACGTCGAGATCAAACTCTGATCCAACTAACCGTTACGGGTTTAAGCATAAGGAATGCTGCGATGATAAAGGGAATCATGGGAAAGAAACTGGGAATGACCCAGGTTTTCGCAGTGGACGGTCGTCGGATTGCGGTGACCGTTCTCGAAGCGGGCCCCTGTGTTGTGCTCCAGAAAAAGACGGTCGAGACGGATGGCTACAATGCCCTCCAGCTCGGCTTTGCGCCTCAGAAGACCACCCGGGTGAATAAGCCTGAGATGGGGCACTTCAAAAAGGCGGGCAAGGGAGCATTCTCCCATGTGCGAGAGCTGCGTGTCGACAATGTCGATGACATCTCCATGGGTGACGAAATCTCCTGCGAAGGACTGTTTGCTGCCGGTGACGTGATTGACGTGACGGGGACCAGTAAAGGTAAAGGGTTCCAGGGGGTCATCAAGCGTTGGAACTTCTCCGGTGGACGTAGCTCCCACGGTTCGATGTTCCATCGCCGCCCTGGGGCAATCGGTTGCAGCGCTTGGCCTTCCCGTGTTTTTAAAGGGAAGAAGATGGCCGGTCAGATGGGAAATGCCAAGGTGACGACACAGAATCTTCAGGTTGTGGAGGTCCGTCCCGAGGAAAATCTGATTTTGGTCAGCGGCGCTGTCCCCGGCCCCAAAAATGGTCTGGTGATGATCCGTAAGGGGATCAAGGCCAAGGCGTAAGCCGGTCTTAGCGGTGTAATCTGGGAGAACGAAAATGGCAAAGATTGCAGTGTACGATATGGATAAAAACCAAGTTGGTGAGCGTGAGATCGCCGATGCGGTTTTCGACGCCGATGTTCGCGGGTATTTGATCCATGATATGGTTCGATACCAACTGGCAGCAAGGCGGCAGGGGACTTCGGCCAGCAAGACCCGCAGTGAAGTCGCTGGTGGTGGCAAGAAGCCTTATAAGCAGAAGGGGACCGGTAACGCCCGACAGGGTTGTGTCCGTGCGCCGCACTTTGTTGGTGGTGGCGCCGCTTTTGGCCCGAACCCACGTAACTACAGTTTCAAGCTGAACCGTAAGGTCAAAAAAGCTGCACTTTGTAGTGCCCTTTCGGCGCGCTACAAGGGGGAACAGCTGACCGTTCTCAACACGATTGAGCTTGAGAAGATCAGCACCAAGGGGTTTGCTGAGGTTCTTAATCGCTTCGAGGCCGCCAATGCCTTGGTTGTGATTGATGCTGCCAATCCGGCGGTGGAACTGTCGGCACGTAACCTCCCCTTTGTGAAGGTGCTGCGGGCTGATGGCGTCAACGTCTACGATGTCATGAAGTACCGGAAGCTCATCGTTACCGAGAGCGCTCTGGCCCAACTGGAAGGAGCGTTAGCCTGATGAAACCTCTGCATCAGATTCTGAAGAAGCCGCTGATCACTGAGAAGACCAGTCTTGGTCCCGGAGAAGAGGGACGGACTGTTGCCTTTGAGGTGGCGATCGATGCGAACAAGATCGAGATTAAGCAGGCTATCGAGCAAGCCTTTGACGTGAAGGTAGAGAATGTCAACACCGTAGTGATGGCTGGCAAGCGCAAGCGAGTCGGCCGCAACATCGGTAAGCGTTCCAACTTCAAGAAGGCTTATGTGACCCTTGTTGAGGGAAGCAACATCGACTTCTACGGCGTTTAAGATCTGTCATCCAGTGATCGGAGTTAAGAATAATGGGGATCAAAAAATATAAACCGACATCACCGGGCCGTCGCCACATGACCTCTTCGACGTTTGAAGAGGTGACGACCGACCGCCCGGAAAAATCCCTGGTTGTTTCTCTCAAGCGTACCGGTGGACGTAACAGCTATGGCCGGATTACCAGCCGTCATACCGGCGGTGGTCATAAGCGCAAGTACCGTATTATCGACTTTAAGCGGGACAAAAAAGAGATCCCGTCGAAGGTTGTGACGGTCGAATATGACCCGAATCGATCGGCGCGTATCGCCCTTCTCAATTATGCTGATGGTGAGAAGCGCTACATCCTCGCCCCTAACGGTATCACAGTGGGAGACACGGTCATCGCGAGCGAGCAGGCGGATATCAAGCCGGGCAACGCCATGCCGATTCGTGCGATCCCTCTCGGTACCTGGGTTCACAACGTTGAGCTTAAGATCGGGAAGGGTGGGCAGCTCGCCCGCAGTGCCGGTACTTACGCCATGGTCGCGGCGAAGGAAGGGAAATACGCTCAGCTTCGTCTCCCCTCCGGCGAGGTTCGTCTTGTTCTTCAGGAGTGTTGTGCGACGGTAGGTCAAGTCGGCAACACAGATCACGAGAACGTCAAGATCGGTAAGGCGGGTCGTAACCGCTGGCTCGGTAAGCGTCCTCAGTCCCGTGGTGTGGCGATGAACCCGGTCGATCATCCCCACGGTGGTGGTGAAGGTAAGAGTTCCGGAGGTCGTCACCCGGTCACCCCTTGGGGGGTCCCGACCAAGGGTTATAAAACGCGCACCAACAAGCGCACTGACGCCTTCATCGTACGGCGTAGAACCAAATAATCAATTTAACGATAGAGTGAGGAGACGGCAGTGGCGAGATCAGTTAAAAAAGGGCCTTACGTCCAGGAATGCCTTCTGCGGAAGATCGATCTTGAAGCGGACGCCCCGTCGAAGAAGGTCGTCAAGACCTGGTCCCGGCGTTCGACCATCATCCCGGAGTTTGTCGGCTATACCTTCGCCGTCCACAACGGCAGAAAGTTTGTGCCGGTTTTCGTATCCGAGAACATGGTCGGTCACAAACTGGGTGAGTTTGCTCCGACCCGTACCTACTATGGGCATGGTGCGGACAAAAAGAGCAAGATGAAGAAGAAGTAAGATCCCGTAGAGGAGTTCAATTCATGGAAGCCAGAGCCAAACTGAGTTATGTGCGCCTTTCTCCCCGTAAGGCCCGCCTTGTCGTCGACATGGTCAGGGGCAAGGGAGTTCAGGACGCGCTGAATATTCTCAAGTTCTCGTCGCAGAAAGCCGCCGGAATCGTTTCCAAGCTTGTTCTTTCTGCGGTCGCGAATGCCGAGCAGAAAGGCGTTTCCGACGTCGATCAACTGGTGGTGAAAGCCATCACGGTGGATCAGGGACCTGTTCTGCGTCGTTTTATGCCCCGTGCACAGGGGCGTGCGACACGTATCCGTAAACCGACGAGCCACATTTGTGTGGTTCTTGACGAAAAATAGTCTGCCTTAAGGAGGTGATCGTTTGGGCCAGAAAGTACATCCGGTAGGATTTCGCCTCGGGGTCATCAGGACCTGGGAATCCAAGTGGTTTGCGACGGCTGATTACGCCAAGCTTCTTCACGAGGATATCAAGCTTAAAAACTACCTCAAAAAGCGTCTTTATCACGCCGGGATCTCGAAGATTGAGATGGAGCGTGCCGCTAACAAAGCGAAGATCAATATCTTTGCAGCGCGCCCCGGAATCATTATCGGTAAGAAGGGTTCTGAAGTTGAGGCTCTTAAGAAAGAGCTGGCCCGACTCACCGACAAAGAAGTATTCATCAACATTCAGGAAGTGCGCAAGCCCGAAGTCGATGCGCAGCTGGTTGCCGAGAATGTTGCCCTGCAGCTCGAGCGTCGTGTCGCTTTTCGTCGTGCGATGAAAAAGAGTGTCAGTCAGACCCTCAAATTTGGGGCTCAGGGAATCAAGATCAACTGCAGCGGCCGCCTTGGCGGGGCTGAGATGAGTCGTACCGAGTGGTATCGCGAGGGTCGAGTTCCACTTCACACCCTGCGTGCCGATATCGATTACGGCTTCGCCGAAGCCAAGACCACCTATGGGATCATCGGCGTTAAGGTCCTGATCTTCAAGGGTGAGGTTCTCGCGCGAGAACAGTAGCCGAGCGTATAGGAGACGTTTGTCATGTTAATGCCCAAGAAGGTTAAACATAGAAAACAGTTTAAGGGGCGCATGAAAGGTGCCGCTTCCGGAGGGACCGAGCTTAATTTCGGTGATTTCGGACTGCAGGCGACTGCTTGCGGCTGGCTAACCTCCCGTCAGATAGAGGCGGCCCGTCGCGCCATGACCCGTTATATCAAGCGTGGTGGTAAGATCTGGATCCGTGCTTTTCCTGACAAGCCTCTGACCCGTAAGCCGGCTGAGACTCGTATGGGTAAGGGGAAAGGTTCTCCTGATAGCTGGGTTGCTGTAATTCGCCCCGGTATGGTGCTCTATGAGATGCAGGGTGTAGAATTGGAGACCGCCCGCGAGGCGTTCCGTCTGGCGGCTCACAAACTCCCCATGAAGACCAAGTTTGTAGTCAGGGAGGACCTTGATCATGAAGGCAAGTGAAGTTAAGGGGCTCAGCATCGATGAGCTGCAGAAAAAGTGTCAGGAGCTGAACCAGGAGCTGTTCTCCGTCAAATTCCAGCTGCACACCGGGCATCTGGAGAATACGGCCCGGCTCTCCCAGTTGAAGAAGGACATTGCCCGCGTGCAGACCGTCCTCCGGGAAAAACAGGCCTAAGGACGAGTGAGAGGACAACATGACGACTGAACGTGGAAACCGGAAAACCCGGATTGGAATCGTTGTAAGTGACAAGATGGACAAGACTGTTGTGGTGAAGGTCGACCAGCTGGTCAAACATCCTGTCTACAAGAAATACATCAAGCGTCGCATCACCTACAAAGCTCATGATGAGCAGAATGCATGCGCCACTGGTGACAAGGTACTGATCGTGGAGACCAGACCGCTGTCTCGCGACAAGCGGTGGAGAGTCCGCGAAATTCTTGAAAAGCACGTTATTGTCTAGGAGAACCAAACTATGATTCAGATGCAGACGATGCTTGATGTGGCAGACAATTCCGGTGCTCGGAAGCTCTGTTGTATCAAGGTACTTGGCGGCTCCAAGCGCAAGTACGCCGGCCTGGGTGACATCATCATCTGCTCCGTCAAGGAGGCCCTTCCCAATTCCAAGGTGAAAAAGGGCGATGTTGTGCGGGCGGTAATCGTCCGTACGGCGAAAGAAGTGGTGCGCCCCGACGGTTCCTATATCCGTTTTGACAAAAACTCTGCTGTGGTTGTCAATACTGGTGGCGAGCCAGTCGGTACCCGTATCTTCGGGCCCGTTGCTCGTGAACTTCGTGCTCGCCGGTTCATGAAAATTGTGTCCCTGGCCCCGGAAGTTCTTTAATTACCTGCGAGTGGGAGATATCAAGCAATGGCGGCAACAAAGCTTCATGTCAAGAAAGATGACATGGTGATGATCATCGCCGGTAAAGATAAAGGTAAAACCGGTAAAGTTCTCCGCGTCTTCCCTGCCAAGGGTCGTCTCGTGGTAGAAAATCTCAATATGGTCAAGCGCCATGTCCGTCCGGGGCGTGGTGAGGCTGAAGGTGGGATCGTCGAGAAAGAAGCAGCTCTTGACGCCTCCAATGTCATGCCTGTTTGCGGTGCCTGTAACAAGGCGACCCGAACCGGGATGCGGATTCTGGAAGATGGCAGCAAGGCTCGTTACTGTAAGAAGTGTAACGAGATTATGGATAAGTAACGGAGGATTTCCATGGCACGCCTGAAAGAGATGTACCAGTCTGAACTGGTTCCCAAACTGCAGAGTGAACTGCAGCTCAACAATGTGATGGATGTCCCCCGGATCGAGAAGGTCGTGGTCAACATGGGTCTTGGCGAGGCGATTCAGAACATCAAGGTTCTCGAGTCGGCCGTTGAGGAGCTTGGACACATTACCGGTCAGAAGGCCGTTGTGACCAAGGCAAAGAAGTCGATTGCGAGTTTTAAATTGCGTGAAGGGATGCCGATCGGCTGCATGGTGACCCTGCGTCGTGATCGTGCCTATGAATTTATGGACCGCCTGATCAATATTGCCCTACCGCGTGTTCGTGACTTCAAGGGGATCTCCCCCAAGGCGTTCGACGGTCGTGGCAACTACACGCTCGGTATTCGTGAGCAGTTGATTTTCCCTGAGATCGATTTCGAGAAGATCGACAAAATCAAGGGACTCAATATCACGATTGTGACCACGGCAAAGACTGATGAGCAGGGGCGGGCGTTGCTGGCCAGCCTTGGCATGCCGTTCAGAAAATAGACAACGGATCGCGGAGGATAACAGTGGCGAAGAAGTCCATGATGCTGAAGGCTGCCCGGCGGAAGAAATTCCAGGTCAGAGAATATAACCGTTGCCCGCTATGCGGGCGCCCCCGGGCGTATTACCGTAAATTCGACATGTGCAGGATCTGTCTGCGCAAGCTTGCGTCGGAAGGGAAGATTCCCGGCGTGACTAAGTCAAGCTGGTAATGAGAAAATAGAGGAGCTGCATCCAATGGCTATGACCGATCCGATCGCGGACCTGCTGACGCGCATCCGCAATGCCGGCCTGGCGAAGCACCAGAAGGTTGATATACCCGCCTCGAACGTCAAGGTGGCAATTGTCGAGGTTCTCCGGGATCTTGGCTACATCAAAAATTATAAAACCGTCAGTGATGACAAGCAGGGAACTCTGCGTGTTTATCTGAAATTTGACGGCAACAACGCTCACGTGATCCATGAGATTGCGCGCGTTTCGACCCCCGGTCGCCGTGTCTATGTGGGGAAGGATGAGATCCCCAAGGTGAAGAACGGGCTAGGCGCCGCGATCCTTTCGACTTCAAAAGGGGTCATGAACGATAATGCGGCGCGTGATGCACAGGTGGGCGGAGAAGTCCTCTGCACCATCTGGTAAGCGAACGCACAAGGAGTCAATACCATGTCACGCATAGGCAAAAAGCCCATTGATATCCCGTCGGGAGTTAAGGTTGCCCTCAAAGATCTGACGATCGACGTGCAGGGCCCCAATGGTAAACTCTCCCGGGATCTCCCCGAAGGGGTAAATGTTCAGGTTGAAGCCGATCAAATCCTTGTTCAACAGGGTGAGGCGAGCAATGCGAACGCCCTTCAGGGACTGACCCGCACGCTGGTTGCGAATATGATTGAAGGGGTGACCAAGGGTTTTACCCGTATCCTCGAGATCAACGGTGTCGGTTATCGTGCTGAGATTAAAGGGAAGGTTCTGAATCTTGCTCTTGGTTATTCTCACCCGATCGAGTACGCACTCCCTGAAGGGATCAGCGTAGAGGTCGAGAAACAGACCAAGATCACGGTAAAAGGGATCGACAAAGAGGTTGTTGGAGCTACCGCTGCCAAGATCCGCTCATTCCGTGAGCCTGAGCCTTACAAGGGCAAAGGGATCAAGTACGCGGACGAAAAGATCATTCGTAAAGCCGGCAAGACCGGTAAAAAATAAAGCTTTTTCAGTCGAGGAGAGAGCCAGTGAGTGTTGCAGAAAAAAGGCGTCAGGCGCGTTGCAAGCGTCAGGTGCGGGTACGCCGGAAGGTCAAGGGGACAGAAGAGCGTCCGCGTCTGAATATCTTCCGCAGCGCACGCCATATCTACGCTCAGATTATAGAGGATTCAACCGGGAAGACGCTGGCTGCCGTGTCTTCGCTCAGCAAGGAAGTCGTCAGTGGCGACGCCTACACCGGGAATGTCGAGGCGGCCAAGTGTGTTGGGGAGGCCATCGCTAAGAAGGCCCTCGAACAGAATATCAAACAGGTGGTTTTTGACCGTAACGGCTTTCTGTACCACGGACGTGTCAAGGCGCTTGCCGACGCGGCCCGGGAGGCGGGGCTGTCTTTCTAGCCAGAGGAGGAACCTTTGCTTCGCAATGATCCCAATGAGCTCAATCTGACTGATCGTGTCATTCATATCAATCGCTGCGCCAAAGTCGTAAAAGGTGGTCGCCGCTTCAGTTTCTCGGCACTGGTTGTTGTTGGGGACGGGCAGGGCAGTGTCGGCTACGGCCTTGGCAAGGCCAAAGAGGTCCCTGAGGCGATACGTAAAGGGGTAGAGCAGGCGAAAAAGTCGCTCATCCGCGTTCCCCTTAAGGACCGCACCATCCCTTTTGATGTCCTTGGTAAATTTGGCGCTGGCCGTGTACTTCTCAAACCGGCTTCTGCTGGTACCGGTGTTATCGCCGGTGGTGCGACCCGTGCGGTTCTTGAGGTTGCGGGGGTGGGTGACATCCTCTCCAAGTGCATCGGTTCGAACAATCCCCATAATGTTGTTAAGGCGACGATCAACGCCTTGGGACAGCTCAAAAGTGCCGAAGAGATCATGGCTCGTCGTGGTCTTACCGCCGGTGAGCAGGAGTAAGGGAGGTTGTTATGGCAGATATGGTGAAAGTAACCCTGAAGAAGAGCGGTATCGGGCGCGACGTGTATTTTACGCGCGTGCTTAAGGGACTCGGTCTGACCAAGTTGAACAAGACCGTCGCCCTTCCGGATACTCCGGAAATTCGCGGCATGATCCGTAAGGTCGCCCACATGGTGGCCGTTGAGGACTGATTCGACAAGGACGAATACAATGGATCTGAGTAATCTACAACCGGCTATCGGTTCGACAAAAAATAGAAAGCGTCTTGGTCGTGGTCCCGGCTCCGGCACGGGAAAAACCTCGGGTAAGGGGCACAAGGGGCAAAACTCCCGCTCCGGTGGTGGAGTTAAGGCTGGTTTTGAAGGTGGGCAGATGCCTCTTCAACGCCGTCTTCCCAAGCGCGGCTTCAAGTCGCTCAATAAAAAGGTTTATGCCTTGGTCAACCTCAGGGATCTCGAGACCTTTGAGGCGGGTACTGTCATTGATCTTGAGACTTATGGTCAGGCAGGACTGGTTAATGAACTGCGTGACGGCGTTAAGATTCTTGGTGACGGCGAATTGACCAAAGCGCTGACGGTGAAGGCACATAAGTTCAGCAAGTCGGCCCAGGCCAAAATTGAAGCTGCGGGCGGAAAAGCCGAGGTTCTCTAAGTGATCTCAAGCATTCAGAATATCTTCAGCATTCCTGAATTACGGCGTCGCATCCTCTTTACATTGGGGATGCTCGCTGTTTATCGGGTAGGATGTCATGTCCCGACACCGGGGATCGATGCCCAGGTGCTGGCGAAATTCTTCTCGGGAACGCAGGGGACGCTGCTCGGTCTCGTCAGTGCGTTTACCGGGGGGGCGCTTGAGCGCATGACGGTCTTTGCTCTCGGGATCATGCCCTATATCAGCGCCTCGATTATCCTGCAGTTGCTGACCGTGGTCTTTGAACCGGTTGAGCGTCTCGCGAAAGAGGGAGAGCAGGGACGCAAGACGATCACCAAATGGACGCGCTATGGCACGGTGATCCTTTCGGTGGTTCAGGGGGCGGGGATTGCTGTTGGTTTGCAGACCATGCGAGGACCGGCAGGAGAGTTGGTGGTTCCGAATCAGGGGATTGGCTTCATCTTGCTGACAATCGTGACTCTGACTGCGGGTACCGCCTTTATCATGTGGCTTGGTGAGCAGATCACTGAGCGTGGTATCGGTAACGGGATCTCGTTGATTATTTTTGCTGGTATCGTAGCTAACCTTCCGGCCGCTGTTGTCAATTCGATCCGTCTGCTGCGTACCGGAGCCCTTGCTCCCTTAGTCGTTCTTTTGATCCTTACCGCGATGATTGCGGTCATATGGGCGATCATTTTTGTTGAGCGCGGCCAGCGCCGGGTACCGATTCATTACGCCAAGCGTGTTGTCGGGATGCGCAGCAGCGGAGGCCAAAGCAGTCATCTGCCCCTCAAGGTCAATATGAGCGGAGTTATACCTCCGATTTTTGCAAGTTCGATCATAATGTTTCCTGCGACAGTCGCCAATCTTGTCGATGTGCCATGGGTTCAGTCGCTGGCGAATATGATGACTCCGGACCACTGGCTGTACAATCTTTTTTATGTTGCTTTTATCGTCTTCTTCTGCTACTTCTACACGGCTGTCACCTTCAACCCTGTTGATGTTGCGGAGAATGTGAAGAAGCAGGGTGGATATGTGCCTGGTATCCGGCCAGGTAAAGAGACCGCGGAGTATATAGACACTGTGCTCAGTCGGCTGACTTTTGCCGGTGCTATTTATATCTCCGCGGTGTGCGTCTTGCCGACCATTCTAATAGGTCAGTTTAACGTTCCCTTCTACTTTGGTGGAACGTCACTCTTGATCGTAGTAGGCGTTGGTATGGATACGGCGTCGCAGATCGAGGCACATCTGATCTCTCGTTCCTATGAAGGATTCATGCGCGGCGTGACCATCAAGGGGCGGCGTGGATAAGATACGGGGGTAGTTTGTGATGAAATTGATTCTTCTCGGACCGCCGGGAGCGGGTAAGGGGACGCAGGCAAAGACTCTGGTCGATGAGTACGGTATCCCTCAGATTTCCACCGGTGACATACTCCGGGCGGCGGTCAAAGAGGGAACCGAGATGGGTCTTAAAGCTAAAGCATTTATGGATGCAGGGGGCCTGGTTCCCGATGAAGTGGTGATCGGAATTGTTCGTGATCGACTTCAGCATGACGATTGTGCTAAGGGTTTTATACTCGATGGTTTCCCTCGCACGGTTCCGCAGGCTGACGCCCTGCAGTCAACTCTTTCCGGACTTCAGAAGGAGTTGGACTTAGTCATCTCTCTTGCGGTCGATGGGGAAGCTCTGGTTGAGCGTTTAGCGGGCCGTCGCGCCTGTGGCAGTTGTGGTCGAGGCTACCATGTCTCCTATGAGCCGCCTAAAAAGTCAGATGTCTGTGACGTCTGTGGCGCTGCACTGGTTCAGCGTGCGGATGATCAGGAAGAGACGATTCGTAAACGTCTTGCCGTGTACGATGAGCAGACTGCACCTTTGATTGCCTACTATCGGGGTTGTGGCCTGTTACGCGAGCTCGATGGGATGAAGCCTATCGATGAGGTTCGCACCCGTATATCGGATTTGCTGAAAGCGGTTTGATGTGATCACGATTAAGTCGGCCCGCGATCTTGTAAAGATGCGCGAAGCCGGGCGGATCGTCGCAGAAATTCTCGGTCGTTTGCGTGAAGAGATCCGACCTGGTCAGACGACTAGGGATCTCGATGCCTTGGCCGAAAAAGAGTGTCGAAAGCACAAGGTGGTTCCGGCATTCAAGGGGTACGGTGGTTTCCCTTATACAATTTGTTCTTCCCCGAATCAGCAGGTTGTTCACGGCTTCGCGAATGATGAGCCGCTGCAAGAAGGGGATATCTTGAGTGTCGACTTTGGGGTTATTCATCGAGGTTTTTACGGTGATTCTGCTTTTACTGCCCCTGTCGGAGAAATCTCTCTCGATGCGGAGCGTCTTTTGACCGTTACCGCAGCCTCTCTGGGGAGGGGGATCGCTCAAGCACAGGTTGGACATCGCCTGTCGGACATATCTCATGCGGTACAGACGTATGTTGAAGATGAAGGCTTCAGTGTGGTTCGTGATTTTGTCGGGCATGGTATCGGACGAAAGCTTCATGAATCACCGCAGATTCCCAATTTTGGTCTCCCTGGACAGGGACCGAGGTTGAAACCTGGTATGACGTTGGCCATTGAGCCGATGATCAATGCCGGTTCTCCAGATGTAAAAGTACTTGCAGACGGTTGGACGGCGGTCACAGCAGACGGTCGCCTTTCAGCACACTTTGAACATACAATCGCCATCACCGAGCATGGACCTGAGGTTTTAACACAGCTCTAGATTCATGCATGAAGGTGATGTTGACAGCTGCCCGAGTGCATTAAAACGTAAAGGAACAGGCGATGAAAGTCCGTGCGTCGGTAAAAACAATCTGCGACAAGTGCAAGGTGATCAAGCGTAAGGGTATAGTCCGGATCATCTGTGAAAACCCCAAGCACAAGCAGAAACAGGGATAACGGAATCAGGAGGATCAGACATTGGCACGTATCGCTGGTATTGACTTACCAAGAAATAAGCGGATTGAGATCGCACTGACCTATATTTATGGTATCGGTCGCTCCGCATCACAGGATATCCTGACGAAAGCCGGGGTTGACTTTAATACACGTACGGACGATCTGACTGAAGTTGAGGTCGGCCGCATTCGTGAGGTCATCGACCGCGAAACGAAAGTCGAGGGTGACCTGCGGCGTGAAGTTTCGATGAATATCAAACGACTGATGGATCTGGGTTGCTATCGCGGCCTTCGCCACCGGCGTGGGTTACCTGTACGCGGGCAGAAGACGAAGACCAATGCTCGTACCCGTAAGGGGCCCCGTAAGACCGTCGCCGGCAAGAAGAAATAATCGGAGGAGCTATGGCTAAGCCAGGCAAAAGAGTAGTACGTAAATCAAAAGAGAAGAAGAATATCGCTAACGGTGTTGTGCACATCCAGGCGACCTTCAATAACACCATTGTCACCATTTCCGACATCGCCGGGAATGTTATCTCCTGGTCGACTTCCGGGGCAAAGGGGTTCAAAGGTTCCCGTAAGAGCACCCCGTTTGCGGCTCAGGTCGCGGCTGAGGATGCGGCGAAGAAGGCTCAGGAACATGGCCTTCGTAGCGTCGAGGTTTATGTGAAAGGGCCTGGTTCTGGGCGTGAGTCGGCGCTGCGGGCATTGCAGAGTGTCGGTCTTTCGATCACCCTGATCAAGGATGTGACCCCGATCCCGCACAATGGTTGCCGTCCCCCCAAGCGCAGAAGAGTTTAACGGAAGATATAAGGAGGTCGAACCTTGGCTAGATACACTGGTCCCGTCTGTCGTCTGTGCAGAAGGGAAAACATGAAGCTGTTCCTCAAAGGGGACAGATGCCACACCGATAAGTGTGCAGTAGAGCGTCGCAACTATGCCCCTGGCCAGCACGGTCAAGGGCGTGTCAAAGTCTCGGATTACGGGACACAGTTGCGTGAGAAACAGCGTGTCAAGCGTACCTACGGTCTGCTTGAAGCTCAGTTCCGCGCTTACTTTGTGAAGGCAGATCGTATGAAGGGCGTGACGGGTGAGAACCTTCTTGTCCTGCTTGAGCGCCGTCTCGACAGTATGGTCTACCGCATGGGTTTTGCGACTTCCCGTAACGAAGCTCGTCTTCTAGTGCGCCAGGGGCACTTCCTGGTCAACGGCATTAAGGTCAATATCCCCTCCTATCAGGTGCGAGTTGGGGATGTCGTTGAGCTGCGCGAGAAGAGTCGCCAGGTGACCCGGATGAACGAAGCTCTTGACGGTGTCATGCGTCGTGGGCTCCCCTCCTGGGTCGAACTCGACCGTGCCGCCTTTAAAGGAACGGTCAAGACCCTCCCGATCCGCGAGGAGATGACCACACCGGTCTTCCAGGAACAGCTCATTGTCGAATTGTACTCCAAGTAAGTGAGTCGTCCTGGCTACCTCATGAGGGAGGAAAAGAATGTATAAGAACTGGAGAGAACTGATCAAGCCCAAGCGTCTCCAGATTGAAACCGAAACCTTGAGTCCGACTTATGGCCGTTTTTATGCCGAGCCGTTTGAACGTGGTTTTGGTACGACGCTCGGTAACTCGCTGCGGCGTGTGCTCCTCTCGTCCCTGCAGGGGGCCGCAATTACCTCGGTTCGGATCAAGAACGTTCTTCACGAGTTCTCCACGGTCCCAGGTGTGACGGAAGATGTTACAGACATCATCTTGAACCTCAAAGGGGTCCTTCTTAAGCTGAATGGTCAGGATACCCGTAATATTCGCATCGTGAAAAAAGGTGCAGGGGTCATCAAGGCCGGGGATATAGTCTGTGACTCGCATGTTGAGGTTCTGAATCCAGATCACCATATCGCCACCTGTTCCAAAGAGGCTGATGTGGAGATGGACATGGTTGTCACCATGGGGAAAGGATATGTTCCCGCAGACCGCAATCGTGATGAGAAGGCGCCTGTCGGCACGATCCCTATCGACGCGATTTTTGCACCGGTGAAAAAGGTCAACTACACGGTGACCAATGCACGTGTTGGTCAGATCACTGACTACGATAAGCTCAACCTCGAGGTCACCACGGACGGTAGTGTCCGCCCGGACGATGCAGTCGCCTACGCTGCGAAGATTCTCAAGGAGCAGTTGCAGATTTTTATCAACTTCGATGAAGAGCAGGAGACCGAAGAGCAGGTCCAGAGCGAAGAGTCGAAGAAGATCAATGAAAATCTCTATCGCAGTGTTGATGAACTCGAGCTCTCTGTGCGTAGTGCGAACTGCCTGAAAAATGCAAGTATCCACTTAATCGGTGAGTTGGTTCAGAAGACAGAGGCTGAAATGCTCAAAACGCAGAATTTCGGTCGTAAGTCACTGAACGAAATCAAGGATATCCTCGCAGAGATGGGGCTCTCCTTGGGGATGAAACTTGAAAACTTCCCGGATCCTGAATATCTCAAAGTTATTCAGAAGGGCCAAGAAGAAGCCTGATCCGAGAACTCGGATATGAAGAAAGGATCGATGAACCATGCGTCACAATAAATCCGGCAGAAGACTGGGGCGTAACTCCAGCCATCGCGCGGCAATGATGCGTAACTTGGTGACTTCTCTGCTTGAGCATGAGCGGATTACGACCACCGACGCCCGCGCCAAGGAACTGCGTAAAATCGCAGAGAAGATGATTACTCTTGGCAAGCGCGGTGACCTTCACGCTCGTCGTCAAGTCCTGCAGGTGGTTCGTGACCGTAAGGTTGTCGGCCGTCTCTTCGAGCAGGTGGCCCCTCGTTATATGGAGCGTCCTGGTGGCTACACTCGTATCATCAAGCTTGGCAATCGTCTTGGTGATAATGCGTCTTTGTCGATCATCGAACTGGTCGAGGAGAGTGTTGTTACAGAGGAAGCTCCCGCTGCTGAGTAACGGGTGTCGTTTATACATGATGAAAAAGGCAGAGCCATTGGCTCTGCCTTTTTTTTATGAAAAGATGAAGATTGGATCAAATTTAACCTTGATCTAACATTCCCGACATATCGTGAGGAAAAAGGAGTAGATATGGAAAAGATAAGGGTTCTGATTGTTGAGGATGAGGAAGATCTTCTCAGTCTGGTCTACTTTCATCTCTCACGCGAAAAGTATGAAGTTTCCAGTGCCATGACAGGCGAAGAAGGGTTGAGGCTCTGTCGCAACGGAGATTTTGATCTGGTATTGCTCGATCTGATGCTCCCTGAAATGGATGGCCTTGAAGTTTGCCGTCTTCTCAGGGAAGATGAATCGACGCGCCATGTTCCGATCATTATGATGACGGCGCGGGGTGAAGAGGCTGACATTGTGACCGGGCTAGAACTCGGTGCCGATGATTACGTCACCAAACCGTTTAGTCCCAAAGTTCTTCTTGCCCGTGTTAAGACGGTTCTCCGCCGTCGGCATGGACCTGCGGAAAAAGATGAGGTGAAGACTCTGAGCATCGGTGACTTGAGGATCAACTCGGGCCGCAACGAGGTGACGGTCGCCGGTGTAAGTGTTGATCTGACATATACCGAGTTTCGAGTTTTGCAGCTTTTGGCCGGTCGGCCCGGCTGGGTTTTTACTCGGGGACAGATCGTCGATGCGGTTCGGGGGGAAAACTATGTGGTCACGGACCGGGCGGTTGATGTGCAAATTGTTGGGTTGCGCAAAAAACTCGGTCCCAGTGGCTCTATGATTGAGACTGTTCGTGGTGTCGGCTACAGATTTAAGGATTAAAATGCGACCAAGACGACTTATATCACAGCTTTTTCCAACCTATTTGTTGATCCTGATCTTCAGTGTCGGCGGGATTTCCTGGTTCTCGACAAGTGCGCTGCGTGATTTTCATCTTCAGTCGACGCGCGACAACCTTCTAGAACAGGGACGTGTTTTTCGCGCCCAGATATCGAATCTTTTTTTCACCGACGATCGAGAGTCGTTGTTAGGTTGGGCGAACCGTGTGACCGGAATCGGAACAACGCGGATCACGTTGATTCTTCCGGATGGAACGGTTGTCGGGGATAGCGATGAAAATCCCCTCTTTATGGAGAATCACGCGAGTCGTCCAGAAATTCAGTCAGCCTTGGATAAAAAGGATGGGTCATCCTTACGCTACAGCCACACGTTGCAGAAGGAGATGCTTTACGTTGCCCAGTCGGTTGAAGATGAGTCCGGAACGGTTGTCGGAATTGTCCGAACGGCCAAGGCGCTTGAAACAATTGATGAGGCGTTACATATGCTTTATAGCCGGATTGCATTTGGGGGTGGTCTGGCCGTTTTTCTCGCAGCTTTGCTCAGTTGGGGGATGGCCCGACATATCAGTCTGCCGTTGGCGCGATTACGTCAGGGGGCGGAGCGCTTTGCCCGAGGAGAACTCAAACGTCGCCTTGCCGTTAGAGGTTCGGGAGAGCTGCAAGCATTGGCCGCAACCATGAACCAGATGGCAGGACAACTTGATGATCGTATCAAAATGGTGGTTCAGCAGCGCAACGAGCAGAACACCATGCTGGCGAGCATGGTTGAGGGCGTGTTGGCTGTTGATCATGATCAGTCGATTGTGCGGCTCAATCGAGCCGCTGGAGAGCTTTTGGGGATTGATCCCGAGTTGGCGCAGGGTCGTCCTTTTGCCGAGGTTTCTCGCCGCGCAGAGCTGCAACGATTTGTCGACCATGTTATGGCAAGCGATGAACCGATCGAGACCGATCTGGTGCTACGACAGGCTCAGGCTGAGCGTTTTCTACAAGCCCATGGGACGACTTTGGCCGATGACAAGGGTGATCGCAGTGGGGCGTTGATCGTTCTTCATGATGTCACCCGTCTCCGACGATTGGAACAAGTTCGACGTGATTTTGTCGCGAATGCCTCGCATGAACTCAAAACGCCTGTGACCGCCATCAAAGGGTACAGCGAAACCCTCCTGGACAGTGGGATCAGCGAAGAGGATCGGGCACGTTTCCTTGGGGTCATTGTGCGTCAGGCGGATCGACTGCAAGCGATCATTGATGATCTTCTGGTGTTATCTCGTCTTGATGGCAATACAGAGGGGAAGCCGTTACCTCTTGAGGAAGTGGAACTTCGCCCGATCCTCGATGCGGCCCAACAGGATTGTGCTGTCGCGGCAGAGAGCCGGGGCATCCGTTTCAAGGTTGAGGCACCGCCGCTGCACATGAAGGTAAATTCGCCGCTCCTGGAACAGGCGGTGGTCAACCTGCTAACCAATGCGATTAAGTTCAGTCCACTTGACGCTGAGGTTGAGATTGAAGTGGCGAAGAAAGCGCACTGTGTTACCATAGCGGTGACGGATCACGGCTGTGGGATCGCCTCAAAGCATCTCCCCCGCCTCTTCGAGCGTTTCTATCGGGTTGATCCCTCTCGTAGCCGTATGCAGGGAGGGACAGGGCTCGGCCTCTCCATTGTCCAGAATATTTGTAAAGCACACGGGGGCGAAGTTGAGGTGAAAAGCGCACTCGGCAAAGGGAGTACCTTCACGATCTCGCTCCCCAGCAGCTGATCCGCCTCCCCGCCTTCCGGGGAGGGGCTGTTCTCTCTGGATGAAAGTCACGAGGAGGAGGTGTATCCGTGGAACCACAACAGGACCATTTTTTACGCCCTTTGGACGTTGCGGGGAAAACGTATCGTTTTTATAGCCTTGCTGCGGCGGCCGAAGTTTTGGGGAAACTCGATTCGCTCCCGGTCACCCTGCGGATTCTGCTCGAGAATCAGTTGCGGCAGGCTGAAAGCGGGATGATTCAGCGTCGCGACCTTGAGGCATTGGCAAGTTGGAGCAAGACCCAGCACTCTAAACACGAGATTTCCTATTTTCCTGCCCGAGTTTTGATGCAGGATTTCACAGGGGTTCCTGCGATCGTCGATCTCGCAGCGATGCGCGACGCGTTGGCGAAATCTGGCGGAGATCCCGAAGAAATCAATCCTCAAATTCCCGTCGACCTCGTGATTGACCACTCGGTGATGGTCGATCACTATGCAGCCGATACCGCTTTTGAAGCGAACGTAGCGCTCGAGATGGAGAGAAATCGTGAGCGCTATGCTTTTTTGCGGTGGGGGCAGAAAGCGTTTCGCAACTTCCGAGTGGTACCGCCGGGGACCGGCATCTGCCATCAGGTCAACCTCGAATATCTCGCTCGTACCGTCTGGTGCGATGATGCCGCCGAACCCCTCGCCTACTTCGATACCCTCGTCGGAACCGATAGCCATACCACCATGATCAACGGTCTTGGAGTTCTCGGATGGGGGGTTGGGGGGATCGAAGCCGAAGCGGCGATGCTGGGTCAGCCCATCTCCATGCGTATTCCCGACGTCGTCGGTGTTCGTCTACAAGGGCATCTCTCCCCCGGTGTCACCGCGACCGACCTGGTGCTGCGGGTGACTGAGATGCTGCGTCAACACGGGGTCGTCGGCAAGTTTGTCGAATTCTTTGGCCCCGGGCTCGACCAACTCCCTTTGGCCGACAGAGCCACCATCGCCAACATGGCCCCCGAGTACGGGGCGACCTGTGGTTTCTTTCCTGTTGATCACGTCACCATTGATTACCTGCGGTTAAGTGGCCGCAGCGAAGCGACGGTCGCGCTGGCTGAAGCGTATGCCAGAGCCCAAGGGGTCTGGCGTGACGACACCACTCCCGACCCTCTCTACAGCTCACGCCTTGAACTCGACCTGGCAAGCATAACCCCAGCGCTGGCCGGTCCACGTCGACCCCAGGACCGGGTTGAACTTGCTGCGCTCCCCGAGCGTTTTTCGTCGGTCTTTCCCGAGGCAAAACAAGATCCCGAGTCAGAAGAACTGCAGCATGGTGATGTGGTGATCGCCGCTATTACCAGTTGCACCAACACCTCAAACCCGGCAGTGATGCTTGCCGCCGGCATCTTGGCGCAAAAGGCTGTGGCGCGGGGGATCAGCCGCCGTCCCTGGGTGAAGAGTTCGCTTGCGCCTGGCTCCAAAGTGGTAACCGACTATCTTGCGGCCTCCGGCCTGCAACCCTATCTTGACCAGCTCGGTTTTCAGCTCGTCGGCTATGGCTGCACCACCTGCATTGGTAACTCAGGGCCGCTTGATGTGCCGATTGCCGAGGCCATACGTCAAAATGATCTTACCGTCAGTGCGGTCCTCTCTGGCAACCGCAACTTCGAGGGGCGTATCCACCCACTGATCAAGGCCAATTGGCTTGCTTCGCCGCCTCTGGTCGTTGCTTTTGCTCTTGCTGGGACGACAAGCATCAATCTGACCCGTGAGCCTCTGGCCACCGATGCGGAGGGCAAGCCGGTCTATCTTCATGAGCTCTGGCCTACTTCCGATGAACTCGACGCTGCGATGTTGACTGTTTCGGCTGAAATGTTCCGTAAACATTACGCTGAAGTCTTTCGCGGTGACGAGACCTGGCGTTCTCTTGCGGTTCCAAACGGGACGACCTACGTCTGGGATCCGGACTCGACCTACGTCAAATGCCCCAGTTTTTTTGACCGACTCGAAGATCGCCAAGGAATCCCTGGATTTGAAAAGGGGCGGATTCTTGCTCTGCTGGGTGACTCGATCACCACCGATCATATCTCCCCAGCGGGGAATATCCGACCCGACAGTCCAGCCGGACGTTATCTGCAGCAGGCACAGGTGCCGGTTGAGGCGTTTAATTCTTACGGTTCGCGGCGTGGCAATCATGACGTGATGGTGCGTGGGACGTTTGCCAATATCCGACTGCGCAATGAGATGGTGGCACCGAAGGAAGGGGGATTTACCCGCCACTGGCCGTCAGGCGATGAGGCGACGATGTTTGATGCGGCGATGCGTTACGCTGATGAAAACGTGCCATTGGTGGTTGTGGCCGGCAAGGAGTACGGAACCGGTTCAAGCCGGGATTGGGCTGCGAAGGGGACCCTCCTGCTCGGGGTCAAGGTGTTGGTCGCGGAGAGCTTTGAACGTATTCATCGCTCCAATTTGGTGGGGATGGGAATTCTTCCCCTGCAGTTTCCCTCCGGTGTGAGTCGCGAGAGTCTCGATCTTGACGGCAGCGAAGAGGTGACACTCAAGCCGATCTCCACCCTGCAGCCGGGAGGTGGTGTCCCCCTCACATTTCTCCGTCGTGATGGTCGAAGCGTTACTGTCGAGGCGATATGTCGTATCGACACCGCTGACGAAGTCGCCTATTACCGTCGGGGGGGGATCCTCAATCAGGTTCTTTTCCAAAAAAACTCGTCTTAGAGCGATTGACGCTGCGCCCAGCGAAAAAAAGAGCTAATCAACTCATCGCGCGACCCTAACATTCCCCTAACATTTCTGGCGATAATGGAGAAAACTTATTCAGAAATGAGGAGAAAACGAATGTACAAGAGTCGTCTTGCAAAATGGTACACCACGACGGTAGCGGTTCTGATGCTGGCAGCTGTTGGGACTACGGCAAACGCGGTTGAGGTTGATAAGGCCCTGCCTGATTATCAAAAGGTCCAAGGGGTTGCCGGGACGCTCAACAGTATCGGCTCCGACACCCTAAATAATATGATGACCTTTTGGGTTGAAGGGTTCCGTAAGATCTATCCCAATGTCAATGTTCAGGTTGAAGGCAAAGGCTCAAGCACGGCTCCTCCGGCGCTGACCGAAGGGACGAGTCAGCTCGGCCCCATGTCCCGTGCCATGAAGAAGCAGGAGCTTGAGGCGTTTGAGGCGCGGCACGGTTTTAAGCCGACCGCCATCGGGGTTTCCCTTGATGCGCTGGCGGTTTTTGTGAACAAAGACAACCCTCTTGAATCGCTCACCATGACTGAGGTCGACTCGATCTTCTCCAAGACCCAAAAGCGCGGTGGCGACGATGTCTCTCTCTGGGGCGAGGTCGGCATGGGCGGCAAATGGTCGAAGCTGCCGATCAGCCTTTACGGGCGTAATTCGGCCTCCGGAACCTATGGTTTCTTCAAAAAGAACGCTCTTAAAAAAGGTGATTTTAAAGATATTGTGAAAGAGCAGCCGGGGAACGCCTCTGTGGTTCTTGGTGTCAGCGAAGACAGGGCCGGTATCGGCTACTCGGGGATGGGGTACGTGACCTCGGGTGTCAAAGCTCTCGCTCTGGCCAAAAAAGAGGGGCGCAAGGCTTACGCGGCGAACTACAAGAATGTTCTCAGTGGTAAGTACCCCCTGGGTCGTATGCTCTACGTCTATGTGGCCAAAGAACCGAACAAACCTCTCGAAACTCTGACCAAAGAGTTTCTTAAGTACATGCTCTCCAAGCAGGGGCAGGAAGTGGTGGTCAAGGACGGCTTCCTCCCTCTTCCCGCCGGTGCTGCCAGCAAGCAGCGTGAACTCCTCGATTAACGCGTTTCTTCTGCATCGCGTCGGTTGGGCCTCGTCCGAATGGACGAGGCCCAACCGTGTCTGAAAACCACCAACGTGATGGTTCCATGAATACGAATTATCAAGCGCGCGCCAAACGTATGGACCGGTTCGCCCGCTGGGGGATTACCCTTGGTGGATTGGCGGTCATTTTTTGCGTTGTTTTCATCCTTGTCCTGATCGTCAATGTAGCTCTGCCGCTCTTTTTCTCGGCCCAGGTTGAGCGTCAACCGAGTGTGGCGGTCGAGTCGCAGCTCTCTGGTAATCTGCTGGCTGTCGGGATGGATGAATACCTTGAAACCTCCTACGCCTTAAGTGAAAATGGTGAGCTGCCGTTTTACAAAATCAGCGATGGCGCGTTGCTAGATCAAGAGCAACTCCATGCTCCGAGTGGACCCGATCGCCTGCGTGGAGTCGAGGGTGATGGCCGATTGCGTCATGTCCTGCTCTGGGAAGATGGGAGCGTCAGCGTCGAAAGAGTTCGCTTTCGCCCCTTCTTCGACGCCGAACAGGGTAACGAACGCAGTATTCTGCACCAACGCGAACGCCTCGCCACCTTTGCCCCTCCGGCAAGCGGTGTGCCCGAACGTTCCTGGGCCCGCATCAGTGCTGACGGGCGCTCGACACGCGTTGACCTCTTTGCCGATGGGCACGTTGAGCTTCTGCAGCGCCTCGAAGAGGAAAACTTTCTCGGTGAAACAAGCTTTAGTGAAGAGGAGCATGAGATCGACCTCTCCTCCATTCTTGGTAGGGTCGCCAGCCTGGTTCTCAGCCACGACGGGCAGCAGCTCTTTATCGGCAGCTCTCTTGGCGAGTTGATGCGCTGGGATCTTGCTGATATTGAAGAACCGATCCTGCTGGAAAGTCGCAAGGCGTTTGTCGATCAGCGGGCTATCACCGCCCTGACCATGATCTTCGGGGATGTCTCTCTCGCGGTCGGCGATGCGACCGGCCTGGTGACCACATGGATGCCGGTTCGCAATGAACATGGCACTCGAGTTTTGCGACGTATCCACGATTTGAGTCGACACGACGCCCCGATTCTCGCCCTCTATCCGACCCAGCGTGACAAGAACGTCATCAGTGCCAGCCGTGCGGCGGTGCATATAGATAACATGACCAGTGAACGTCACCTTTTGACGCTCCCGGCGTTTCAGGAGAATGCTCCTTTGGCCCTGACCACCCGAGGAAACGGGCTGGTCACGGTCTCTTCGCAGGGGAAAATGCTCAGTTGGTCGCTGATGATTCCACATCCTGAAGTCAGCCTCAAAACACTCTTTGGCAAAGTCTGGTATGAGGGGTACGACGCCCCCGGTTACGTCTGGCAGTCCTCAGCGGCAACGGATGACTATGAGGCAAAACTAAGCCTGGTCCCTTTGATCTACGGGTCCCTTAAAGGGACCTTCTACGCCATGTTCTTTGCGGTTCCGCTGGCGATCTTCGGGGCCATCTATACCAGCCAGTTTGCCCGGCCGCGGCTGCGTGGGGTGATCAAGCCGACGGTCGAGATCATGGCGGCGGTGCCGACGGTCATCATCGGTTTTCTTGCAGCGCTCTGGCTCGCCCCGCTGATCGAACGCTCCCTTGGCAGTCTTTTCTTAAGTCTCATCTTCCTCCCGACAACGTTGGTGATGGCCTTGCTGGTCTGGCAGGCGGCGCGGCGCAATGAGTCGTTACAGAGGATTGAACGTGGTTTTGAATTCGTCGCGGTCGCCCCGATTCTGATCGGCGCTGTGGCCTTAGCGGCCTGGTGTGGTCCGTTGATTGAAGAGGTTTTTTTCGCCGGCAACCTCAAACAGTGGCTTTTTAACGAGATGGGGGTCCGTTACGACCCGCGAAACTGTATCATCATCGCCTTCGCCATGGGCTTTGCTGTCATCCCGATCATCTTTACCATTGCCGAAGATGCTCTCTCCAATGTACCGCAGAGCTTGAAGGCGGCTTCGCTGGCCCTCGGGGCGAGTCGTTGGCAGACGGTCTGGCGGGTGATGCTTCCTTCGGCAAGCCCCGGCATCTTTGCCGGAACGATGATCGGATTTGGGCGTGCTGTTGGTGAAACGATGATTGTCCTGATGGCCACGGGGAATACGCCGATTATGGATTTGAGCATCTTTAACGGGATGCGACCCCTTTCGGCCAATATTGCTGTCGAGATTCCCGAGGCGCCGGTGGATGGTTCGCTCTACCGGGTTCTTTTCCTCTCGGCGGTTCTGCTGTTTGTGATGACCTTTATTGTCAATACCGTCGCCGAACTGATTCGTCAGCGGCTGCGGGCCAAATACGGACGTTTTTAAGCGTTTGAGGAGTCGTTCTTGATGAAACGGGCATTCTGGCGTATCGGTGAACCGATGGTTTGGCTCAGTGGTACCGCCTTAAGTGTGACACTGCTTATCGCTCTGGTTCTACTCGTGGTGATTGTAAGCAACGGTCTCGGTGTATTCTGGCCGTCCAATCTGGTGGAAGTCCGTCTCAATGACGGGTCGGTTCTACTTGGTGAGATGGTGCGCAGCGAGGCTCGCCCCGAAGGGGCGGGGGAGCGCGTGCAGTATAAGATTGGCAATCGCCAGCTCAACGGTCTCGATTTTCGTTGGGTCAATCTTGACGATATCGCCCTGACCCGCCTTCCGGCTGATGCGGTGGCGTTGGAGCGGAGCGAATACGGAAATTTTTACGGATTCTTCAAGGAAGTCGATGGGGGGGAGATTGCTCCAGAATTGCAAGGAACGGAGCGTTCCCTGCTGGAACGACTGCTGGCAAAGATGGAGGATGAACGTGCCGCTCTGATAAAACAGTCCGAACATCTCAACGATGTCAGCTATGCCATGGAGGAGTTACGCTTAAAGCGGGTGCGTTACGATTATGAGGTCGTGGCCGCTGATGATCCGCAGCGCCTTGCGGTTGAAAAGAAAGAGGGTGCACTTAAAGAGCGTTTTCATCAACTTCTCGAAGAGCAGAATCGTCTCAGTCAGGTCTTGCAGAGCGCGACGGTGACCATGACGACCATCGATGGCCGTGAAAAAACATTGATTGCCGCCGATGTCCTTCGAACCTGGCAGCCGAATATCATGACGGTTGGAGAAAAAACGCTCTTTTACCTGGGGAAGCTCTGGGAGCTCTTCAGTGCTGAGCCGCGAGAATCGAATACGGAAGGGGGCCTTTTCCCTGCGATTTTCGGTACGGTGATGCTGATCTTCGTGATGAGCCTCTTCTCTTTCCCCTTTGGGGTGATCGCCGCCGTCTATCTGCGAGAGTACGCCAAAGAGGGGACGGTGGTTCGTCTGGTACGGATTGCCGTCAACAATCTGGCCGGAATCCCTTCCATTGTCTATGGTATTTTCGGCCTCGGTTTCTTCGTCTATGGAGTTGGGGGGGCGATTGACCGGATCTTTTATCCTGAACTGCTCCCTAACCCGACCTTCGGTACCGGAGGGATCCTCTGGGCGAGCTTGACGCTGGCGTTGCTTACTGTCCCGGTGGTCATCGTGGCGACCGAAGAGGCGTTAAGCGCCATCCCCCGGGAGATGCGCGAAGGCTCCTACGCTCTAGGGGCGACCAAATTCCAGACCCTGATCAAGGTTCTTCTTCCTATGGCCTCACCGGGGATCATGACCGGACTGATTCTTGCCATGGCGCGTGCTGCCGGTGAGGTGGCGCCGTTGATGATTACCGGTGTGGTCAAGCTGGCACCGGTTCTCCCCATTGACGGCAACTTCCCCTTTGTTCATCTTGATCGCAAATTCATGCATCTTGGTTTTCATATTTTCGACATCGGTTTTCAGTCTCCTAACATTGAGGCGGCCAAGCCGATGGTTTTTGTGACCACCCTGTTGCTGGTGTTGATCGTACTGGTCATGAGTGGGACTGCGATTGCGCTACGCAACCGGATGAAAAAACGCTACACTTTCGGTGTTTTCTAAAGAGAGATACGCTTTATGTCTACCGATTTAACTCAGACGATTGTCGATCCGGTTCTTGAGGTCGCCAACCTCGATTTTTACTATGGGGAGTCTCAATCCCTCTTTGATGTCAGCCTCCGTTTTCCGCGCAAGCAGGTGACGGCGCTCATCGGTCCTTCGGGCTGCGGCAAAAGTACCTTGCTGCGCTGTTTCAACCGGATGAACGACCTGATCGACAATATCCGGGTCGACGGTGAGGTGCTGCTCAATGGTGCCAACATCTATGCGCGCGGCACCGATGTCATCGAACTGCGGCGGCAGGTCGGGATGGTCTTTCAGAAGTCGAATCCGTTTCCCAAATCAATCTATGAAAATGTCATTTATGGTCTGCGGATTGCCGGAGTCAAAGACAAGGCACTCCTTGATGAGACCGTGGAGAAGAGTCTTAAGGGGGCGGCCCTCTGGGATGAAGTGAAGGACCGTTTGCAGCAATCGGCCCTCGGCCTTTCTGGTGGTCAGCAGCAAAGGCTCTGTATCGCCCGGGCCATCGCGGTGAATCCCGAAGTGATCCTTATGGATGAGCCGTGCAGCGCCCTCGACCCCAAATCGACGGCGCGGGTCGAGGAGCTGATCGGCGAGTTGCGACAGGACTACACGATCATCATCGTTACCCATAACATGCAGCAGGCGGCGCGGGTCTCTGATTACACCGCATTTCTCTATGAAGGGGTGTTGATCGAATTCGGAGCGACCAGCAAACTCTTTATGAAGCCGCAACATCGTCAGACCGAAGATTACATTACCGGCCGGTTCGGTTAGGAGGGACTATGACAATACATCTTCAACATGAGCTTGAAGGGCTCAAACAGAGAATTCTTTCTCTCGCCTCAACAGTCGAGGAGACGGTTCAAAAAGGGGTTCGTTCCCTGGTCGAAGGGGACATTGCCCTTGCTGAAGAGGTGGTGGCCGGGGATGAAACGATTGACGCCCTTGAGGTCGACCTTGAAGAAGAGTGTCTGAAAATCCTCGCGTTGCACCAGCCAGTCGCCGCGGATTTGCGCTTCATCATCGTGGTTCTTAAGATCAACAACGACCTAGAGCGGATTGCCGATCTTGCGGTCAACGTTGCAGAGCGGACCCGCGGGCTTGCCGAGGTTGGTCGCATCCCTGCTCCGTTCGATATCGCCTCCATGGGGCGTAAGGTCGAGGTGATGCTCGAGAAAAGTCTTGATGCTCTGGTGCGGCTTGATCGTGAGACCGCTCTGCAGGTCTGTGCTCTTGATGATGAGGTCGATGCCCAGCACAAGCTCACCTACACACTGGTCAAGACCCAGATCCGCCAGCATGCTGAGCGCCTCGATGCGTTGGTGCAGTATCTTTCGGTCTCACGCCATCTGGAGCGGATCGCAGATCTCGCCACCAACATCGCTGAGGATGTTCTCTACATGATCGAAGGGGAGATTGTCCGTCATACCGTTTGATCCCTGCCTCGTTTTACCCCTGAAACGGCCTCGGCGGCGTTAAGACGCTGCCGGGGCCGTTTTTCTTTTCGCCGTCGCTACTCTGTGGCACAATGTCCCCCTTTTCATCTTTTACCTCGTCAAGGGGGCTGCATGCCGAGCGCACAACGACTCTATCTTATCGATGGCTCAAGCTATATTTACCGGGCCTACTTTGCCATTCGTCACCTTTCCAACTCCAAAGGATTCGCCACAAACGCCATCTTCGGTTTTACCAACATGCTACTCAAGGTGGTACGCGAGCATGCCCCCGATCAGCTGGCGGTGATTTTCGATGCCAAAGGGCCGACCTTCCGCAAGGATATCTACCCAGAATACAAAGCGAACCGTGCCAAAATGCCGGAAGATCTTGTGCCCCAGATCCCCTTGATCAAAGAAGTGGTGCGGGCCTTTAAAATGCCGGCGATCGAAAAGGAGGGGTTTGAGGCGGATGACATCATTGCCACCCTCGCCAAACGTTTTTCGGCGCAGGGCATCGAGGTGACAGTGGTGACCGGCGACAAGGATTTGATGCAGATTGTCGATGAGCGAGTGACTTTGCTCGACACCATGAAAGATGTTCGCTCGGGGCTGGCCGAGGTTGCTGAGCGTTTCGGTGGTAGCCCCGACAAGGTGGTCGAGGTTCAGGCTCTCGCTGGCGACAGCTCCGACAATGTTCCCGGGGTGCCGGGGATCGGCGAGAAGACCGCGGTCAAGTTGATCCGCCAGTTCGGTTCGGTGGAAGAGCTCCTTGTCCGGGTCGATGAAGTCAAAGGGAAGATGCAGGAGAAATTACGCGAGTTCGGCGCGCAGGCCCGTCTCTCCAAACGGCTGGTCACCCTCGTCGATGACGTTCCTCTCGAGATTGAGGCGGAGCAGTTTCCGTTGAGTGAGCCGGACCGTGGCGCTCTGACTGCGCTCTTTAAAGAATGCGAATTTCACAAGCTGGTGCAGGAGTTCACCGTCGAGAGCCGCAGCAGTGGCGAAGGGTATCGTGGGGTTCTCGATCGCGAGGGGCTTGATGCCCTCATTGTGACCCTGGAACAGGCTGAGCGCTTCGCCTTTGACACCGAGACCACCAGCCTCGACGCCGTTCGCGCCGATCTCGTTGGTCTCTCGTTTGCCGTCAAGGAGGGAGAGGGGTGGTACATCCCGTTGACCCATCGCTATCTCGGCGCGCCGGAACAGCTTGCGACCGCGACAGTGCTTGAGCGGTTACGCCCACTTCTTGAAGATCCGCAACAGAGCAAGATCGCCCAGAATCTCAAGTACGACCTGCTGGTGCTACGCCGGGCCGGAGTGGCTGTCGCAGGGGCAGATTTCGATACCATGATCGCTTCTTACCTCGCCAATCCCGCCGCTAAAAGTCACGGGATGGACACCATGGCAAGCGAGCTGCTTGGGCATAAGACGATCAGCTACAGCGAGGTGACCGGCAGCGGTAAAAAACAGATCGGCTTTGATGAGGTCGAGGTCGAGAAGGCGATCACCTACGCGGCTGAGGACGCCGATATCACTCTGCGCTTAGCCCAGATTCTCGACCCGAAACTCGATGAGGCCGAGCAGAGACGCCTCTTTGCTGAACTCGAAATGCCGCTGGTCGAGGTTCTTGCCGATATGGAATGGGCCGGCATGCGGCTCGACACCGCCCTGCTTGATCGCCTCTCTGCGCAGATGAATGAAAAATTGGTGGCGCTGGAGAAGGAGATTCACGGTATTGCCGGGATCCCCTTCAATATCGCTTCGCCCAAACAGCTCGGTGAAATCCTCTTTGAAAAACTCGGCCTGCCCCGCGGTAAGAAGACCAAAACCGGCTGGTCGACGAATGTCGAGGTGCTAAGCAAGCTTGCCGAAGAGCATCCCATCGCTGCCCGGATCCTCGATTTTCGCTCTCTGGCCAAACTCAAGGGGACCTACACTGACGCCCTGCCGAAGCTGGTTAACCCTGAAACCGGACGGGTCCATACCAGTTTCAACCAGACAGTGACCGCGACCGGCCGCCTCTCCTCAAGCGACCCCAACCTGCAGAATATCCCGATTCGTAGCGAAGAGGGGAGCCGCATCCGTGAGGCCTTTATCCCTGGAGAGGGGAACGTCCTTCTCGCTGCCGACTATTCACAGATCGAACTGCGTATCCTCGCCCATATGGCCGACGAGCAGGTGCTCAAGGAGAGCTTCGCCCAAGGCGAAGATATCCATCGTCGTACCGCCAGTGAGATTTTCGGAGTTTTCCCCGAGCTCGTCACCCCCGAGATGCGGCGCCAGGCCAAGACCATTAACTTTGGGGTGATTTACGGCATGGGGGCTTTCAGCCTCGGCAAGGACTTGGGAATCTCAACTCGTGAGGCGCAAGGGTTTATTGACAACTACTTCGCCCGCTATCCCGGTATTAAAGTCTTTATGGAGAGTAAGAAAGAAGAGGCCCGTACCCATCAGTATGTCACCACCCTGCTCGGGCGGCGCTGCGCCGTGCCGGAGATCACCAGTCGTAATGGTGCCATCCGTGCCTACGCCGAGCGCAATGCCATCAACTACCCGATTCAGGGCTCTGCTGCCGATATCATCAAACTCGCCATGCTCCGTATCCACCGTCGTCTCGTTGAGGAAGGGCACAAAAGCCGGATGGTGTTGCAGGTGCACGACGAACTTGTTTTCGATGTGCCACAACCGGAGTTGGAGGCGTTACGGCGCTTAGTGCAACAGGAGATGGAAGGGGCGCTCCCCCTCTCGGTGCCGTTGCTGGTCGATATCGGTGTCGGCAGCAACTGGCGGCAGGCGCATTGATGAAGGGTCAGTGGGAATACTGCTTCGCGATTTCCGGGAATTCTTCTTTCCCTTTTTGAAAGGCGTTTTGGGCCAAGGTGTACTCGCCCACGGCCATATAGGCAAGTCCCCGGGTGAAGTCAAGGTGAGGGTGTTCGAAGCGTGGATCGTTCCTTTTTAACGCCTCAGCTTGTCGGATAATCAACCTCCAGCCCTCGGCCAGAGGGAGTGTCTTCAGTTCGGGGAAGAGGTCTTTACGGACAAAAACCAAGGCGTCTTGGGCATCGACCAGCCTCCAATGGCGACTAAAAAGAAGGCGGGTCACCAAGGGGAATGTCCGTCCGCTGTCGAGATAGAGAGGACGGATGAGAATGGTTTCGATCTCGTATTTGTTCAACAGCGGCTCGTGCTGATCTCCGGCAAAAATACGGTCGTAGTCGGCAAGTTTCTCTTTGCTGCCATTGAAGCGGCCGTCAAGAAAGGGTTTTGGGGCCCCTTCTAAGCTCCAGAGAAGATATCCCCCCCAGTCCCAATTGTTGAATAGTGGTCCTGTAAGATGGTTCCGAGCGACAAATTCGGATGATTCTTTAGGAAACCAATCCCACTGGACGCCGGTGCCGAAAGGGGGGTCGACCATTCTTAGTTCCCGCCCTCCCAGCAAAAGGGCAAGTACGAGGAGCCCTCCAGTCAATAAAGGCAAATACTTCGGACGTGTAAGGTTGAGAGTTGTTCGACGGACCCCTTCTGCCGCCATAAAGGAGACAAAAAGAAGCGAAAGAGGGATGTTGCGCACAGCCAAAAGACCGGGGAGTAGCGCAATTGTAATCAATGTGGCCCGTTGGATGCGCCCTTCACGGGGCGCAAGAGCAAGAGCGAAGGCAAGTGCCGTGGTGATGAGAAAGGGCCAGAAGAGCATGGGGAAGTGCCAGGATGGTCTCATTTCGACGACCCCGGTTAGAACATTTCCCTGTTCCAGTAAAGTGAAGACATAGTTAGCAAAACGCCCCGAATAAAGCAGTAAGACCCCGATTAATGGGACAAGGATTAATAAAAAGGGGGGGGAGCGAAATTGTGTGCGCCAGAAACCTGGTTTCTGTGGTGAACTTGCCAGAAAAGCGATGATCAGCGGCCCTCCGATGTAGAGAGTCGGGTGCAGCGGTTTCCAGATGAGAAGGAGGGCGGCAATGCCTAAGAGGGTTCGGGTTTTGGGTTTGTCAGCCCAATGACAGGCAAGGGCCATGGCGGTTGTGAACAGGATGTAGGCAAGAAGTTCGGGCCGGGCAATAAAACGAAAGCGTGAGCTTAAGACCACGCCGATCAAGGTCAGGATAAAAAGAAGAGAACCCGCACTGTTATGGCGACAGACCCCTCGCAAGAGCAAAGGGATAAAGGCAAAAGTTGCAAGAGACGCGACCAGTATAGAGACACCAGTGTGAGAAAATAAGGTTTCAACTCCGTAGACGAGAACCTGGAAAGGCCAGGTGATTGCCCGGCCTGCAAAGAGCTCATTGGGACTGAGAAAAAAATCGCGCCCCATTGAGAAAAATGTTTGCCCCATGGCAAGGTGGGTCCAGTAGTCAAATTGATAGATCAAGCGTAGGGTAATCATAAAGACCCATGCTGAAAAAAATAATGAGATGGTGAGAGGGAAAGAGAGAGTTCTAGGATTCATGCTGCTGTATTGACTCCCGAAGAGGGGTTGTGGGGGTATGCCCCTTTCCTACTTGCCAAACGGCAGGAAGTCAAGGAGTTCTCGCGGTCCTATGCTCTGCGCGTAGAGGTTGTTTTTTGCGATTCTTGCCGATAGTATAAGGGATGTGTGACGTTCAGGGGAGGCCTAAACCTTTTCATTCTGGAGGCAATCATGGTCAAGAATATCGGTTTTATTGGATTAGGAACGGTCGGCAGACATATGGCCCTCAATCTGCTGAAGGGGAACTATGCACTGACAGTCTTTGACAGTCAGGAGCGTGAGGTGACTGACCTGGCCGCTGCGGGAGCGACTGCGGCAGCGACGCCTGCTGCGGCAGCAAAAGGGCAAGATCTGGTGATCGTTGTTTTGCCCGAGGCCGAAGAGATGCAGGCGGCCCTTAAAGGGGACAATGGTTTCATGCAAGGGCTTGATCCCGGAACAATCCTTGTTGATATGGGCACCCATTCGCTTGAAGCAACGATGGAGTTGGCTGAAGAGGCGGTGCGCCGACGGGTTCTCTTTCTTGATGCACCGGTTTGGGGAACCAAGGAGCATGCCGCCAACGGACTCCTCACGATTCTCACTGGCGGTGATGCCACACTGGTCAGCCGTTGCCGTGAAGCATTCTCTTTCTTTGGCCTCAATATCATTCATGTTGGTGGTGTTGGTGATGCAACTAAGATGAAGTTTGTCGTCAATCTGATGCAGGGACATGTGATGGAGGCGTTAGCTGAGGGGCTCGTCTTTGGTGAAAAACTCGGCTTCCCTGCCGATAAAATTCTCGAAGTTCTCGATTCGGGGGGCGTTTCTGCACCTTTGATGAACACCAAGGGGCGTTCGATTTCTCGCGGAGATTTTAGCCGTAACCTTGCACTTAAATACGTCTATGAAGGGTTGTTGCTGGTTAAGGAAGCCGCACACAAGTCGGGACTTGATCTGCCAGCGGCCGAGGCGGTTTGCAAGGTCTATGAGCAGGCTGTTGAAGACGGACGGGGCGAGGAGGATTTTTCAGCTGTGATTAAGTCTCTGAGACGCTAAAACATTCAGGGGATGCGGGAAAAATAGAGTCAAGTCAGAGTCGTCCTTAGCAGGCTGTTGAAAAACTATTTTGGGCCTTCATTTTCAACCTCTCAGGGTGAGCCTTACCCCTAAAACAAAAGCTTCGCCCACTACGAGAGGAATTTAGGATCCACTTTTTTGACCAGGTCTAAATTTTGTGACTTTTTCAACAGCCTGTTAGGCTTCGGTGTTTTTCTGTGATAAGCGAGTGTAACTGCGTGGTGAAATGATGTCTTCATTGACCCCTCACGTTTTTTGGGAAATTAGACAGCGCACGACGATTGTCCTGATCATATTTTCTTCTGTCCTTGTTTATTCCAGTAGTCTTTATGGTCCTTTCCTTTACGATGACAATGTCGTCATTGTGGGAAATCCGATTGTCCGTGATTTTGATATCCAGTTTTTTAGAAATAGGGCAGTTGTAGATTTTACGTTTGCAGTTAATTGGTTTTTAGGAGGTAGTGATACGTTCTGGTTCCATTTGACGAATGTTTTTTTTCATGCCTCAAGTGGGATTGTTTGTTTTTTTTTGGTAAAAAAAATAATTTCTACTACCTGTAAATCAGGATACCATTTAAGTGCTGAAGGGAAGATAATATCTTCCCTTACAGCACTTTTTTTTATTGTTCATCCAGTCCAATCTCAAGCTGTATCCTATATTGCACAACGTTATGCTGTTGTTTCTGCGCTTTTTTTTATGCTTGCGCTCCTTCTTTATTTTTTAGCGAGGGAATCTTCTGGCATTAGGTCTTTTATCCTTTTGTCGGGATTCGTTTTTTGTGCTGCTCTGGCTTTCAAAAGCAAGGAAAATTCAGCGATACTTCCGTTGATGGTCTTTCTTGTTGAGTTTGCTTTTTTTGGTTGGGGGTGGAAAAAGTTTGCCGGAGCATGTTTGTTGATTCTCTTAGTAGTAACGACGGTGACATTGACCTATGTTTCTGGGCCATTTAGCTTAGACAGTATAGCTATTGGAATGAGATCTGGCACAGAGATGTCGCGTTATGATTACTTTATGACCCAATTGGGTGTTGTCTTTTCTTATTTTAAACTTTTGTTTTTTCCTTTTGAACTCAATGTTGACCACGATTACCCCGTTTACTCTTCATCTCAGTTGTTTGTATCCGTGCTTTACTTTTTGTTTCATCTGAGCGTGTTTGCAACTGGAGTATACGCCTTTGCGAGGGGGATTCTTAGGAAGAGTGGTCATTTCTTGATTTTTGGTTTTGGAATATTTTGGTTTTATTTGACGATTTCCGTGGAATCTTCTTTTATTCCCATCGTTGATGTAATGAATGAACACCGGTTGTATTTGCCTTCTGTTGGCCTTTTTCTTTCCGGTGTGGTTTTTTTTGAAAAAGTTGTGTCCTATCGCTTCCGCGCTTGGGGAGGGTGGGGC
>PKUF01000003.1 GCA_002869635.1 Desulfuromonas sp. | reverse complement strand
GTTATCCCCTTCGACCGCCGTGAAACTTCCTGTCCAGCTGCTACCGCCATCAACGGAGTATTCCACCGTCGCACCAGATTCGATCCCGGTGATGTTGAGATTGCCCACCTGGGTGATCGCATCGCTGTTGCTGCTGCCGGTGTCGCTTGCCAGGGTGGCGCCCGGCGCGACAGGAGCGCTGGTGTCAATCGCGAAGTTCGGAGTCGAGACGCTCCCTGCGCCCTGGTTCCCGGCGATGTCGCTGACACCGCTCAGGTTCAGACGGATCTGGTTGCTGCTATCTTCGATCGGCGCATCGGGAGTGAAGGTCGCGGTCCAGGTCACACCGCCATCTGTGCTGCTCACAGCGCTCAGCGTTCCGTTGGCATTGCTCAAATCGAGGTCAGCGTTGCTGAAGTCAGATACCGCTTCGCTGAAGGTGATGGTGACATCGGAACTCTCGCCAATTTTAAGCGCGGTATCCGAAAAGCTGATCGTCGCCGTNCGGTGTCGACCTGACGGACCGAGACGCTGTTGCTCCCTTCCACCGCGCTGAAGCTGCTGCTCCAGCTGGCACCACCGTCTGTGGAATATTGAACCGTCGCACCAGATTCGACTCCCGTGATGGTGAGGCTAGCATCGTTGCTGATCCCGTCGCCAGCATCAACCCCGGTGTCATTGGCCAGGGAAACCCCCGGTGCCACGGGAGGGGCGGTGTCAAGGGTAAAGGTCAGGTTTGTCCCTTCACTGACATTACCGGTGCTGGAGACCTGACGGACGGATACGTTGTTCTCTCCTTCGATCGCAGCAAAGCTTCCGGTCCAAGTGACGCCTCCATCGACGGAGTACTCCACCGCCGCCCCGACCTCGATGTTCGTCACATCAAGCGCCCCGATGCGGGTGATCCCATCACTGCTGCTCGCCCCGGTATCCTCAGCCAGTGTCACGATAGGGACCGCCGGAGGGGTCAGGTCGACGCTGTAGCCGATGCTGTCCGTGGCGTTTCCAGGGTTGCCGGCGCTGTTGTAGGTGGTGATGCTCGCCGAAAGGGTCCCGTCTCCGGCGACCAGATCGTCGCCATCGACGTTGATACTGAAACGCATGTCAGAGCGGACCACACCGGTCGAGGTAACACCATTCACCGTCACAACGACCGTATCACCGATCTGAGCGTCGCCACCGACCACGCCGGTAATGGTGACATCGCCGCTCGCCTCGATCAGGTTGACGATCCCGTCAGCGGTCACCGTCGGGTCGAGAGTCAGAGTCGGAACCGGCGAGGACAGATCGATGGAATAGCCTTCGCTGGTCGTCGCAACACCAGGGATCCCGGTGACATCGGTGGTGACGCTCGCCTCAATCGTCAGATCGCTGTCGGCCACGAGGTCGCTACCGAGAACATTGATGCTGAAGCTCTTGTCGGCACGAACCAGACCGGTGGAGACAACACCATTAACCGTGATTGAAACCGTATCCCCCACCAAAGCATCCCCACCGACAAAACCGGTGATGGAGACATCCCCGCTCGACTCGGCGATGTTGATCACGTCATCGGCGGTAATAGAACTGTCAAGGGTGATCGTCGGAACCGGAACCGTTGTATCGATCTCATAGCTGTCGCTATCGCTGGCACTACCGCTGTTTCCCGCCTCATCGTAGGTGGTGACGCTTGCCTCCAGAAGATGATCGCTATCATCGACCAGATCACGCCCTGAGACACTGACCCGAAAACTCAAATCAGACTGAACAACCCCATTGAAACTTTTACCATTTACCAGAACGGTCACCGTATCACCAACCTGAGCATCGCCGCCGACCATACCGGTGACAAAGACGTCACCGCTCGCTTCGGCAATATTGATCACATCGTCGCTGGTCAGATTCGGATCAAGCTGGATCGTCGGTTCCGGCGGAGTGGTGTCGATCTCGTAACTGTCGCTGGCGCTTACCGTCGTCGCATTGCCCGCTGCATCGGTGGAAGTCAGGCTAACATCGACGGTCTTATCACTATCGGAGATCAGATCGCTACCACTGACATTGATACTGAAGCTCTTATCGGCCCGGACCAGACCACTGACCGTCACGCCGTTGACCGTCAGGCTCACCACCTCACCGATGGCGGCATCACCACCAACAAATCCGGTGATCGCCACCTCCCCCTGCGATTCGGCAAAATTGACGATGTCGTCTTCTGTCACAGAGGAATCAAGTGTAATAGTCGGCTCCGGCGCAATAACATCGACACCATACTCTTCACTGTCAGATCCTGGGTTCTGAGCCCCATCCGTGACGATCAAGGCATCGATAATCTGATCGGCATCTGCCACCAGGTCGCTTCCGGCCACATCGATACTGAAAGTCTTGTCCTCAAGGACCGCCCCGAAGTAATCGACGCCGTTAACCGTCAGGGTAACTTCATCACCGATCTGGGCTCCCCCACTGACCGAGCCGGTTATCGCGATGGCTCCCTGCGATTCGGCAATGTTAATAATGTCATCTTCGGTAATGTCGGCATCGAGGGTAATCTCGGGATCACTGACATCCTCTACCACCTGACCGGCTTTGTAGACCGTCGGACGAGGAGTCGGCTGAGGAACAACCGGATCCTGCATGTCGAGAAACTCATCCACCGGGTCGGTCGCCCCGGTTCCTGGTCCCTTACCGTTCATCGCCTTCCCGCTGCTGACCGGATTGGAGATTTCAGGAAGAACGACCTTATCAACCTGCGGCAACTCATTTATGGGCGAACTCTTTTTCTGCGACGGGACATCGCCACCGGAATCGGGCGATTTGAGCAGGGCGTCTACGTGCTCACTGACCACCCGCAGACTCCCCGCTTTAGCGAGGTTGGTCACCCCCACCATTTTGAAAAGTTCACCTAACGTACTGGCATGATGAAGATCGAGGGGTTGGACCTCCCCCTCATCAAAGCTGAAAATAACCGGATGGGTCGCTTCGCTGATGGCGTCAAGAGCCCCGTTCGGAATGATGACATAGGTCCCGTCCGCAAAACCCAGCAGCAGGTCGATGTCGGCAACATCGACCGATTTGAGCTCATCAAGGCGTTGCGGGATGACCAGAGATCCATCCTCGGCGACGGTAGCCCGGACAACGTGAGCCTCTTTCGGCTCTGACGTTTCCTGTCCATTCTCGAGGGGAGTATTTTCGTCTGTCTTCATCTCATCCATAATGACCTCTACTGCTTGTTACGAGGAGATTGCTTCAAACCAGAATCCGGGATATCACACTAACTACTGCGGGGTCGTACCAGACGGAACCTCTTCTGCTGCAGGTTCTTCCTTGTCTTCCGGCGCCAGACAGGAGACGATTGTCTCTTGCAAAGCGCTATTCCCCTGCTCAACAACTGCTGAGATTTTTTTGAGCTGGCCGGCTAACTGCTGCAACTCCTGCTGCAGTGTCCCTTCCTGAGTCTTGAGCTGAGCCGTCGTCTCTTGTTGCTTACCGCTCAGTTCGCCACCCAGACTTTTGAGGCGCTCAACCAGCATCGCGTCACCCTTCTCACCGGCCCCTTGAAGTTTTTCCAGTCGACTATCGAGCTGTTTGAGGCCATCCTGCAACGCCTTACCGGTCTCACCGATCAGCGCCTGTGACGCACTGGCAATCTCACCCATTCGCTCACGAACCGCGGCAATTTTAGATCCAAGGTTCTCATGGCCCTTGTCGACGCTGCTAGCCAGACTCGAGAGCTGCCCTTCGACCTTCTGCAGATCCGTGTGCAGAGCCGAGACGGTTGCGGCCGCCCCTTCCTTGACCTGACTGGCCACCTTGCCGAGTGCGCCATCAAGGGTTTCTGCATTTTCCCGGGCTTCCTGCCGACCGGCTTCGATCAACTGCTGCAACCGTTTGGCCTCAGCAGCGGAGAGCTCGAGGAGCTCTTTGATACGAGCACAGAGTTCTTTCGTCCCTGCCGCAATCCCGTCATCCGTCTTTTGGCCAAGGAGCTGAACCTCGTTACGGAAGGTATTGGTTGCACCACCGAGCAACATCTGCACTTCTTTGGCATCGGCTGAAAGCTGCACCGTCAGATCGGAGAGTCGGGTCGCGATATCCCCCTGCCCCTTTTCGATACTCTGGTGCAACGTCCCAAGCTGCTCGCCGACCTGATGCAGCTCGTGTCGGAATTTGATGCTGGCATCAGTCTGCTCACCGATCGTCCTCTGCATCTCACTGCGCTGGCTCTGGAAGTCGCTGATCAAGGTGGCGAGACTACGCTGCTGCACTCGGGCCGTCTCAGCGAGTCGCTCCTCAAGGTTGTAGCCCTCAAGAGTTTCACGCAGCTGCTTCTGTTCCTCGACCTGGCCTTTGAGAAGCTTGTGGCTCTCCTTTGCCTGCCCTGCGATCTGCACCGTCAGCTCGGAGAGGTGAGCCGAAACCTCACCATTGCCCTGCTGCATGTTTTGAAAAATCGGCGAGAGCTGGCTGATCAGCTGCTGCAGTTCACTGCGAAAGCTGTTGCTCGCCTCAACCTGCTCGGTGAGAACCCGCAACATGTCTCCCCGATGCTTGCGGAAATCGTCGTTGAGCGCGCCGAGTGTTCGCTCTTGCAGACGAGCTGTCTCGCTGAGGCGCTCCTCCACCGCGATCAGAACCCGGGCGATATCTCCGACATCGCCCGTAAATTCAATGCCACTGCGATAGCTGACCGTCTCGTAGGAGAGAGCGAGTTCAATATGGCGTGCCACCTCGGAACTGAGGACTGAGAAGATATCCCCCTGAAGGCGGCGGATCCCGACCATCATCAGACCGAGGATGATGGAGCCAAGAAGACCGAACATGGAGGCTGAGAAAGCGATTCCCATCGACTGCATCGGCGCCTTCATCCGCTCGATCATGGTCCGGAAGATCAAGAGCGGGCTGGCGGTCTGCATATCGATATCAGCGAAGCTGCTGATCAAGGTCGAGATATCACTAAGCGTGGCGAGCAAACCGATGAAGGTTCCAAGAAGTCCCATCCCGACCAGAAGACCAGTCAGGTACTGAGGGAGCGCATTGCGGCGCACCAAACGCCCCCGGGCGTTGCTCAGTTCATTCTCGATGGCCACCTGCTCTTGATGCGAGATGGCCCGTCCGGCCGAAGTCGCAAGCATTTGCAAGAGACAGGCGACATCGCCGGTGACACAATCTGTCGTCTCCTTAAGGGTTGACAGATCCTTCCCCTGCTGAACGGCCTGAGAGAAAGTAACAGCACGCCGCGCCTCGCGCACCAAGCGGCGAGAATTCATTAGGATGAGAAAGCCACCGACCAGGATGATGACGAAGATTGTGTAGTTGATCTGAGGATGAGGATTTTTGCTGATGGTCAGACTGATCGCGTCAAAAAAGATCACGGAGCCGATCATCAAAAGCACAAACGGCAAAGAGATAAAAAGATAATAAATTCGCAGAGACTTCAGCATAAATCACCCTCTTCAAAAAAATGTGAACACGGTCCCGTCATCACGGAGACGAATCAACTCGCACGAAAAGCGCCGTCACGAAACTCGAGCAACGGCGATAGAATGTAAGAAAGGATACTACGTTTGCCAACAGCGATATCGACACTGGCGGTCATCCCCGGCATCAAGACCCCGGGTTGACGTGCCTTTGCGGTCAACGAGGCGACATCGACTTCAACATTCACTCGATAAAAACGGTTTCCCCTCTCATCACTGATGGTATCGGCACTTACTCCGGTGACGTGCCCCTCAAAAGTGCCGTAGGTCGAATAATCGTAAGCTCCGACCCGCACCCGCGCCGAAAGCCCCTGGCGCAGATGAGCACGATCATCGGGGTTGGAACGGGTCTGAATCACAATACGCTGATCACTCGGGGTAATTTCGAGCAGAACCTCGCTTGGCCGCACCACCGCACCAAGAGTCGTGATATTGAGCTTGTTGATCAGTCCGGCGACAGGGCTGCGAACCACGTTACGCTCAAGGCGATCGACACTTGAGCTGATGGCACTGCGGATCTTCTCAATCTCTTCACGTACCTGAGTCAGATCCGCCGAAGCTTCGGCCTGAAAGCGAGCCACCGCCTCTTTGACCCGGCTCTTCGCCTCTTCTACTGCCGCCTTGAGTCGAGGGCCCGCTTCGGTCGCTTCAACGATCTGCGATTTGAGGCGCTGAATGTTCATCTCGCTATCGAGAAGTTCCAACTCAGAGGCTGCCTTGTTGCGGTACAGATCCTCAATCACATGAAACTTTTTCTGGGACAGAACCAACTCATCGAGCAGATTCTTCTGCCGGGCGTTGATCTCCTCAAGCTCACTCTTCTTCTGTTCGGCCTGCGACTGCAACACCTCGACCTCTTTATTCAACTGCGCCTGCCGGGCCTCCCAGGCGGCCCTTTCGACGCTCTTGACCTT
>PKUF01000002.1 GCA_002869635.1 Desulfuromonas sp. | reverse complement strand
GTGGCCACCCACTGATTCCGCTGGACGATCAAGTGCCGCAAAAGCACGATCAAGGTCTGCCGCAGAGCGGATATCTCCCTGCAAGAAGGTGAGTTTTCCAGAGCTACTCCGAGCACTCTGCCGCACCGCATCGAGGTTACGCCTTTTGATCTCAGGATCATAGAAGGGGTTGAGGTTGTCGAGAATAACGACCGACCTCCCCCGCGCCAAGAGAGCCTCTGCGAGGTGTGAGCCGATAAAGCCAGCCCCGCCGGTCAACAAAACCGAAGGGACAGCCGAGAGGTCAGGACTCATTGCTTGCGTACCATCGGTGAGAGTTTCTCTTCTTTTTTAAGGCGGGCCGCCAAAACATTGGCCTCCGCTTTCGATGCGAAAGGCCCAGAATAGACACGGTACCAGAGCCCCTTCTCCTGCAGATCAATCTTCTCCCGATAAGCCGAGATCCCCTTGGTGCGTAGTCGGGCACAGAGATGCTCAGCGTCCTCGTCACGACCGAAAGAAGCGACTTGGACAAGATAGAGCCCCCCTGTGACAGCAGCAGGCTCACTTTTTGCCTTCGACGGCTCAACCTTCGATGTGGTGGATGGGAGGGGGGGCGACGTCGTTGCTTCGGATCTTTCTTTAACCGTCCCCTCGGGAGGCAGGTTGATACCGCTCCCCATCGGGGCGGCCTCACCCTTGGGTAGAGTCTCAAAGAAAGTCAACGGAAGTTCTTCCGGCGGCAACGCGGTTTCAACAGATTCCTGAGTCGCAAGCGGTGGCTCCGGGACCGCAATTCGTGGGGGGGAGGCTGGGGCAAAAACCGTCTCAGGAATCTCCTGAGGGGCGCTCCAGCGCCCCAGCAAAAAGCCGAGAAGGAAACTGACAAGCGCCACCGCAAAGACCAAGGTCAAGAGTGTGGTTGCTTGTTTTTTCTCTGTTCGCCGCTGCGAGCGGGACATGATCGGGGCCGCCATAAAGACCTCCGCTACATCGTTTCAGGGGCCGACACCCCGAGGAGAGTCAAAGCATTGGCGAGAACGGTACGAACACAGTTCACCAGATAGAGGCGAGCCTGGCTCACTTCACGATCATCCCCCAAGACCTTGGACCGATTGTAATAACTGTGGAACTGAGCCGCCAGTTCCTGCAGATAAAAGACGATACGGTGCGGTTCGTAGTGACGGGCCGCACCTTCTACCACTTCCGGATAGCGGGAGAGCATCTTGGACAAGGCCAGTTCATCATCACGGTCGAGACGATCGAAGGCGACCTCTCCTCGCGCCGGCGGCGAAACCCCCACCTCTTTAGCATTACGATTGATGCTGCAAACCCGGGCATGGGCGTACTGTACATAGTAGACCGGATTGTCGCTGCTCTGCTGTTTGGCCAAATCAAGGTAAAAATCAAGCTGACTGTCGGAGCGACGCATCAGGAAAAAGAAACGACAAGCATCAGAACCAACCTCCTCAATCACCTCTCGCAAGGTGATAAAGTTACCTGAACGCTTCCCCATGGTGAAAGGCTGGCCGTCACGCAGCAGGTTGACCATCTGGATCAGTAAGACCTCAAGATCTTCCGGCGGATGCCCAAGACCCGCGAGAACGGCCTTCATCCTTGGGACGTAACCGTGGTGGTCAGCGCCCCAAACGTCAATCACCCGGGAGAATCCCCGCTCAAACTTCTCCATATGGTAGGCGACATCCGAAGCGAAATAGGTCGGGCTACCATCGGATTTGATCAGTACCCGGTCCTTGTCATCACCATACTCGGTGGTCTTGAACCAAAGGGCTCCGTCCTGCTCGTAAGAGAGTCCTTTCGCCGCAAGCTTGGCAAGCTCGGTGTTAACCATATTGTGATCGTAAAGGCTCTGTTCGCTGTACCAATTGTCAAAATGAATCCCAAACAGTTTGAGATCAGCGCCGATCCACTCGAGCACCTGGCACACTCCGAAGGCCGAGCATTTCTTGATCGCCTCTTCTTCAGCAAGGTCGAGAAGTGCAGAATCGGACGCTTTCAGATCGATCGCCAGGTCACGGATGTATCCTCCCTGATAACAATCTTCGGGAAAATCAACCGCCTCGCCCGCCAATTCCCGCAGACGCAGCCAGATGGAACGCCCGAGAGTCACCACCTGATTTCCGGCGTCGTTGACGTAGTACTCTCGCTGCACGTCGTAACCGACGGCGCGAAGAATCGCGGCGGTGGCGTCGCCAACAACGGCCCCGCGACCGTGACCGATATGAAGAGGACCGGTCGGATTGGCACTGACGAACTCCACCTGTACCCGCTCACCAGCACCGGCCGTACTTAGACCGAAACGCTCCTGCTTTTCGTCAATTTCATCAAGCACCGCATACCAGCAGCGCCGGGTCAGAGAAAAATTAATAAAACCAGGACCGGCAATCTCGACCTTCTGCCAAAGATCGTTCTCTCCCCCGAGGGCAGCAACAATCGCCTCGGCAATCTTGCGCGGCGCTTTCTTCTCGGCCCGAGCCATGGTCATGGCGACATTGGTGGCGAAATCACCGTGCTCAGCGTGCGCCGGCACCTCAAGCACAACCGTTGGAATCTCTCCTGAACCGAGGGTTCCATTTGAGAAGCAAGTTTCAAGGGCGGCGCAAATCGCCTGACGCAAACGTTCTTTCATGGTTCAACTCTTTCTTGCCGCAAAGTCTCGTAACGAACCGTATCGGCTGTTTATCTGCGGGAAAAATCGCGATGGGTTACGCAGCAAAAGCAGGATATGCTAGCGTTGGGGTGTCCTCCCTGTCAAGGCTCTCTAGGGAGTCTCAGTGGCCGGCAATCAGACCGGCCGCAAGAACCGTCAGCAGACCGAGACAAAGAGCGATGCAGGCTCGCACCCCTCCATCGGCTCGATGTGACTCAGGGATCAGATCGGAAGCGGCAATATAAATAAAGGAGCCTGCAGCAAGCGCCATCAGCCCACCCAAAAGAGGAGCGGCAATTTCGTGGACCAAGGCATAGGTCAAAACCGCCCCCAATGGGGTCGCCAACGCCACAATTGCAGTGAAGAGAATCGCCTTGGGTCGCGGGTAGCCGTAATGCAGAAGAATTGAGAAGATGGAGACCCCTGCCGGAACCTTGTGGGCGATGACCGCCAGCGCCGCAAAAAGGCCGATCTCGGAGGTCACCTCAAAGCCGACGCCGATGATCATCCCATCAATTGACGAATGTAAACTCATCCCGATCCCGGCCATCCAACCCAGAGGGTGCGGATTCTCACAACAGGCGTCATGCCCTCCCGGCACACCGAGATCGCTATGGCGCATCTGCTCCCGATCTGCATGAAAGGTAAGCTGATGCTCAAGCAGGTAAAAGAGAACGAAGGTTCCCACCACAATCAAGAGCGCGTGCGGAGTAAGCTCCTGCGCCTCGGGGAGCACATGGAGAAAACCGACCGAGAGCATCACGCCGGCCGAGTAAGCAAGAAGCAGCGCCGAATTACGTCGACACCACCCTTCTCGCACAACCACGAGAGACATGCCGACGAAGATGGCAAGACCTGCCATACCACTAAAAAAGAGGACCTGCGTCCAGGACGATGACATCAGAAGCATCTCAAAAGGGGCGAAGAGGGGTGAGAGGATCAGGAGCCAGGCGACATACCCTTCGTCAGCGGCGGCGAAAGGCCAGGAATGGCCGAGAGGTCGACCTCGTCAATCTGTTCCGGTTTCAAGTGGCGGCGAGCATACTCCAGATAGGCACCGCTGTGCACAAAAATTTCAAAGAGGTCGGGGTCAATGTGACCATCTTTCTTCATGAATCCCATGATTTTGAGCGATTCGGAAAGGGTCTTGGCCTTCTTGTAGGGACGGTCACAGGCGGTCAGCGCCTCAAAGATGTCGGCAATCGCCATAATCCGCGCCTGCACTGACATCTGGTCGCGAGTCAAACCGCGCGGGTAGCCGCTACCGTCCATCTTCTCATGGTGCCCCCCGGCGAACTCGGGAACCTGCTGCAGATGCTTCGGGAAGGGGAGCGACTCGAGCATCTTGATCGTGGTGACAATATGGTTATTGATGATCTGGCGCTCAGCATCAGTCAAAGTCCCACGCGAGATCGTGAGGTTCTCCACCTCTTCGGCGCTAAGTAGCGGGTGACTCTCGCCTGAGGCATCTCTCCAGTGGTAGCTCTTAGCCATCGCCCGCACCCGCTCCTGTTCCGGAGGAGGCATAAACTCCCCACCGGTATTGCTGCGGCGTAGAAAATCCCGGTCATCTTCAAGACGAGCCAACCCCTCAGCACACTCCCGCGCGCTTATCGTGCCGGTCGCCGACGCCAATTCCAGATCACGACGCAAGATTTCAAAACGCGCTTCAACCAGATGAATCCGATCGAAGATCTTTTCAAGCTTGGTCGCCTTGTCAACCACATGCTCCGGCGTAATGATCTTGCCGCAGTCGTGGAGCCAGGCGGCGATCTCGAGTTCGTAGCGCTGCTCATCGTTGAGCGAGAAAGGGGCAAGTTCCCCCTCCTGTTGCCGAGTTGCAGCCTCGGCGAGCATCATGGTCAACACCGGGACGCGGCGGCAGTGGCCACCGGTATAGGGTGATTTATCGTCAATCGCCGAGGCGATCAAGTGGATAAACGAATCGAAGAGGCGCTTCTGATCCTCGATGAGACGGTTGTTGGTCATCGCCACCGAGGCCTGCGAAGCGAGGGAGGCAACGAGCCGCTGATCCTCGTCCGAGAAAGGGACCACCTCACCCGTTTCAGCGTCCACCGCGTTGAGAAGCTGCAGAACCCCGATGATCGTCTCCTCATGGTTCCGCATCGGAACGGTAAGAAAGGAGCGGGAACGATACCCGGTTTTCTCATCAAAGCGTCGGGTCCCAGAAAAATCGAACCCCTCAGCGCTGTAGGCATCAGGGATGTTGATCACCTCTCCGGTCAGGGCGGCACAGGTGACCACCATCTTCATATTGGGGCGCCCCTGGTCATCGTCGAGGGGAATCGGCGGAAAGGGGATCTCGACCCCACTGGTCCCACCCATGGCAAAACCGAGCGAACTGGTACGAATGATCTCGAACTTGAGGCGACGATCCTCGGTCACGGTATAGATCGTCCCGCCATCGGCATTAGTCAGCTCCTTGGCCCCAAGAAGAATCATCTCCACCAAGCGTGCCGGATCCTTCTCGGCCGAGAGGCTGACACCAATGGCATTGAGTTTTTCGATCCTCTCAAGCAGGGTCATCGTCGCCATGGCACCTCACTTTCACCTTGTCTCACGTCGAAAAGGGGCAAAACCCTTCGGGAACCAATAGATAGAACTTTACAGAACTTGACGTAAACTGTTAACCTGAACATTCTCTCCAGAGAGCTACCTTCCTCGCGCGCCAAGACCAAGCAGGGAAGGAAAGTTTTGAAAATCCAATACGTTCGCCAAAAGCATACCAACTCTTCCCGGCATCGGCAAGAGCATATCAGCAATGACCACCTTCCCTCTCGCAAGGGGGGAATATACCTTCGGTCTTTGCAGGAGGGTTCCTTCGCATGTCTCGCCTTTTACTCCTGACACTTCTCTTCCCGTTGATTTTCATATCTGAGGCGTTTGCCCTGCGTCAGGTCGAACTGGTGACAACGCTTACCCTCCAAGAGATCGAGGCGATTGCCGTTGATGAAGAGGGCAACCTCTTTACCGCTCAACCTGAGAAGCGCGTCACCCTCACCTCCCCCACCGGTGAACTGCTCCTCGTCTTCGGCGGCCAGAATGCCGAAGGTGATGACCTGATCGAGGCCCCCGGCGGTATCGCATTGAGCCCCGAAACCGTCTACATCAGCGATCGCGACGAGGGGAGAATCGCAACCTTCAAACGTGATGGAACCTTTCTCGGGCACTTTGCCAGCGAAGGGAGTGCAGCCNAGTGCAGCCGGCGAGCTCAAAAAACCGGGAGCGTTAGCTCTTCTCGGCGCGATCCTTTACGTTGTCGACCAAGGGAATGACCGCATTCAGATCTTCGGCCCCGACGGTGTCTTTCTCGGCCACTTCGGCGACAAAGAAGGCCCCGGCCGTCTCGACACCCCCGGCTCCCTCGCCATCTCCCCGCAGGGGGAGGTTCTCGTCCTCGATGAGGGGAGTCGCTCGATCAAAGTCTATGATCGACATGGACTCTACCGACGCACCCTCACCCCAACCGCCGAACCGGTCGGTCTGGCGGCTGACCATGAAGGGTTCTTCGTCGCCGATGAAGACCATTATCGGGTCTGCAAGTACGACTACGACGGAACCTCGCTTGATGCCTGTTTCGGCTCGCGCGGAAAAGGGCGTTCCCAGTTCCTTGCTTTTATCGATCTCGCCTTCGGGCCTCAGGGGGATATCTACGTCGCCGACCCGAAAAAAGAAGAGGTTCAAGTTGTCGCCGCCGCCCGTACCGCAATCCCTCTGCTCGACCCCGTCCCCTCCCTGCCCTACGTCACCCGAGAAGCGACGGTTAAGATGGGCGAACCTCGTGCCATTGCTTGGGGCAAACGGGGGTTACTCTACGCCATCAACGGCAAAAACGAGAGCGTCTTTGCCCTTCGCGACGGTGACATCGTCAGCCAGTTCAACCAAAAGGGGTGGGAGCCGGTCGCTGTTGCCGAAGCCCCCGACCAAAGCGTCTGGATTATCGATGCCGACGAGGAGCAGCTACTCCACTTCTCGGCGGAAGGAGAGCTGCTTGGACGCTTCTCTGATGGCGGCAGTCGAACCGGCTACCTCGATGATCCCGAGGACTTGGTGATCAATCGTGAAGGGATGATTTTCGTCGCCGACAGTGGCAACGAGAGAATTCAGGTTTTCAACGGCAGCGGCTCTTTTCTCCAACTTCTCGATGCGGGCCCAATCCCTCTCAAGCATCCGGTTGCCCTCACCCTCGACGACTTTGACACCCTCCATGTCCTTGACGATGAGCAACGCCGAGTCTACCTTTTTGCCGCCGACGGCTCTTTTATCAGCAGCTTTCCCCTTGCCGAAGAGTCGCTCGAGCAACCGCTCGACATGGTGGCCGGGGATGAAATCGCTATTCTCGATGCCGTTGGCCGCATCGCCCTTTTTGACACAGCAGGAAACTTTCAGCGCTACATCGCCAGCGCTGGCCACGCCCCCGGCCAACTCGACAACCCGGTTGCCCTCGCCCGCGCCGGACGTGACACTCTCTATGTCGCCAGCGACGAGATCTCTGAGATCCAGGGGCTCAAACTCCATCGCACCCCAGCGGCACCGACAGTCGTTAAAAGTCGCGCTCAGATGCGCAAGGTCAGCTTGACCTGGGCGGCCAACAGCGAACCGTTCGTCAGCGGCTACCATCTCTACCGCCGCAGCAGCGTCAACGAACCGTTCGTCGAGATCGCGACTCCGCCCAACCCCTCGTTTACCGACAGCGATGTCGAACCGGGCAAGATCTACCAGTATCGGGTCAGTGCCCAAGCTCGAGAGGGGAACGAGAGCGCCTGGGCGCCTCAGGTCGAGGCGGTCCCTCTTAAGGTGACGCTGGATCCCCCCACCGAACTGACAGCAACACCGCAGGAGTGGGCCATTGATCTAAACTGGAGCCCCAGCGGATCTCCTTATTTTTCCCACTACATCGTCTCCCGTCTTGTCGATGGAGAACCACAACAGCTCGGCGAAACCACCGAGCCTCTCTTCTACGAGGGGATGCTCGATCCCGAAACGAGCTACGACTATCTCGTCAGCACCGTTAGCAGTGACGGCGTTGTCGGCAGCGCCGCCCCGATCACCGTCATCACCGTCGCCGCCACCCGCCCCCCGCTCGAGATCGAAGTCCTTCACCTCGACAACATTTTCTCCAACTCCTACAAAGTCTACGAAAATGACGGAGTCGGTCGGGTCAAAATCAGTAACAACACCACCGACCCGATCTCAAAGCTGCGCCTTCTTTTCTTCCTCAAGGATTTCATGGATTATCCGAGTGAGGTGAGCATCGACAACCTCGCACCTCGTAGCAGTCAGGAAGTGACCCTAAAGGCGGTCTTTAACAACCGCATTCTCGACATCACCGAGGACACCCCGATCCAAGCGGAGATCACCGCCATCCACTTCCGCAATGCACAAGAAAAACGCTACGAGACGGTACAATCTCTGACCATCTACGAGAAGCACCGCCTGATGTGGGATATGCGCGAGCGCTTCGCGGCCTTCATCACACCGAAGGATCCGACGATTCTCGATTTCGCCCGTGCGGTTGCCACACCTTTTGCCGATAATGGTTCGCCGCTCCTCTATGGAGGCGTCCTTTTCGACGCCCTCGGGGTCCTCGGTGTGCGTTACATGCAGGACCCAAGCAACCCCTACCAAGCGACCTCGGGGCAGACTGACTTCGTCGACTATATTCAATACCCGCAAGAGACATTGAGCCGCAAATCGGGTGACTGTGACGACCTCGTTGGCCTCTATACCTCGCTGCTCGAAAGCCTCGGCATCCACACCATGATCGTCGAGGTCCCAGGTCACATGTTTATGATGTATGACTCGGGGCTTGAGGTCGGCAGCGTCAGCGAGATGATGTCCGCCCTCTATATCGAGCACGATGAGAAACTCTGGATCCCTGTCGAGGTCACCCTTGTCAGCTCCCCCTTTATCTCTGCTTGGGAGAAAGGGAGTCAGGGGTATCACGAACATCAGCAAAACGGCAACCTCACCCTGCTTGACCCGCGCAAGGCGTGGGAGAGTTTCAAACCGGCCTCCTTGGCCGCGACGACCTGGCGCCCTGAACTGATCAGCCGCGAGCAGCTCGAAGAGAACTTCCCCAACGAACTGACGACCCTGCGCCGCATTCGCATCCGCAACATCGGCAAACAGTATCTCGACATTCTGCAAGAGGCTCCCGAGGATGCGGAGGCGCTGCTGCAGTACGGCATCATCAACGCCAAGTCGGGAGAGATCGACGAAGCAGTGCGTCACATTGAAAAAGCAGCGGCCAGCGCTCCTGACAACGCCGCAATCGCCAACGCCCTCGGCAACGTCCGCTTCATGAGCGACGATCTCGAAGCGGCCTGCGACGCCTACACCGAGGCGGTACGACTGGAACCGAGTGATCCACGCCTGCTGATCAGTCTGGCACGCTGTCAGCAGAGACTCGGACAGCGAGAAAACGCCGCCACCACCTTTCGTCAGGCCTGTAACATTGACAAGCGCCTGCGTATTGAATACCGCTCTCTTGCCCTTGAACTTGGTGCTATCTATTGACCTTTGGCCAAAGGATATCGACGATGACCCGATTCGCTCTCACCTGCCTGCTCGCCCTCTCTCTTGCGACACCGGCGGTCGCTGTCGAGGGCGGCTTCTGGAACAACCTCAAAGGACGCCTCGACAAGGTGACACCGACCCGCAAGCCGGCGATGACCACCGCCGTCGGGGGGGTCCGCGGTTCCCTTGAGACCCCGGCCGCTCAGCTCTACTGGAAGGGGGAAGCTCTGCCGCTTGAGATGGACGAAGCCGAAATGCAGGCGTTTAACGACGCTGTTACTGCTGCGGATCAGGAGGATAGCGACCACGCCATCACCCTCTTTGAAGCGTTCATTGAGCTCTATCCTCAAAGCCCTCTCCAGGCAGACGCCCGCAAGGCGATCGCCCTGTTGGCCCCTCCCCCGCTACCAACCTCTGAAATGCCAGAGGCCATCACACCTGTAGCTGCGGATGAGGCTGCCCCGGCTGGGCAGCTCACGGCAGCAGAAGGGATCCCCGAGACCACCGCACCGGCGGTTGAAGAAGCCGAGTCGTTACCCGTCGCTGCCGCTGAACCCGCAGAACCCGGTGCTACGGAGATTGCGGTTGACACACCGGCTCCCATCGTCGAAGAAACACCGGCTGCCACTCCTGCGGAGACGCCCGCTGAGCCTGCCGCCATCGCGCCTGCGACTGTCGAAAATTCGCAAATCTAGGGAGGACAAATTCGAAGAGAAAACCGATTCACTGCGGCGGTCTCAATGAAACAAGGTAGAATTATGGAGGCATTGGAGGGAGGACAGACTCCCAGCAAGATCGGTCGTGCCCTAGGAAAGCATGCGGCCTAGAGCACCGTTACTTCGGAAGAGAAAAACAAAAAAACCGTGGATTCA
>PKUF01000082.1 GCA_002869635.1 Desulfuromonas sp. | reverse complement strand
CGAGCCTGTTCCTGCGGTACCACTCCGGTGGCGGCCAGGAGGCCGATCGCCATCGGCAGATCGAAGGCTGTCCCGTCTTTACGGATATCGGCGGGGGCGAGATTGATGGTGATGCGACGTGGTGGAAAGGTGTAGCCGGAATTCTTGATGGCAGTCTTGACGCGGTCCTTGCTCTCTTTGACCGCCCCTTCCGGGAGACCGACGGTGGAAAACTGCGGCAGCCCCTGAGCGATGTCGACTTCGACTTCGACCGGATAGGCATTGATTCCGATGAGCGCACCGGAAAAGACCCGTGACAACATATCCCCCCCCTTGGTTCGTTGTCGGTATAAAAACGGCGCGGGAATCTCTCTTGCGCGTCGTTGGTGAATCAGTTATTCAGATCGTCGATGTAGCGTTCGGCCGTGATTGCAGTGATGGCCCGTCACCAGCTGCGGTGAGACCGGCGGGCCTCCGCCGACAATCAAGTCACCGTAGATATTTTCTCAACATGATTTTTCCTTCGTCAACGAAGCCTCACGATAGCATGGCTCCCTTAAAATGTGAACTCTCCCATCGACTCTGCGCGGCTTGCTTTTGTCGCCCGCAAACGTCTAGAATGGGGCTGTATCGTTTCTGTTTGGGAGAGCTTTATGAGCGGAGCACACATTGACCAGAGCATCAGCCGCGGCTTCCTTTTCGCCATCGTTCTCACCGCGGTCACTTTGGTGGCAGAGCTGGTTGGCGGTTTCTGGACCAACTCGCTTGCTCTGCTCTCCGATGCGGCGCACGTCTTCATGGACCTCTTTGCGCTGCTCCTCTCCCTTTTCGCCATCCATCTGGCGGGGCGACCGGCGACAGACCAGCGTACCTACGGTTGGCACCGGGCCGAGATCTTCGCCTCGCTGATCAATGGCGCGACGCTGATCTTCATCGCTTTCGGGATTCTCCATGAGGCGTGGGGACGCTTCCAGCATCCCGAGGCGGTCAAGAGCAAGGAGATGTTCATCATCGCCACGATCGGCCTGGTGATGAACCTGATCGCCGCCTCGCGCCTGCACGGTCATGCCCACGATGATCTCAACGTGCGCAGCGCCTTTCTTCACGTCATCGGCGACGCCATCGCCTCGGTGGGGGTGATCATCGGTGGCGTCATCATGCTCTACAGCGGCTGGTATCTGCTCGATGCCATTATCTCTGTCTTTATCGCGGTGATCATCGCCATCGGCTCGTTGCGTCTGCTGCGCGAGTCAGGTCATATTCTGCTTGAAGGGGTGCCACCCGACATTGTGATATCCGAACTGGTAGAGAAGATGCGCGCCGTTGATGGCGTCTCGGACATCCATCACCTGCATGTCTGGTCAATTTGCTCCCACATTACAGCGCTCTCGGCCCATGTCGATATTGAGCCTGACTATCGCCTGCGCCACGGCGAGGTGATAGGAACACTTGAAGAGATGCTCGATCACGACTACCATATCACCCACACCACCCTGCAGGGGGAGTGCTCCCGCTGCCTCACCGGCCCGGTGATCCAGCAACTGCAGCATCGACCGCGACGCTCAAGCCTCTGCTCACACGGCCATTCCGGCCATCACCATCACCGCTAGGAACACGTCTGCATGAAACGTCTGTTCACCGCCTCCTTCTGGGGCTTCCTCTTCCTCGGCCTGCTGCTGGCAACTGACCAACTGCTGCTTCGAATCGAACTCCCCTCTTCGTCTTACACCGCTCTGCGTACATTCTATGTTGACTTTCGCCAGCGTCTGATTGACGGCCCAGGCGACGAAAAAACGACTATAAATTCACCAGTTGTGACAAAAAAACCACAATCACCCCCTCCCGTCTCAGTAAGAGAGTCTCTCCCGACCACCTCTCCTGAACCTACTTCATCTAAGGCAAGTGGCGGATATTTTTACGCCGATGAGCACGGGGAGCTTCTCTTCGTCGACCGTCTTGATGACGTCCCTGAAGAATATCGCGATCAGGCACAGCCCCTGCAGTAACTCACGCAACCGGCCACCCCTTTTATTACGGATTTTTGATGCCTTACCTGTATCGCCTGTTCTGCCTCGCCCTGCTTTTTCTCTTTCCCCTTGGCGCAGGACTCCTCGTCCTCCCCTCGGAGGCACGTCTTCCTGAGATGGAGAGTACATTCACCCTCCCCGCTTTCCCCGACCTACGTGGCGATGGGACCCTGACCCTGCTCTCTCTCAAGACCAACGAGGAGGAAAGCATCACCTATCGCCGCAGTGACGGCAGCTATGACCAAACCCAAATCGCAGCCCTTAACCGTCTGCTGCGTTGTCCCTGGGATGACCGCTGTGCCAACATGGATCTCGAACTGATCGAACTTCTCGACGACATTGAAGATCACTTCGGGGCGGCTCGGCTTGAAGTCGTCTCTGGCTACCGCTCCCCCGAATACAACCGGCACCTCGCCTCTCTTGGTCGCAAGGTCGCCCCGAAAAGCCTGCACATGCAGGGTCTCGCCACAGATATCCGCATTGCCGGAGTCGACACCGCGGTGCTGCGCGACTACGCCCGCACCCTTCAGGTCGGCGGCGTCGGCCACTACCCCAAAGACGGCTTCGTTCACGTCGATGTCGGGCGGGTCCGGTACTGGTAAATCTCCTGTTCTCTGATGAAAAAAGGCCCCGCAGAATTCGTTCTGCGGGGCCTTCTCTTTTTAAGGGGGAGAGGGTTCAGCTACGGTTTGTCGAGCTTGACGGTGACATTCTCTTCGGCGTAGTCAACTTCGGCGCGCTTCTCAAGCCGCCCGATCACCTCAGCGAGATTTGCCTCTCCATCCAGCGCCACCCGATAGACTTGCGCCCGAGGAAGAATCTTGATCAGGGACAGACCTTCACTCTGGAGTAGAGCGGCAATCGTCTCATCACTCAGGCCGGGGTGGAAGCGCACAAGAAGCTCTTGCGGCGTGGTTTCTTCTTGCGGCCGTGTCGCCATCGCCTCAGCGGAAGGGGTGAGTGCCTCGGCGAGCCAGACCACCGGCGCCAGCACCATGCGGGCTCCGCGCCGCAGCAAGGGCGATTCGGCGATAAAATCGGCCAGCGGCGGGCTCAAGCGATAGTAGCTCTCCACCGCAAAACGCCCGATCGAGGTGGGGAGCAAAACACGGTCGCGAAAACTCCGTAGCGTCATGACCTGCGGCTGCCACGCGGTGCCGTAGGCGGCGGTCGCAATGAAACAGCGACTGTCGTTGTCGGCACTCCCCGAAACGCTCTGACCGTTGAGGTTGATGGCGGTGACATTGCTCCAGACGGAGTTGGCAACCGTATCGCTCAGCGCCCTGACGCGATAATAGTAAGGAATCCCGATCGTAACATCGTAGTCGCGAAAATACTCACCGCTGCTGCTTAGTTCCATCAAGGGGCTCCAATTCACCCCGTCTGTGCTGCGCTGCAGCTCCATACCACTTTCGCGCACCGAGTTGTCATCCCAGTAGAGAACGACCGAGGAACCGTCGGTACTGGCACTGGCGCGGATGTTGGTCGGCGCCTTGAGGACCGTCACGATCGTTGAGGCCGTTGAACGGGCCGAGGTTCCGGCGCCGTTAAATGCCGCCACATCGTAGGCGAGAAATACCCCGTCGGGGGCTTCAACATCGGTAAATGTGACCGTATCGGAGCTCCATATGTCGGCAATAGAGACAAACTCTCCGGTCCCTTCCTGACGCCGAATATAGAATCCATCCTCGTTGGCCGAAAGGTCTTCCCAACTAACCGTGACACTGCCGTCAACATTCAGGACCGTTGCGACACTGGCGGGCGCAACAGGGGGGATAGCAGAATTGGGATCAGGCACATAAGCGATCGCTCGCGCCACATTGAGGCGCCCTCCGGCGACCATTTTTTCGTCAAACTCTGAAGATTTATCGACGGTCATCATCAGGGCGATCTTCACCTGCATCGCCGTGTAGTCGGGATGTGCCGCCCAGACAAGCGCCGCGGCACCACTGACATGCGGTGAGGCCATGGATGTCCCGGTCATGAATTCGTAACCGGCGACGCCATCGCGGTCTTTTCCCGTCCCGGTGAGGGCTTGACGCACCGTGCTGTAGATGTTCACTCCCGGTGCAGCAAGATCAACGCTGTAGCGACCATAGTTACTCCCAGCTCCCCCCCAGGTTCCTAGCTTGTCGGAGGGATCAGAGGCTGCGACCGAGATGATATTCTCGTAGGTATAGCTCGCGGGGAAATAGGGGGTCACATCATTATCGACGCCCATATTACCCGCGGCGGCGACAACAAGAACCCCCGCCTCTCGCGCATACATGATGGCGTTCTGTTCAACGGTCTGGCTCCCCGTATAGGTATAACTGGCATTGATGATCGTAGCGCCGTTATCCACAGCGTAGTAAATCGCCTCAGCCGCATCAGCGATGGATCCAAGACCCAAAGCATTGAGAAATTTCAGCGGCATCAAACGAACCTGCCAGTTGACACCGCTGATCCCAAGCTGATTGTCTCCTTCAGCGGCAATAATCCCAGCGACATGAGTTCCGTGTCCATCTTCATCATCATCATTCGGGGACCCACTGGTGACAAAGTTCCAGCCGTGCATATCGTCTGTGTAGCCATTGCCGTCGTCATCGACACCGTTTCCGGCGATCTCTCCCGGGTTGATCCAGAGGCTGTTAACCAGATCAGGATGTGTCAGATCAGCCCCACTGTCGATGGTCGCCACGATGATGTTTTGACTTCCGGTGGTGCTCTCCCAAGCACTCACGGCATCAATATCATCGCCAGCAATACCGATACGGGTAATCGCCGTGCCGCTGGCAAGATAGCCGGTGGTCGTCTGCCCGGTGTTGTGTAGTCCCCATTGCTGATCAAAGTAAGTATCGCGTGGCGTCAACGCCTTGTGGGCATAGTAGTTCGGCTCGGCGTAGAGAACCTCTGATCTGTCGCTCAACCCGGCAATCGCCTCTTCGACCGAGAGACCTGGGGGAAGCTTGAGGCGTAGGGTCGTCGTGCTCGCGCCCTCTCCTGCAGCCGCTTGTGCGCCTGCGGGTCTCTTCGGGAAGACGTAACGCCGCATCTCATGCGCTCCACGGATCAGCGTCGCGGCGAGATCCTCCCCGGCAGCGGCGCGGGTGGCGATGGCGGTCGGTTCAATGCCGACCAACAGTTCATCCTCAACGTAGGTGAGCGCGGCGACACCTTCGGCAGCCTCTTGCGATGCCTCGAAAACCGCCTCGTCAGCACATCCCGCCAGCAGAAAAAGGAACAACCCCCAAAGCAGCGCACAATGTTTCGTCATCATCAGACATCCCCTGAAAGAGTCATCAACCTCACTCACCTTACCTCAGCTCAGCGACAAAAAAAAGAGGGCGGCCCACAGATGACCCTCAGCGCACGAGAAAACCCCGCATTTTCGGCTGCGGGGTTTGTTTTTCTTTTTTGGAAGGGTATTCAGAGTCTTTCGACTCGCTATCAGCCCCTTGGCTAACGTTCTCCTTTTCCCGCCGCATGAATGCCGAGCATGAAGCGATGCGGTCCGGGGACGCCGGTCGGTATAAAGGCAATCTCGTCCCCCGGCTTCAAGATCCTATCGAGGCTGTAGGCGGTATGGTTGCAGAAGACTCCCTCAATGCGCGAAAGAGGCAAGTCAAGGGCATGGGCGATCTCGTCAGCACGGCGCCCTTCAGGCGGCAACCAGAGTTCAGCAACAGGCGGCAGCCCCCGTTCCTTGCGTAGGGTGTGCAGATTTCCAAAGAGGCGGATGCGGGTATTGGGTTGGTTGGTCATCGCTCTTTCCAGTTTCGCGTTATTGCAGACATTGCAGCAGACCTGTCGACCAGAGACAGGCCCCACACGGCTCCTTGCCGAGAAAGCAGTCCTGCTCAAATTCTTCACTTTCAACATAATCACAGGGGGCGACGCTGCAGTTGCTGCAGTAGGGATAGTCGTGCTTGAGAACATTCTGACGAAAATCGATGAAATCGTTCTGATTCCAGAGATCGACAAGTGACTTTTCCTTGAGATTTCCAAAGACTTTCGCTTTGACACTGCGCTGCCAATCCTCGACATAGCAGTGATAGTTGTGCCAGAGATTGTAACAGGGGTGCAAATCACCGTTCCAAGCGATGAAGGCGCCCCCCTCCTCAACGAAGGAGCACCGCCGCGCATGGCGCGGTGAAAGGGCCGGAAGATGCAAATTCAACCCCTCTCGGCGCGCGACTGCCTGCGCCTGCTTAAAAATCCGCTCGGTCATCACCGTCACCTCGGCATCGCGGTCGAATAGCTGCTGGAGGTTCAGAAAAACATCCTGCAAACGCGCTTCTTCTTTCATCTGCTGGACCAGAGAGCTAAGTGCGGCGTGCCTGTTGCGATCAGCACTCCATACCGTGCGTGGATAGTCGCGAAGATCCAGCCCCTGCTGCGCCCCGATCCTCTGCCATTTTTTATAGAGCGTCAGTGCAGCGTCGTTGCAATTGTTGTAAGCACGCTGCTCGAGTTGCTCAGCAGCATACGGCATAAGCTGACTGACCAGAGCAAAGTCCGCTCCCTGTTGCGCCGCCCAGGCGATCACCTCAGGAAGCTCCTGCAGGTTATCCTGACGAACAACGAATTCCACCCCAACCTGCAGCGACTCCTCCGGCCGTGTTTGCCGCGCCTGCTGTAAAGCGGAGAACGCATCGACAACAGCGACGATCTCTCCACCTTGTCGTACTCTGCGGAAGGTTTCGGGCGAGAGGGCATCGAGCGAGAGACAGATGCCACTCAGACCGGCATCCAGCAGGGCGTCGGCCTTTGCTGCATCAAGGAGAAGGCCGTTGCTCTGAAAACCGATCCACCCCTCTTTCGGCATACGCCGTCTGGCCGTGGCGATAAACGACTCGAGGTGCGGATTCAGCAGTGGCTCGCCGATCCCGTTCAAAATCAGCACCTGCAACTCATCAAAAGCCCCTTCGAGTCGGGCAAAGGTTGCCGGACTCATATGGTCATTGGCGATATCGCTTCCCGGCGCATATTTGACACACATGGGACAACCGAGATTGCAACGGGTTGTGGTCTCAACAAAGAGTTTGCTGGGAGAAAGGCGTGTTGCCGCTGAAGAAACGGGGCGTTTTGTGACAAATGCACTCTCGTAAATCGTAATGTTACACCAAACTCGGGACTAGCCGTGATAGAGGCCGTAGGCCTTGATCTTACGATGCAGAGTATTCCGGGCGATGCCGAGGATCTTGGCCGAAGCAGTGATATTCCACCGGTTCTCCTCAAGGGTCTTTTTGATCGCCTCTTCTTCTGACTCTTTCAAAATGCGGTTCTGCGGTGGCTTGAGCCCTTTGCTGCGCATCACCCCAAGGAGGGTTTTCTCTAGCCCCTGCAGTGAGAGCAGGAGCTGGTTCAGGTCATCGGGAGCGAGCCTTTGCAGATAGTTCTCATCGGCGTATTTCTGCCAAAAGTCACTCACTTGAGGTGACGAATCCGACTCGGCAGCGCCGTCCTTCGTTTCACCCTGCTGCGACGCTTGCCGAATCGGCCCCTCCTGAATCAAACGTGGAGCGAGATGCGAGAGCATAATCGTCGTCTCGTCACAGAGGGCGACGGCCCGGCGAAGAACGTTGGCCAACTCCCGGATGTTCCCCGGCCAGGAGTAATCCTCCAACGCTTCGATCGTTTTAGGATGCAGTTTGAGGCCCGAACTGTACTGGCGAACGAGATGCTCTGAGAGGGCTTTGATATCTTCACGCCGCTCGGCCAGCGTCGGGGTGGCGAGTCGCACCACGTTCAGGCGATAGTAGAGGTCTTCGCGAAACGATTTTTTTTCAATCGCCTCTTCAAGATCGATGTTGGTGGCCGAGATGATCCGAACATCGGTCTTGAGCGTCTGCTCACTACCGACACGACAGAATTCGCCGGTTTCGAGGACCCGCAGCAGCTTGACCTGTATCGACGGGCTGGCGTCACCGATTTCATCGAGGAAAAGGGTCCCGCGATGCGCCAGTTCAAAGATCCCCCGCCTCGACTGGCTTGCACCGGTAAAGGCGCCTCGTTCGTGGCCAAAGAGTTCACTCTCAAGCAGATTTTCCGGCAATGCTCCGCAATTCACAGCGATAAAAGGCTGCTCTGCACGGGTTGAGGCAGCGTGAATGAAGCGCGCCATCACCTCTTTACCGGTCCCGGTATCCCCTTGAATCAGGATATTGATGTTCTTCGTGGCAACTTTGTAAGTCAAATCGACAAGACGACACATCTCCGGCGAACGTCCAACGAAAAACCCGACTCGCTCGGCGATCTCATCCCACTCTTGCGCTCCCGCCTCTGCGCCTTGAAGCACCTCCCCCCGTTTGGCCGCCTTGTCGATCAATGCCTCAAGTTCGTCGATATCATCGAACGGTTTCTCGATATACTCAAACGCCCCGAGTTGCATCGCCTGGACCGCCGTCTTGATCGTGCTGAAGCCGGTCATGATGATCACTTCGCACCCCGGTTGGATCTTCTTGATATGACGCAACAAGGTCAGACCGTCGGTATCCGGCAGTTTCAAATCGACCATCGCAACAAAAAAGGCATTGTTCTTGAGCGCCGTTAAGGCATCCTTTTCATTGGTCGCAGTCACGACCTGAACATCTTGCCGGGCAAAAAGTCGCTTAAAGAAATTACAGACGTCTATTTCATCGTCAATAATCAGGATCCGCTTTTCATTCACTGGCATCTACCTCAGCTGAAGAGAGGGCATTCAGGGCATCATCGGGCAACGGGACGATCAAGGAGAAGGTACTCCCCTTGCCGGGGGTACTCTCAACCTCAATGGTCCCCGCATGCGATTCGGCAATTCCGAGACTGACCGACAACCCCAGTCCGGTCCCCTTGGTCGCATCTTTACTGGTGAAGAAGGGGGTAAAAATCTTTTTAATGTTCTCTTGGGTGATGCCAACGCCGTTATCACCCACACTCAGAACCGCCCAAGCCTTACCGTGTTCTCGACGAATCTTGGAGGTGACGGTGATCATCTTCTTGCGACGGGTCGATTCGTTCAAAGCATCCCGGGCGTTGATCATCAGGTTGGTGATCACCTGTTGGATTTGAGCTCCGTTGGCATTCGTAAGGGGGAGATTCGGATCGAGTTGATCGCACATCTGGATCTGCTCACGGTTGATCTGATACCGGATCAGACCGAGGACCCGACGCATCTGTTCGTTCAGATCGATTTCGCTCATCGGCACCTGGTCCTGACGTGAGAAGGTCAGCAGGTTCTGGATAATTCCTTTACAACGCAGACCGCAATTGATGACATCTTGCAGGCTTTCGAACTCAAGCGAATCGGCACTCAAGTCGCGGGCCAGCATCTGAGCGGTGCCGATAATCACCGTCATCGGGCTGTTCAGTTCGTGAGCGACTCCGGCGGCCATCTCGCCGAGAGCGGCCAACTTGGCCGAGTGAACGAGCTGGGCCTCCATCTTGGTCTTCTGTGTCACGTCCTTGAGGATGATGGTCACCGCAAAAAGCTGCTTCTCCTCGTTAAAAACCGGATAATAGTAGATATCAAGCAGCGACCCGGACTCGGTGTGCCACTGGCGCTGCATCGACTGCCCGTTCTGTTTCATCTCTGCGATCGGGCACTCCGGACAGATTTCCTTCTTACCATGAAGGCGGGAAAAGCATTTGGTGCTGATCACCTCATCCCAAAACTCGCTGATTTCTGGGGGGAGACGGCCGTTGTGACGTAGCACGTTATAATCGAGATCGACCAGAAAAATCGGGTCGGTCACCGCCTTGAAGGTCTCTTCCCACTCTTTGGTGGTACGGGAGAGCTGCTTGTAGAGATCAGCATTTTGAATGCTGATCGCCATCTGGTCCGCCAGGTGACTGGTGAAGTTCAGTTCCGCCGCCGAGAAAGGGGCCTCTTTTGAACGACCGATAACAAGAGCGCCGATCACCTCAGCTCTTTGAAACATAGGGGCAATGGCAAAGGAGGTAAGAGGGTCATCGTCATTGGCATTGAACCAGACGTGAGAACTGGCCCCCTGATTCGTTTCAAAAATCGCCGCTGTTTTGCTTCGGATCACCTCCCAGGAAGGAGCATCGTCGGGGAAATGATCGACCCTGCAGTAGTCGCGCGGGGTGACCGCCTTGAGCTGCAACTGCCCGTTAGGGTCGAGAACGACAATCCCCATGAAGGTACAGGGGAGTGCTTGCGGAAGCTTGCTGAAGGTGCGATCGAGAATGTCCTGAATCGACATATCGATATTGATATCACGGGTCAACTGATGCAAGATCTCAAGCCGGCTGTTTTGCTTAAGCGCATCCTCGGTCGTCTTCTTCAACTCAACGTAATAGTTGAGTTTCGACGAGTTGACACCGGTCAGCTGTTCAATCAGTGTTCCACGATTTCTCATTCAGACCTCTCGACTCGAAAACAGAACTACAACGCTTTTAGAAAGATCTCTTCAATATCGTGCAGAGTCGCTTCACGCGGATTGGTTACCAGACAGGCATCATTCAAGGCATTCTTGCTTAACGCCCCGATCATCTCCTGGGTAATCCCGATTTCCCCCAACCCCTTGGCCAGCCCGATCTCTTGTAACAACGCGTTAACGGCATCGATCGCCAAACGTCCCGCCGCCACCGGATCGAGTCCTTGCGTCTTGCAGCCGAACGCTTCGGCAATCAGGGCGTAGCGTTTTGGCACCTCTGTCAGGTTAAACTCCATGACATGGGGAAGGATCGCTGCGTTGGTTTCACCGTGATGCTGATCGATCAAACCATCAACCTGATGGGTCATGGCATGCGTCGCTCCGAGAATGGCATTGGAGAAGGCGATACCCGCCGAGAGGCTCGCCATTGCCATGTTGCTGTTGGCGACGATATCGTTACGATCGGCAACCGCCTGAGAAAGATTCTGCGAAATCAAGCGGATGGCGTTAATGGCATGAATATCGGTCAGTGGGGTCGCAGCCAGCGAAACGTACGATTCAATCCCGTGGGTCAGGGCGTCGACGCCGGTAGCAGCTGCCAAGAGGCTGTCTTTGGTTCGCAGCAGTTCGGGGTCGACGATCGCGATATCCGGCACCAGCGACTTGGAGATGATCGACATCTTCAGCTTGCGGGTGGTGTCGATGATGATCGTGAACTGACTCACCTCCGACCCCGCACCGGCAGTGGTCGGGACCATAACCATCGGCGGCAGAGGGCGGGTAATATTATTGATCCCCTCAAACTGCTGCAGCCCACCGTCGTTGGTTGCCAACATCGCCACCGCTTTGGCGACATCCGTCGGGCTCCCCCCGCCGACAGCGATGATGGCATCACATTCTGAGTCGAGATATTTCTCGACCCCCTTCTCAACCTCGACATCCTTCGGGTTCGTCGTCAAATCGGCAAAGAGTTCCGTCTTGAGTCCAACCTGGCGCAGGTAACCTATCGCCAGATCGGCCCAGCCAGCGCTGATCACATCAGGGTCGCTGACGACAAACGCTTTCGACGCCCCGAGTCGCAGGGCACTTTCACCGACCTGACTCAACGAGCCCCGACCGAAAATGATCTCAGGAGTGACAAACTTGCTGATATTCATGGCGATCCTTTTCCAGCCAAGGGTTTCTCTTTTTGAGGCCACCACTTACTTATTCCAGAGTTGGAAGGATGGGTGCAAGAGCTGTGTCAACTAACTCATTAAAATATGAAGGCTTCTCCTGAGCGCCCCCTTCTGAGAGAGAGGGAGAGATGAAAAAAGTCTGCGTTTAAACATCGTTATGTATACATGACAGAAAAACAGGATCATTTTTCTGTCCTCATTTTTTGACACACCAGATCTCTCTTCTCCTCGCGCAAAACAATACGTCACCGGCAATCACACTGTTCCAGTCTAGCGCACTCTGCCCCCATTTGCACCAGTCTGTCGCCAGCGCCACCTTTCGCTCGATTTGCCACCCCGCGGCCCGGATCGCGCCACAGTGGAACGCTTCGTCCCAATTCATCCCGCTCGCGATACATTCTGTGCAAACCATCTTTTGTGTAGACGGCATCCTTTTTCTATCGCGTTTACGCAATGTTAGAAGATTTCATTCACAGCTGGCATCGTTGTTGCTCATTGCTTAAACCTGCGTTCTATTCACAGGATGCTATTTGGTTGTATTTTTTCTAACAGCAAAAAGGAGAGAAACATGGCATTAGCAGATCAGACTTATGGCTTCTTCATCCCGACTGTCTCCCTCATGGGCGTTGGCTGCTCGAAAGAGACTGGTGACCAGGTCAAAGCGCTCGGCGGTAGCAAGGCCCTGTTGGTCACCGACAAGGGAATCTCGGCCATGGGTATGGCCGATCAGATCAAAGAGCAGGTTGAAGCCGCCGGTGTCGCTGTCGAGATCTTCGATGGTGCCGAGCCGAATCCTACCGACACCAACGTTCATGATGGTCTGAAGATCTATCAGGACAAAGGGTGTGACACCATCATCTCCCTCGGCGGTGGCTCCTCACATGACTGCGCCAAAGGGATCGCCATGGTCGCCACCAACGGTGGCCACGTTCGCGACCTCGAAGGGGTCAACAAGACCACCAAAGCGATGCCTCCCTTCGTCGCCATCAACACCACGGCCGGTACCGCCTCCGAAATGACCCGCTTCTGCATCATCACCAACACCGACACCCACGTCAAAATGGCGATCGTTGACTGGCGCTGTACTCCCAATGTCGCCATCAACGACCCCCTTCTGATGGTCGGCAAGCCGGCGCCTCTGACCGCCGCCACCGGCATGGACGCTCTGACCCACGCTGTCGAGGCCTATGTTTCGACCATCGCCACCCCGATCACCGACGCGTGCGCCATCAAAGCGATCGAACTGATTGCCGAGTACCTGCGTCCTGCCGTGGCCAACGGCCAGAACGTTGAAGCCCGTGACAAGATGGCGTATGCCGAGTATCTCGCCGGAATGGCTTTCAACAACGCCAGCCTCGGTTACGTTCACGCCATGGCGCATCAGCTCGGCGGCTTCTACAACCTGCCGCACGGCGTCTGCAACGCCATCCTCCTCCCGGCGGTCTGCGAGTTCAATATGATCTCCAATCCTAAGCGTTTCGCCGACGTCGCCATCGCCATGGGCGAGAATATTGACGGTCTTTCCGACGTTGACGCCGCCGCGAAGGGAATCGCTGCGATCCGCAAGCTCTCCGCCGACATCGGCATCCCGGCCGGTCTGACCGAACTCGACGTGAAAGAGGGCGACCTCAAGGTCATGGCTGAAAATGCTCAAAAAGACGCCTGCATGCTGACCAACCCGCGCCTGGCGACCCTCGACCAGGTCATCGGCATCTACAAGGCTTCCATGTAACTGTTTTTGCTCGAAACCGCCGGCGGAGTCTCTCTCCGCCGGCGTCAATCTCCGAGCCTGACCACCTGAAGAGGATTCCCCTTATGGTGGCAGGCCGCCGGGTTTGGCTGGAAACGGCGAGGCCTCCCTTTCGGAAAGGGGATTGATCAGAAGAATCAGGCAGCACGATCTTTTTTGAGAAAGGGAGTTTTTCAAGATGGACAAGATTTTCCGCGTAAACATGACCGACCTGACCAGCAGCGTCGAAGAAGTTCCTGCCAACTGGGCCGGTCTCGGCGGCCGAGCCCTGACTTCGACCATCGTCGCCGAAGAGGTCGTGCCGACCTGCCACCCCCTCGGCCCCAACAACAAGCTGGTTTTCGCTCCGGGCCTGCTCTCCGGCACCCCGGCCGCCAACTCTGGTCGTATGTCCTGTGGCGCCAAGAGCCCCCTGACCGGAACGATCAAAGAGAGCAACGCCGGTGGCACCAGTGCTCAGCAGTTCGCCAAGATGGGGATCAAAGCGCTGATCATTGAGGGTCTGCCGAAAGAGGACAAATTCTACAGCCTGCATCTGACCAAAGATGGCGTGACCATTGCCGAAGAGAGCGAATTGATCGGTCAAGGGAACTTTGCCGTCATTGAGGCGCTTGAGTCCAAGTTCGACAAAAAGATCGGCGTCATGACCATCGGTCCGGCGGGTGAGGCGAAAATGGCTTCGGCCAACATTTCGGTCAAAGACCCTGACAGCAAGATCCGCAGCCACGGCCGTGGCGGCATGGGCGCCGTCATGGGCTCGAAAAAGATCAAGTACATCACCATCGATTCCACCGGCGCCGGCGCTGTCACCATTGCTGATCCCGATAAGTTCAAGACCGCAGCCCGCGTCTTTGCCAAAGCGCTGCTCGACCATCCTGTGGCCGGCGAGGGCCTGCCGACCTATGGCACCAATGTTCTGGTGAACATCCTCAACGAGGCGGGCGGCCTGCCGACTCGCAACTTCACCTACGGTCAGTTTGAGGCCCATGACAACATCAGTGGCGAGACGATGCATGACACCATCGTTGAGCGTGGTGGCAAGACCAAGCATGGCTGTCATGCCGGCTGCATCATCCAGTGTTCCCAGGTCTACAACGACAAAGACGGCAAGTACGTCACCTCCGGCTTTGAGTACGAAACGATCTGGGGTCTTGGGGCCAACTGCTGCATCGAAACCCTCGACGATATCGCCGAAGCCGACAACATCATGGACGATATCGGTGTCGACTCCATCGAGACCGCTGTCATGTTCGGTGTGGCGATGGAGGCCGGGATTCTCCCCTTCGGCGACGGCAAGGGCGTCATTCGCCTGCTTAAAGAAGAGATCGGCAACGTGACACCTCTGGGGCGCATCCTCGGCGGCGGCGCCGGCCACGTCGGCCGCACCTACGGTGTCACCCGCGTCCCGGTGGTCAAGAACCAAGGGATTCCGGCCTACGATCCGCGCAGCGTCAAAGGGATCGGCATCACCTATGCGACCAGCACCATGGGGGCCGACCACACCGCCGGCTACACCATCGCCACCAACATCCTCAACGTCGGCGGTTTTGTCGATCCGCTGAAAAAAGATGGTCAGGTCGAGCTCTCCCGTAACCTGCAGATCGCCACCGCCGCTGTCGATTCAACCGGGATGTGTATTTTCATCGCCTTCCCGGCTCTCGACATCCCCGAGTGTCTGCCGGCCCTGATCGACATGATCAATGCCCGCTTCGGCATCGCCCTGACCGGTGACGACGTGACCGAACTCGGCAAGACGATCCTCAAGACCGAGCGCGGCTTCAACATTGAAGCCGGGTTCACCAACAAGGACGACCGTCTCCCCGAGTTCTTCAACACCGATCCGGTGGCACCGCACAACGCGGTCTGGGACTTCAGCGACGACGAGATCGACGCCTTCTGGAACTTCTAAACCTGTCTCTCAAGAGAGCCTAGACTCTCTCTCCTGCCCGGAGTGGTACACGTGCACCACTCCGGGACTTTTTCTCCGGCGCACGTCGGAACAAAACCGAGGAGGCGACAACAAGATATGAAAATTACGGTCAAACTGTTCGCCAACTTCAGGCAGGAGCGCTTTAAGGTTCAGGAATTCGACCTCACTGACGGGACGACCTGTGGCGCGGTCGCAGCTCAACTTAAGATCACCGAGGAAGAATTGGGGGTAATCATGGTCAATGGCCGCCATGCCGCATTGACCCAGAGATTGCAGGAGGGGGACTCTCTCTCGCTCTTGCCGCTGGTCGGGGGGGGCTGAGATGGGGGGCCTCCTCCTTTTTTTGCAGAATGCCAGCACCAATGGGCTCCTGCCGTGGCAGGCGCAGTGCAGGGCGAGCGAACGCTTTTGCACCCCCTTGCCGGAGGTGGAGCGGCTGGCTCTAGAGAATGGACTCCTGCCCGCCCGCTATCAACGCAATCAGGCGATGCTCTCTCTGGATGATCAACGGCGTCTTTTTGCCAGCCATGTGGCCGTGGTCGGTTGCGGCGGTCTCGGAGGCTATGTGATTGAAGGGATGGCTCGCCTCGGTGTCGGACGAATAACAGCGATCGACCCTGATATTTTCGAAGAGCACAATCTCAATCGCCAACTCCTCGCAACGCTCGAACAGCTCGGACGACCGAAAGCGGCGGCCGCCGCCGAACGGGTCGCCGCCATCAACCCTGTCGTTGATGTGATCCCGATCCAAAGCCGCTTAAACGCCCAAAACGGCGCGACCCTGCTACGCGGTGCCGATGTGGTTGTCGACTGTCTCGATACCGTTTCCGTCCGGCTGGAATTGGCCGAGACATGCAGTGAACTCGGCGTTCCCTTGGTCCACGGCGCCATCGGCGGCTGGTACGGTCATGTCTCGACCGTGCTCCCCGGCAGCCTCTCTTTCGACCGCCTTTATGGCAAGAGTCAGCAGGAGAAAGGCGTCGAAAAAAATCTCGGCAACCCCTCTTTTACGCCGGCGGTGGTCGCGAGCCTTGAAGTTGCAGAGGTCTGTAAACTCCTGCTGCACCAAGGCACGACTCTCGACGACCGAGCCCTCTCCATCGACCTGCTCGATATGGAGTTTAACGACATCCCTCTATGATCCGTCGCTGTTCAAAGTCCTCACCGGACGGCACGGAACACCAGCCTTTGCGGAAAGGATATTGATCGCATGCAGGTCATCTCATGCCTAAAACAAGTCCCTGATACCACCCAGGTGCAGATCGACCCGGCCACCAACACTCTGGTGCGAGACGGTATCCCCTTCATCACCAACCCCTACGACACCCATGCGTTGGAAGAGAGTCTACGCCTGCGCGACGACTACGGTGTGCGCGCCGTTGCTCTTTCGATGGGCCCTCCCAATGCCGAAGCGACCTTGCGCAAAGCCTGCTCCCTCGGCGTCGATGATGCCATCCTTCTCTCGGATCGCTCCTTTGGCGGTGCCGACACCCTGGCGACCAGCCGGGTCCTCTCCGCCGCCATTGAACGCCTCGCAAAGCAGGAAGAGGTCGCCATCGTCTTCTGCGGCAAACAGACTATTGACGGTGATACGGCTCAGGTCGGACCGGGAATCGCCTCACGCCTGGGACTGCATCAGCTGACCCTGGTTGATCGAATCGAGCGTCTCGACCTGGGGAATAAGACGATCCGGGTTCGCCGCAAACTTGAGGGGCGCTACGAGATCGTCGAGGCGCCGTTGCCGGTGATGATCACTGTGGTGCGCGAGATCAATCAACCACGTTACCCGACGGTACCGATGCGACTTGCAGCCTCTGAAAGGGAGATTAAGGTCTGGGATAACAGCCAGCTCAAACTCGATGTCGAAACGATCGGCCTCAAAGGTTCGCCGACCTGGGTCAGCAAAATCTTCTCCCCGGAACGGGATCAGGGAGAGATTATCGGCGACGGACTGAACGACCCGGAAGGGACCACCCAACTACTGCTTGAGAAGCTTTTATCAAAGGATCTTCTCGCGGTTTAAGCACTAAAAACGCTCTTAAGGAGAGATGGCATGAGCGAAACAAAAATAAAAAAACCAAGGGGGGTCGCGCGGGTTGTCGCGGGGAAATGCGTTGCTTGCGGTGAGCGCTGTGTCAGCGCCTGCCCTGTCGACGGAATCCGCATGAATGACGCAGGAGAACTGCAGTCGGTCGAGCAAGAAAAATGTATCGGCTGTGTCAAGTGCGTCAAAGTCTGCGCCGTTGGCGCACTTGAGATGTTCTACACCCCCGAGCAACTGGAGCAACTCAAGCTGTGGGAGGCCCAGAATCAGGGAAAAGTGCAGCTCGACCCCGAAGAACAGGCGCTGCGTAACAAGCTTGCCGCCTTTAAGGGGGTCTGGGTTTTTATTGAGCAATACGACGGCGAGGTCGCCAAGGTCTCCTGGGAGCTTCTCGGCAGCGGACGACAACTGGCGGACACCCTCGGCGTGGAACTCTCCGCGGTAATCATCGGGCATCATGTCAAATCGCTAAGAGAGGAAGCTTATGCCTACGGTGCCGACACCGCCATCGTGATTGATGCGGCTGTCTATAAGAACTACCGTACCGAGCCGTTTACCGACGCTCTTTGTTACCTGATCGACAAGCACAAGCCAGAAATCATCCTCATGGGGGCGACCGGCCAAGGGCGTGACCTTGCCGGCTCCGTTGCCACCGTCGTCGGAACCGGTCTGACCGCCGACTGTACCGGTCTGGCAATCGATCCCAAAGGAAATCTGGCGCAAACCCGCCCCGCTTTTGGCGGCAATATCATGGCGACCATCATGTGCGACCGCTTCCGGCCGCAGATGGCGACGGTACGGCCTCAGGTAATGCCGATTGCCGACTATGTTCCGGGACGTAACGGCAAGCTGATTTGCGAAAACTTTGCTCCGAAAGAAGAAGATATCCTTGTCAAAGTCGTCTCCGTGCTTACCGATAAGGGAAGTGGTGACGAGGTCGATATCGCTGGCGCTGAGATCATCGTTTCAGGCGGTCGCGGCATGATGAGCCAGGATAACTTTTCGATATTACAAGAGCTTGCAGATGAACTTGGTGGGGTTGTCGGTGCCTCGCGCAGCGCTGTCGACGCCGGCTGGAAACCGCACAGCCGCCAGGTCGGCCAGACCGGCAAAACGGTGCGACCGACCATCTACATCGCCTGTGGCATCTCCGGTGCCATTCAACATCTGGTCGGGATGCAGGATTCGGATGTGATCATCGCCGTCAATCGTGACGCCGAGGCGCCGATCTTTCAGGTCGCCACCTACGGCATCGTCGGAGACCTTTTTGAAATCGTCCCGATGTTGACGCGTAAGATCCGGAATCTAAAGAGCAACAAGGGCCGTCAGCCCCAAAGCGCGGCCTAGGAGAGAGACCATGCCGATCGAGCAAATCATCTATATCGCCCTGTTGGCCATCTCGGTGCTGGCCTTTGCTGTCAGTTGTGCCGAACGCCTCGAACTGATCACCCTGGGAGCGGCGGAAAACCGCTTTGACGCCCCACTCAAACGCCTGCAGCGCATGCTCAGTTACGCCTTCGCCCAGAAGCGAGTTCTCAAGCGCCCCTTCGGCTTCAACCATTCGCTTCTTTTCTGGGGCTTCCTTCTTCTGAGTCTGGCCAACGCCGAATTTCTTATCGACGGCCTCTTTCCCGGCCAGATCGCCCACACCCTCCCCGAGGGGCTCTATCGGGGGTTGGCAATCGCCTTCGACATTGTCTCCTTGGTCACGCTGGTCTGTGTCGGTATCGCCGTTGTCCGCCGCCTCTTTTTCCCCCCCGACTATCTCGGCAACGAATACACCTCTGCCCGCAGTCGCGAATCGCTGCTGATTCTGGCGATGATCGCCTCGCTCATGCTCGCCTTCTTTTTGCTGCATGCGGCTCACGCGGCTCTCGGTATCCACGACACCACCCGCCCGGTCTCGGCTCTGCTCGGCAGCGGACTTACCGGTCTCTCAGTTCAGAGTCTCGAAACCGTGGCACTTTATGCTTGGTGGGGACACGCCGCAATCCTGCTTATCTTTCTCAACCTGCTCCCCCGCAGCAAGCATATGCACATCCTGACAGCGATTCCCAACACCTTTTTCGCGAACCTAGAAAAGACAACCCTCCCCTCTCCTGAGGTTTTTGAGAAGGGGGCGCGTTTCGGAGTCGGGAGCGTCGAACAGTTCAGCTGGAAGGATCTTCTCGACAGCTTCACCTGCACTGAGTGCGGTCGTTGCCAAGACCTCTGTCCGGCCTACAACACCGGCAAAGGACTCAATCCACGCCGCATCGTCCACGACATCAAGGTCAATCTGCTGAAAAACGGGCCGACCCTCAAAGAGGGGCAGAGCGGCTCCCACCCCCTCACTGATACGGTTCAGGGAGAGGGGACCAGCTGCGTCGATGCCCTTTGGGATTGCACCACCTGTGGCGCTTGCATCAACGTCTGCCCGGTGTTGATCGAGCAGATGCCGAAGATCATCAAAATGAGGCGGCATCTGGTGCAGGAAAAAGCCGAGTTTCCCAGCGAACTCCTGACCCTCTTTGAAAACATGGAACAACGGAGTAATCCCTGGGGGATCGCCCCGTCTGAACGAAGCAAATGGAGCAATCAGCTCGGTGATCGCCTCTTTGACGCCGAACAGTGCGACATCCTCTTCTTCGTCGGCTGTGCTGGCAGCTTCGACACCCGGGCCAAGCAGGTCTCGGTGGCACTGACGACGATTCTTGATCAAGCCGATGTCCGCTGGGGCATTCTCGGCAAAGATGAACTCTGCTGCGGCGACAGTGTTCGGCGTCTCGGCAACGAGTATGTCTTTGATCAACTGGCACGTCAGAATGTCGAGCTCTTCAAAAGCCGCGGCGTAACCAAGATCGTCACCGCCTGTCCCCACTGTTTCAGTACTTTGAAAAACGATTACCGTCAGTACGGCCTTGAGATCGAGGTTCTTCATCACAGCGAACTAATCGCCCACCTCGTGAGTGAAGGACGCCTTAAACTGCCGCAAAAGGATCAAGGAGCGCTTCTCTTTCATGATTCCTGTTACCTCGGTCGTCATAACGACACCTACGAGGCTCCCCGCCAGATCCTGCAACAGGCGACCGGAAAGACGCCTCAGGAGTTTGAACGCCGCGGTGAAAACGCCTTCTGCTGTGGCGCCGGTGGCGGTCGCATGTGGCTTGAAGAAGTCAGCGGCGAGCGGATCAACCGCAACCGGGTCAAAGAGGCCTTGCACCAGAGTCCCGACACCATTTGCGTCTCCTGCCCCTACTGCATGACGATGATGGAAGATGGTCTTAAGGATGAAGGGGATGAGAAGGTTCGGGTCAAAGATGTCGCCGAGGTTGTCGCCGAAGCACTGCGCCCCTAGAGACGAAAGGAGATCAGATGTCGCTGATCGATCTGTTCGGACGTCGCATCAATTACCTCAGGCTCTCAGTCACCGATCGCTGCAACCTGCGTTGCAGTTACTGTATGCCGTCGCAAGGGGTGATTAAAAAAGGGCATTGTGAAATTCTGCGATTCGAAGAGCTCTACCGTATCGCTGCGACGGCGACGAAACTCGGTGTTGACAAGATCCGTATCACCGGTGGTGAGCCGTTGGTTCGCAAAGGGATTCTTGATTTTCTTCATCGCCTCTCGGCGCTGCCACAACTTAAGGAACTGGTGCTGACCACCAACGGCATCCTTCTGCCCGAACTGGCACAGGATCTCGCCGATGCAGGGGTGCAGCGGCTCAATATCAGCCTCGATTCACTTGAAGCCGACACATTTGCCCGCATTACCCGGCGCGGCGCGCTCTCTTCTGTTCTCGCTGGAATCGACGCAGCAGCCCGCGCTGGTCTGCCGCTGAAGATCAATACGGTGGTCATGCGGGGGGTCAACGATCATGAAATCCTCGATTTTATCCGTCTGACCCTTAAACAGAAGTTGAGCGTCCGCTTCATCGAATACATGCCGGTCATCAAAGAGAAGGGGTGGCAATCGCTGGTCATGACCGGCGAGGAGATCCTTAAGAAGATTCGTCGCATCCACGCCTTTGACCCGCTCGATAGTGGGCGCGGCTGCGGCCCAGCACAGATGTTTCGGGTGCGTGGTTCTCGGGGCAGTTTCGGCCTTATCACCCCCCTTTCGGGACACTTCTGTGCCCACTGCAACCGGATTCGCGTCGCCTCCGACGGTCACGCCAGCAGTTGTCTCTTTGGCGACAATCGCATCGACCTTCGTCCGGCTCTCTCCGAGCCTGATGATGTGACGCTACGCGCAACCTTTAACGCCCTGATCAAGGAAAAGCCCGAACGACACCATCTATCAACTCTCGAGGCGCCGCATGAACCGTTCGTGATGGCGAACATCGGGGGCTAGACGCAAGAGGGAGCTGCAATGAGTGCCAACGTGGTTGCGGTCTGTACCAGTCTCGCCAAAGGGGAGCGTAAAACTCCCGTTGCCGAGGTTCTGCTCAAAGAACAACACGGGATCGAAGGAGATGCTCACGCCGGCCCCTGGCACCGCCAGGTCAGCCTCTTGGCTCGAGAAAGTATCGACAAGATGAAAGCGATGGGCCTTGATGTCGATTGCGGTGACTTTGCCGAGAATATCACCACCTCAGGCATCCATCTTCCTGCCCTACCACTCGGCAGTCGGATGCGTATCGGCGCGACCACGCTCGAGGTCACCCAGATTGGCAAGGAGTGTCACAATCGCTGTGCCATCTTTTATCAGGCCGGTGATTGCGTCATGCCAAAAGAGGGAATATTCGTCAAAGTCCTTCGCGGTGGGCGGATTGCCCCGGGAGATGAGATCGAGATTCTGTAGGAGGCTGTCGGGGACAAGGGAAGCCCTCCGATCCCTTGCTAAAGGGATCGGAGGGAGTTCTTCGGCAGGCCGTCGGGGTTAAGCTTTCTCGAAGCGGAAAAAGTCAGATTCACTGAAATCGTAGATTTCAACAGCATAGTCGTAAATCATCCCGCTGAAATGACTCTCTTCAGCCCGGTTGTAGCCGTCGAAAAGTTTACCGTACAGAGAGAGACAGATGTGCTGCTCTCCACTCGCATCAACCAGGCAGTGGTTGACACCATCACAACTCTTGTTGCCATCACACCCCGGACGGAAGGGGTAGCTCTGGAGTCGATAGTCGCTCTTTTCAGGGTCAACCAGAAGCTTAGCTCCCCCCTCTTTGTCGAGCAATTCTCTTTCATTCCAATTGGCACTAAGACGTGCTGCGGTGTAGGCAACGTGCGCTTGGACTTCTCTTCGCATCTGATCCTCCTTTGATCATTTGGGCCTGCTCCTGAACCTGCTGCCGCAGGATGAGTATATCCCAATGCAGCACAAATAACGTATACGATATTTTATGCGACAGCAAGTAAACAGAAGCCGAGTCCTCTCCCTTTCACCGGACCAAAGAGTAGAGAGATTGCTCCCTTTTTCCAGGGGTTTTCGATGGAAATCGTGATCAAAAAAAAAGGTGGGATGTGAGAGCGGTGCGAAGGGGAGGTATCCGTTGCCCTCACTGCGGCGGTCCGAGAGGGTATCATCTTGCAGATGGTCGAAGAAAATGCCGGCGTTGTGGCAAAAAATTCAGCGGCCGCCTGCTGAGAAGTCGCCTTTGCGCCAAAACACTCAAACGACTGGCGTTGATGTTCTGGTTACGTATCCCGATCATGGTGGCGGCGCGTGAACTCGCCATCGATCCCAAGACCGTCCGACGTCATTACAAGCTGATCTGGGAGGGGATGGTGCTAAAGGAAGGGGCTAAGAGAGCATCAGCTAGAAACGGGGCAGACCTCTCCCTTTTGATCTTTGCAAACGACAGAGAGCAAGTGGTCGCCGGTTCCCCGAGAAACGAGCTTGTCAAGGGGTGTCTCTGGAGATACAGCGAAATCATCCGCTCACCACTGCCGCATCAGCTCTTCTTTTGCGCAGTCTATCTGGAGGAGACCCTCCCCTTTCAGGGTGAGTCGATCTGGCAGCAGCGTCTCGACAAATTGGCCAGCATTGTCCGAGAAGTCGAGCGAAAAACCGGGGGCCGACATCGTCAAAACCGAGAGATCATTCTGTGTGAGAGTGTTTTTCGTTTCAACCAACGCAGCAATCCCGGCGTCTCGGCGCTGCTTTACAATTTTTTCAAAACCCGTTAAACGCATTCCGCCTCAGCCCCTACCATACATTGAGGTTCCCGCGTCAATGCGCTAAAAGCCGAAGTGAAAGCAAAGACTTGCACTTCGGCTTTTAGCGCTTAAATCAACAGGCCTGTTTGGTCTCACAAAAGCCCTGACGCCGCGGGTGGCTGTCGGAAAAGTCGAGGCTGTTACGCAACAGCTGCGTAATGCTAACGCCATCGCGACGAGCCCTTTTCTGCAAGATATTCATCTCGCTGTCATTGATCCGGCAGGAGACAATAAATTTTTTCGATTCTTTTTTCTTGGCCATCATCTACTCCTTTTTGACTCATTGTTACCGTTTGACATTCAAACCCATCAAGATATCGTCAGCTAACTACTTTTCAGATAGTTATCAATACTCTGAGCGGCTCTTTTGCCATCCCCCATGGCGAGAATCACGGTCGCTCCGCCACGGACAATATCCCCCCCGGCGAAGACCCCGGGCAAGCTGGTGGCAGCATTGGCATCAACCGTAATATTTCCCCAACGATTCAACACCAGGTCCGGGGCGGTTGCTGTTAGAAGCGGGTTCGCACTGGTCCCAAGGGCATTGATCACGACATCCGCATCGAGCAGGATGGTCTCACCTTCGACCGGCACCGGCCGTCGCCGTCCAGAGGCGTCCGCCTCCCCCAACATCATCTTCTGACAGCGCAGCCAACGCACCCAGTCGTCCGTATCGCCACCGATCTCAAGTGGAGAGGCGAGCATAACAAACTGGACCCCCTCTTCTTTCGCGTGGTGGACCTCTTCAAGTCGTGCCGGCATCTGCGCCTCCTCACGGCGATAGACGATCATCGCCGCCTCGGCCCCAAGCCTCCGGGCAGTACGGACACAGTCCATCGCCGTATTGCCCGCTCCGATCACGGCAACCCGCTTCCCCCGAACAATAGGCGTTGTACACTCTTCGCTCTGTCCCGCCCCCATCAAATTGACACGGGTAAGATATTCGTTGGCGGCATACACCCCGTTAAGGTTCTCACCGGGGATTCCGAGCAGCACCGGCAGCCCCGCCCCGTTACCGAGAAAGACCGCATCGAACTCCTTCTGTAGATCATCAAGAGTCAGGGTCTTACCGATGATCACGTTACACTCGATCTTTACCCCCCGCGCCACAAGTCGATCGATTTCTATATCGATAATCTCTTTGGGCAGACGGAACTCGGGGATACCGTACCGCAAGACGCCACCGGTGTCGTGCAGTGCTTCAAAAATGGTGATGTCGTGACCTTTGCCAATCAGTTCTCCGGCAACAGTCAGTCCGGCCGGACCACAGCCGACAACAGCGACTTTTTTTCCACGGCTCTTCGCCGTCTCCACCGGTGCCAGCTGTTGCGGATGATGCAGAGCCCAATCGGCAACAAATCGTTCAAGGTTGCCGATTGCGACCGACTCCCCTTTTTTACCGCGCAGACATTCAGCTTCGCACTGCGCCTCTTGCGGACAAACCCGACCGCAGACCGCTGGCAACGCATTGTCACGCTGAAGAATCGTTGCCGCTTTGGCCAGGTCCCCCTCGGCAAGGGCACCCACGAATTCAGGGATCGAAACCCCAACGGGACACCCCGAAACACAATTACGGCTCTTGCAGAGGAGGCAGCGTTGCGCCTCTTTGATCGCGCTTTCCTCATCAAGACCGAGGTTGACCTCTTTGAAATTTCGGCTGCGCGCAACGGGATCCTGGGCCGGCATCAAGGCACGGGAAATCGCGAGGCGCTCTTTCGGGCTGAGATTATTGGTCATGCGGTTGCTCCTTGAAGGTCGTTAGCTGGCAAGAAGGCGACAGTTCTCTTCATGGGCCTTGTACATTGCCAGCCGCTTGACCAGACCGTCAAAATGAACCTGATGTCCATCGAACTCTGGACCATCGACACAGGCAAACTTGATCTCATCACCGATCTGAACCCGACAGCCACCGCACATGCCGGTCCCGTCGATCATGATCGGGTTGAGGCTGACCACGGTATGGATGCCGTAGGGGCGAGTCTGTTCTGCCACCGCCCGCATCATCCCGGCCGGACCGACCGCCAAAACCGCCTGAGGCCGGACCGCCTCGTCCACCAGCAGGCTACCGAGCGAATCGGTCACAAACCCTTTACATCCGGCGCTACCGTCATCGGTTGAGATCCGCAGGTCATGACTGAAGGCTGCGAGCTCATCAGCAAGAATGATAATCGACTTGCTGCGCCCACCAATAATCGTTGTCACCTCGTTGCCTGCAGCCGCCAACGCTTTGGCCATCGGATAAAGGACCGCAGTTCCCACCCCGCCACCAACACAGGCAACGCGCCCCCAGGTCTTGATCTCCGTCGGCATCCCAAGCGGACCAGCGACATCGAGAAGAGATCCTCCAGCGGGAGTATTGACGATCTTTTGCGTCGATGTTCCGATCGCCTGAACAAAGAGAGTGATCGTCCCTTCTTGCGGGTCAGCATCTCCGATCGTCAGCGGAATACGCTCTTCACCGACGCCCTGTCGCACAATCACAAACTGTCCTGCCTTGCGAGCCACCGCAACACGGGGCGCCGAGACGACGAGACGATGCAGCTTAGGAGCGATCAGATCATTCTTGATGACAGGGAACATGGAGCCTCCACAGGAGTTGGATAACGACTGCTTTCTCTCATAGCGAAAGCTATGCCAGTGCCGTAAACACTAAAAAGTTCCTGATAATATTGGTTTTTGCCTAGTAGCTCAGACCTGAACTAAAACATCTCACCCCGAAGAGAAAAGACACTCTGTGACAAAATGGAACGTATTGTTTACGTTTACAGCATCCTGCCTCGCCACCCTGTGCCGAACACAAAAAAGCGGTCTCCCACATCATCGGAGAGACCGCTTTTCATCGACCCGTCACAGGTCCTTTGAGCAGTGTGACAGACTTATTTTTCGTAGGTAAAAAAGAGCTGCTTGCCGTTTTTACTAAACCCGGCAATGGCAGCCTGACCTTCAGCACCGGTGAGATAATCCATAAAATGCTGGGCGAGGTTGACGTTGACATGCGGATGACGCTTGGGGTTCACCATGATGACACCATAGGGGTTGAAGAGGGCCTTATCCCCTTCGGAGACGACCACCAAATCGACCTTACCGGCCATAGCAAGATAGGTGGCACGGTCACTCAAGGTGTAGCCACGCCGCTCTGACGCCATGGTGATAACCTCCCCCATGCCGCGCCCCGCTTCAAGATACCAAGCGCCAGCGGGAGCGGTCCCGGCACTCTTCCAGAGAAACTTCTCCTTGCTGTGAGTCCCTGAGTCGTCGCCACGAGAGACGAAGGTGGCACCGGCCTTGGCGATCGCCTTCATCGCGGAGGCGATGGTTTGACTCTTCGTGACACCTGCCGGATCGGAAGCAGGACCAACCAGAACGAAATCGTTGTACATCAGGTCGCGACGATCGACACCAAAGCCGTTGGCGACGAATTTGTCCTCTTTGGCCCGAGCATGCACCATCACCACATCAACATCCCCGGCTTCGCCAAGCTTGATCGCTTTGCCAGTGCCGACAGCAATGACGTCGATCTTGCAGTTGTGTGCCTTTTCGAAAGGAGGGAGGATCGCCGCCAGAAGTCCGGAGTTTTCCGTCGAGGTGGTGGTTGCCAGACGCAGATGTTCGGTGGCGAATGCGCTCAACGGCACAAGCAGAAAAATAAGGATAAGGAATAATTTCGTTTTCATCACATCTCCTTCAGAGTTAGAGGTTCTTTATAACCTTTTATTTTTTCTAGAATTTCACCTGCATGCCGGCGAGGTAGCCGATCTCAACATTCTTTGCATCACTGTCCTGAACCTCGGCAAAGATGTTGACCTTTTTGTTCAGTTTGCGCGCGACGTTGGCGTACCAACCGACCACGTCATCCTTGGTGGCATCGTCGAAATCCTGAGAGACGTAACCGGCGGCGACCTTCACCTGCTTACCCACGGGAACCGAGGCCGCCACATTGATAATCGCCTGATTATCCTCTGCGACGCTGTAGTCAGCGGCAAGTTTGACGACCTTGGCGTCGTAAGCCGCACTCACCCCCCAGATATCAACCGCCTCATTGAAGGTCGGTTGCCCCTTGGTGTTAAGCCCCTTATAGGCCTGATATTTTTGGTAAGCAGCACCGAGTTCAAGCCCGGCGACCTTGGCTTTCACCAGAATGTCGCTGTACTTACCGTAGCTTTTACTGCTCATATCCTTGCTTTTGCCGGCGAATTCGTGAGAGGCAACGACCTTGATATTATCGAATTTTCCAACAAATTTGACCAGATCGTCCCCGTCCTCTTTCCCTGCTTTATTAAAAGCATCCTCAATCATCTCCTCAATCGACATCTCGACTCCGAACCCGTCAGAGGCGTTGCTGGTACGCCCCAAACTAAGGCTACAATCACCATAACCGAGACCGACATAGGCTTCTTCAATGTGCGGATTCCCCCCGGTGTCAGGCTTATCAGCCGCTTTCTTAAAGCCGTAGTCGAGCCCAGCAAACGCGCTCATATTCTCATCAAGCTGATAGGTAATCTTATTTTTCAACTCGAGATCATCGTACTCGACGTCAGGCTGCATATCCTGGCCCGGATCCTGACGCAGTTGAATCTGAAAATCGCCCTTCAAATCGTAGGTCAGACCGTCCTTGCTGTAGAGGCTTGCCGCTTGAGCAGCGGTCGCAAGCAGGAACGAAACAGTGAGTGCGGCCAGTGTGCGGAATGTTGCTTGGTTCATTTTTCCTCTCCTAGTTACGGAGCTTTCGCGCCCCATGGGGTAATACCGGTCGCCCATCAGAGAAGATGAGTTCCGGAGCATTGGCAGTGATTCGCTTTTCGCAGAGCGGCAAGCGGCCACAGCAAAAATCACCATGTAAAGAGGAATAAAAAAAGGGTCCTCTCCAACACGGAAAGGACCCCTCAGCGTCCCGGGAACGGCAGAAACCGGGAAGAGAGTTGATGTCACCTTTCCAAAAGGGAGGCGCTGCTGTTTCCGGCAGAACCCAGCGGCCGGCCATCGTGGGGTCTCCCCGGTAGATGGTACGGCTCGGTGATTTTGTGTGATTGTCGTTGCAACCCTGCACGCCTTCTCTTCGCAACGTTGCTGCGAAAGCCAAAAGCATTGAACATGCCAACCGTAAACACCATAAAAACCAGTAACTTAAAAAAATATCCAGCGTGCCATAATGACGCAACATCGTCACAAGCCGTGTCGACATGACCCAATATTGACCACCTCCTTCAAAAAAACAAACATGTGCCGCATTTTTAAACACAACCCCAAGCCGACCTGATCAAAAACAAAAAAAACTCGCAGCAATGCACAATATGCACACACATCGTGCATATTGTGCATTCTTTTTAAACATTCTCATTGACCAGTCGGCTTTATTGCCATAACATTCCGCACAAGAGAACAATGGTGTCTATTTTGTGTGCACAAGGAGATCTGCCCATGTCTATGCATCTGGATGAAAAACTCGAACCGATCTATCAGGAGGTACTCGCCCGAAATCCGGGAGAGATGGAGTTTCACCAAGCCGTTCGCGAAGTCCTTGAGAGCCTTGGCCCGGTTCTGGTCAAACACCCCGAATACGCCCATCACAAAATCATTGAGAGAATTTGCGAACCGGAACGACAGATTATCTTCCGCGTCCCCTGGCAAGACGATAAAGGCCAGGTCCACATCAACCGTGGCTTTCGCGTAGAATTCAACTCGGCACTCGGCCCCTACAAGGGGGGGCTGCGCTTCCACCCCTCAGTTTATCTCGGGATCATCAAGTTTTTAGGCTTTGAGCAGATCTTCAAAAACTCCCTGACCGGGATGCCGATCGGCGGCGGCAAAGGAGGGTCGGACTTCGACCCCAAAGGCAAGAGTGACGATGAGATCATGCGCTTTTGTCAAAGCTTCATGACCGAACTCTACCGCCATATTGGTGAGCACACCGACGTCCCCGCCGGCGACATCGGCGTCGGGGGCCGCGAGATCGGCTACATGTTCGGCCAGTACAAGCGGATCACCAACCGCTGGGAGGCCGGGGTTTTGACCGGCAAGGGGCTAAACTGGGGAGGTTCCCTGGTTCGCACCGAAGCGACCGGCTATGGCTCTGTCTTTTTCGTCGATGAAATGCTCAAAGCGCGCAAAGACAGCTTCGAGGGTAAAACCTGCCTCGTCTCCGGCTCGGGCAATGTCGCCATCTACACCATCGAAAAGATCCATGAACTCGGCGGCAAATGCATCGCCTGTTCTGACTCCAATGGAGTAATCTACGACGAAAAGGGGCTTGATCTTAACTTGATTCAGCGTCTCAAAGAGGTGGAGAGACGCCGCATCAAGGACTATACCCAGTACCGCAAGCATGCGGTCTATAAGGAGGCGGGGAACATCTGGGAGGTCCCCTGTCAGGTCGCCATGCCGTCGGCCACCCAGAATGAGATCAACGGCAAGGACGCCAAGACACTGGTCAAAAATGGCTGCATCGCCATCGGCGAGGGGGCCAACATGCCGACCACGCCGGAAGGGGTCAAGGTTTTTCTCGACGCTCAGATCGCCTACGGTCCTGGCAAGGCAGCCAACGCCGGCGGTGTCGCCACCAGCGCGCTGGAGATGCAGCAAAACGCCCAGCGCGACTCGTGGGACTTCGACTACACGGAACAGCGTCTGAGAAAAATCATGAAGGGGATCCATGAGCTCTGCTACGACACCGCGATTGAGTATGGTTGCCCCGGCAACTATGTCGTAGGAGCGAATATTGCCGGTTTCATCAAAGTTGCCGACGCCATGGTCGCTTTCGGGGTTGTCTAAAAACGTGCCCCAACCACAGCGGCTGGCCTTTTTAGAGGCCGGCCGTTGTGTTGTTACAAGCAAGAGCTTGACGTTTGTCAGGCAGAGGAGGCTTACATGCTAGAGACAACAGAACGCGCCTCAACGGGCCTGGCTGGACTCGATGAGATTCTCGATGGCCTGCGCATAGGCGACAATGTTGTCTGGAAAGTCAACTCTCTCGAGGACTATCGCACCTTTGTTGAGCCTTTTGTCACCTCTTCCCTTGCCGAAGGCCGCCGCGTCGTCTACATGCGCTTCGGTCAACATCCTCCGCTCATCGATGCGGATCGTCAGGTTGTCACTTATAAGATCGACCCGCGCCTAGGGTTCGACTCCTTCTGCAGCCGTATCCATAGGATTATTCGCGACGAGGGGAAAGAGGTCTTTTATATCTTCGACTCCCTCTCCGACCTCCTTTCCGCTTGGGCCACCGATCATATGGTCGGCAACTTTTTCAAGGTCACCTGTCCCTACCTTTACGAACTCGACACCGTTGCCTATTTCGCCCTGATCCGCGGCCATCACGCCCTGCGCACCATCGCCCGTATTCGCGAAACGACCCAGGTCCTTCTCGACCTCTTCCCCTGGGACGACGAGCTCTACGTTCAACCCCTTAAGGTCTGGGGCCGACACTCCCCGACCATGTTCCTGCACCATCGTCGAGTCGAAGAGCGTTTCACCCCCGTGGCCAACAGCCGGGACGCCACCGCGCTGATGACAGCGATGCACCGCAACTCGCGCACCCACGGCAACCGCCACCTCGACCACTGGCACCGCCTCTTTCTTCAGGCCGAAAAGGTCGCCGCCCACGGTGAAGAGCCGGAACAGAGCGAGATGGTTGCCCATCTTTGCCGACATCTGATCGGGCGCGAGGAACGCATCCTCGCGCTCGCCCACAACAACTTCAGCCTTGATGATCTCCTTGAAATCAAGTCTCGCATGGTCGGAACCGGCTTCATCGGCGGCAAGGCGGTCGGGATGCTTTTGGCCCGCAACATTCTTTTGCGTAGCGATTCTGACAACTGGACCTCAACCCTTGAGGAGCACGACTCCTTTTTCGTCGGCTCTAATGTTTACTATTCCTACCTCGTCCACAACGGTTGGTGGCGCCTGCTGATGCAGCAAAAAAGCAAAGAAGGGTATTTTGACACCGCTGAGGAGCTGCGGCAAAAGATGCAAACCGGTCAGTTCCCCGATCTGATCCGTGAAGGGTTTATCGAACTGCTCGAATATTACGGGCAATACCCGATCATCGTCCGTTCCAGTTCACTGCTTGAAGATAGCTTTGGTAGCGCTTTTGCTGGGAAATACGAGAGCTTTTTCTGCGCCAACCAAGGGAGTCTGGAAGAGCGTCTTGAAGCTTTCGAAGATGCTGTGCGGCGCATTTATGCCAGCACCATGAGCGAGGACGCCCTTACCTACCGCCTGCAACGTGGTCTCGACCGTCAGGATGAGCAGATGGGACTTCTGGTACAGCGGGTCTCAGGAGCCTATCATCGCCACTACTACTTCCCGGACATGGCCGGGGTCGGCGTCTCCTACAACACCTTTGTCTGGGATCGCGGCATGGACCCGAAGGCAGGGATGTTACGTCTCGTCCTTGGGCTCGGCACCCGCGCGGTCGACCGGGTCGAGGGAGACTATCCACGCATCGTCGCCCTTGATGCCCCACAGAAACAGCCTTACCGCGGCACGGAGGATGCCCGCCGCTATGCCCAACGCGACCTTGACCTGGTCAATGTTGAGAGCAACTCCCTCGAAACCCACTCTCTTTTCAAGCTCCTCGAAGAAGGGATCGATCTCGGCATACAACGCGTTGCCATCCTCGACCGCGAAGCGATGAATCGCCAAGCCGAACGAGGGCGCAAACCGCCCCAGCAATGGCTACCGACCTTCGATCCCCTTCTCGCCCAACCACACTTCACAACCAGCCTGCAGAGGATGCTCAAAATCCTTGAAGGCGCCTATAACTATCCCGTTCACGTCGAATTTACCATCAACTTCAACAACGACGACACCTTTCGGCTCAACCTGCTCCAATGCCGCCCTTTGCAAACCAAAGGGATGCGGCAAAAGGTGCAACTACCGCAACAGATTGAAAGCAAAGCACTCTTCTTTCGTAGCGAAGGAAACTTCATGGGAGGGAACATCCTTCAACCACTGCGCTGGCTAGTCTGGGTCGACCCTGCCGCCTACAGCCGCCTGTCATTGAATGAAAAGCATGAGGTCGCACGGATTATTGGTCGACTCAATCGCCGGATTGCCGACCGCGAGCAGAGCCCCACCCTCCTTTTGGGACCAGGGCGCTGGGGGACATCAACCCCCTCGCTGGGCGTTCCCGTCACCTTTGCCGAGATCAGCAATGTCAGTGTCCTCGGCGAGGTTGCCTTCAGCCGCGGTGACCTGATGCCGGAACTCTCCTATGGCTCACACTTCTTCCAGGACCTTGTGGAAGCCGACATCTTCTATCTCGCGCTCTTCCCTGAAAGTCGCCACTGCACGTTTCACGATCAGTGGGGTGACAAGTTCAGAAACGCTTTTGAGGCCCTGCTTCCCTCATGCAGCGCGTTTAAGAAGGTCGTTCGGGTTTTTTCCTTCCCCGAAAAAGAACTCGTTCTGGCCGCTGATGTGGTGCAACAGAAACTGATTTGCCACCTGGATCATTGAAAACCATCCTCGCCCCCCTCCTCTCTGTGCTATCATTTGAGAACAATAACTCACAGGAGAAGATGATGACAATCGACTGGGCCTATCTACGCAAGGGATGAACCTCTTGCAAGAATGCTCAAGAGTTTCTTGAGCCGAAAAAGATCACCATCACAGAAGTCATCGATGCCCGTAAAGAACGGATTGATGCCGACGCGGCCTGGGCGCTGCTGCAATCAGCGGGGAAGATCGCCATCGCCAAAGGGAAAAAGGTCGAGACCTTGACCCCATCGGCAGAGAACCGCGACGAGATTCTCAAACGAGCCATGGGACCAAGCGGCAACCTGCGTGCACCAACGCTGCGCTGCGGAAACGATTTCCTCATCGGCTTCAACGCCGAGCTCTACTCGGAGTGGCTGGGGTAGCCCCCCCTCCCCATCAGAGCGGTCCCCGTGCTAGAATGGAGTCGTCAGCCAAAGGAGGACGCCATGAACGACGCACGCTGTAGCGAATGTGGCCTGATGTTCCCGCAGGATGAGCTGATCCCCAAGGAGACCACAGGCGAACGGGTCTGCACCGACTGCTCGGGGCTGCTCACCAACGAAGATCTCAGCTGCCACTACGACGAAACCGGCTAAAAGCAACGCCTCTTTCGCCAACGCAAAAGGGCCGCTCTCATTGTGAGAGCGGCCCTTTAATTTGATGATCTTGAGATATCAGGCGTCGCGCCCCTGAAGGGTAATGCAGAGGCACTCGGCGGAGGCGAAGAGGGTCTCACCATCGACGATGCGACCATGCACCATCACCTTGCGCCCCTCGACCGAGACAACCTCGCTCTCGACGGTCACCACCTTTTCCAACGGCAACAGGTTGCGGAAGCTGACGTTAAGGTTGCCGACAACGATGCCATAACCGGCGGCCCAGGCCGCAAGACCGAGCACCTCGTCGAGAACCGCCGCCATGGCACCGCCGTGAGAGTGGCCCGGCGGCCCTTCGGTCTCGGGACCGAACCAGATCCGGGCGCGCAGACGGTGCTCACCATCGCGGTAGTAACAGACACGGTAGCGATTCCCCTCGGGCTCACCGGAAACAAAGCGCAAAGAGGCACCGACCAGCGCCGGGGCATCAAAAGGTATCCAGCCGGCTTCACCACTTAGATCGACGGGGGGGCGCGGCGTCTTGTCCATAGGCTCTGTGCTGACGGTCATGACTTTCTCCTGCAACAATAGACAACAACAATGAAACAGTTCCTGATTTTAGGCGTATTCGCCGCCCCGTGCAAGTCTTGCCAGATCAAAAAAAGAGCCCCGCAGCCAGCTGGCTGCGGGGCTCCTTGAGAGTGTCAACCAAAGGGATCAGACCTTCCGCACGTTGACAGCCTGGGGGCCCTTCTGACCCTGGGTGACTTCGAAGTCAACCCGGTCGCCTTCGGCGAGGGACTTGAACCCGTCGGACTGAATTGCGGAAAAATGCACGAACACGTCAGGGCCGTTGTCCTGCTCGATGAAACCAAAACCTTTCGCGTCGTTGAACCACTTCACTGTACCTTCTGCCATTTTTTTCTCCATCTTTTTTGCTGTTCCCGTAGGAACGGTGGTGGGATGTACAGACGTTGTCGATGACACAAAAAAACACCCAGCCCAAGAGGTCTGCGTGTTTTGTCTTTCATTGACACCTTGCCAACGGCCAAACAACGGCGTGCACAAACTTTCTCAGTGCGCACAAATTATCACAACGGCTCGATCCGACGCAATCTCTTTTTCTTCAGCGCCGTCGCCCGCCACCACCACGCCCGGCCGGGGGGCTGGT
>PKUF01000127.1 GCA_002869635.1 Desulfuromonas sp. | reverse complement strand
GTGAAACTAAAATAATTATAGGAAATTAAATTAAATACTATGGTCTCTGATAGAAAGAAACAAACCATGATTTTGACTTTATAATTTATCCTGTTCAATCAAAAACAAAAGCTCGGCGGTTTTTCGCTCCATCAGGTCTGCATCTCCGCGCGACTCAACATTCAAACGCAGCACCGGTTCAGTATTGGAAGACCGCAGGTTAAAACGCCAGTCTGTGAATTCCATGCTCAGTCCGTCGGTGCGGTCGATGGTCGGCTGCTCAGCTGCGAAATGCTGTTCAACCCGGGCGATCGCTGCAGGTGGGTCGGCCGGGTAGCGATTGATTTCGCCACTGGCGGGAAACAATCGCATCCGTTCACCGACCAGCTCCGACAGTGATTTACCGGCATTCGAGATCAACTGGACGACCAGCAGCCAGGGGATCATCCCGCTGTCGCAGTAGGCGAAGTCACGGAAGTAATGGTGGGCGCTCATCTCACCGCCGTAGATCGCATCTTCTTTACGCATCCGCTCTTTGATGAAAGCGTGCCCGGTCTTGCTCATCACCGCATCGCCCCCGGCCTCTTCCACCATAGCGATGGTGTTCCAGGTCAGACGCGTGTCGTGAATGATCTTTGACTCAGGATGTTGCGCCAAAAGCGCCGTGGCCAGCAGGCCAACAATATAATACCCCTCTATAAAATTCCCCTGCGCGTCGAAGAGGAAACAGCGATCGAAGTCACCATCCCAAGCAATCCCCAGTGCCGCGCCGTGCTCTTTCACCGCCGCAGCCGTTGCGCCGCGGTTTTCCGGCAACAACGGGTTGGGAATACCGTTGGGAAAACTGCCATCCGGTTCATGATGAACTTTAATGAAAGAGAACGGCAAGCGTGCCTCAAGGGCATCGATCACCGGTCCGGCGCAGCCGTTGCCAGCGTTGACCACAACCTTAAGTGGCGGCAGAGAGTCGACATTAACGTAGCCGAGAAGGTGTTCAATATAGGCGCTACGCATATCGAGGGAGAAAAGCTCGCCTAGGGACTCAACGGTCTCAAACTCACCTGCCGCGGCAAGATCGCGGATGGTGTGAAGACCGCTATCACCACTGATCGGCTTCGCCTCTTCGCGCACCAGCTTCATTCCATTATAATCCATCGGGTTATGACTCGCCGTCACCATGATCCCAGCGTCCATCTGCCCGTGGAAGGTCGCAAAATAGATCTCCTCGGTTCCGCAGAGGCCGATGTCATAGACATCCGCTCCTCCCGCCATCAACCCTTCGGCGAGGGCGCTGCAGAGCGAAGAACTGCTGGCACGCACGTCACGCCCCACCACCACCCGTTTCGGCGTCAGAAGCTGCGCGATTGCGCGACCAATACGCCAAGCAAGATCATCATTGAGTTCGTCAGGAACCCGGCCACGGATATCATACGCTTTAAAACAACTCAACTCAGACATGCTTCCCCCTTAACGTCCATACTTATCGTCAAAACGGACAATATCATCTTCACCGAGATAGCTCCCCGATTGGACTTCAATCATCTCAAGCGGCAGTATACCAGGGTTTTCCAAGCGATGCATAACCCCCAAGGGGATATAGGTTGACTGGTTTTCGCTCAACACAAAACTTTCCTCACCGCAGGTGATACGAGCCGTTCCACTCACCACAATCCAATGCTCGGCACGATGATGGTGGAGTTGCAACGAGAGCGAGGCGCCAGGGTTAACCGTAATCCGCTTGACTTGGAAACGCTCCTCACGATCAATACACTCATAGGACCCCCAAGGTCGATAGGCTCGGCGATGGACCACCGCCTCGCTACGCTGCTGCCCCTTGAGGCGCTCGACAACCGCCTTGACTTGTTGCACGTGGTCTTTATGCGCCACCAAGATCGCATCGGCACTCTCAACCACCACCAGATTCTCAACCCCGACCGCAGCCAGTAGGCGATCGCTGCTGTAGAGGTAACTGTTTTTGACATCAATGTCACAGACATCGCCCTGCACAACGTTCCCGGAGGCGTCTTTCTCTCCAACCTCCCAAAGCGCCGACCAAGAGCCGACATCACTCCACCCCGCCGCCAAAGGAAAGACCGCGGCCGCATCGGTCTTCTCCATCACCGCATAATCGATCGAATCTGAAGGGCAAGCGGCAAAGGCCTCCTCATCAAGTCGGACAAAATCAAGATCACAGACCGCATCGCCAAAGGCGCGACGACACGATTTGAGGATCTCCGGGGCGAAACGTCCCAACTCCTCGAGATAACGGGACGCGCGGAAAAGGAACATGCCGCTGTTCCAGTAGTAGTCACCAGAATCGACATACTTTTCTGCTGTTTTCAGATCGGGTTTTTCGACAAAGGCCGCCACGGCAGCCCCTCCCCCCTGAATTTCATTGTCACGATCAGCCCGAATGTAGCCATAACCGATCTCCGCTGCCGTCGGGACAATCCCGAAGGTAATGATCTTCCCTTCTTCAGCTGCCGGCAGGGCTGCCGCCACCACTTGACGAAAGGCCTCTTCATCAACGATGACATGATCGGCTGCCAGCACCAGCAGTAGCGGATCCCCCCCTTGTGTCAATGCCTGCAAGGCTGCCACCGCAACTGCCGGTGCCGTGTTGCGCCCCATTGGCTCCAGCAAAATCGCCCCCGCCGGGTTTTCTACTTTTCGCAACTGCTCAGCCACCAGAAAACGGTGTTCTTCATTACAAACCACAAGCGGTGCGGCAAGACCCTCTACCCCCTGCAGCCGCCCTACGGTCGCCTGAAGCATGGTCCGTTCTTCCACCAATGGTAGCAGCTGTTTCGGATACATCTCACGCGAAAGAGGCCAGAGACGGGTTCCGGCGCCGCCGGACATGATGACAGGAACAACAACTGACATGAATCCCTCCTTGACAGATTCAAGAATGTAAACGTGTTAAGCGCGGAAATCGTCCTGATTTTCAAGGAACCAGCCGTAAGTCAGCTCTACACCTTCACGCAGAGCGACGGTCGACTGCCACCCCAGAGCGGTCATCCGCGAGACATTCTGCAACTTACGTGGAGTTCCGTCCGGTTTACTCGGATCGAAGGTTAAACGCCCCGAATAACCGACCACCTCTTTTACTGTCTCGGCAAGCTCACGTATGGTCACATCAACGCCGGTACCGAGGTTGACAAAGCACGGATTGGGATAATTCAGCAGATGCTCTTTCAACCTCGCATCATCAAGACCGAGGACATAAAGACTCCCCGCCGCCATGTCATCGACAAAAAGAAATTCCCGCATCGGCGTCCCTGTTCCCCAGACCACGACCTCATCCAGACCTTGTTCTTTCGCCTCGTGAAAACGACGGATCAGCGCCGGCATAACATGAGAATTTTCCGGGTGGAAATTATCACCAGGACCGTAGAGGTTGGTCGGCATCACCGCGACGAACTGCGTCCCGTATTGGCGATTGTATGACTCACACATCTTTATTCCGGCGATTTTGGCAATCGCATACGGCTCGTTGGTCGGTTCGAGCAAACCAGTGAGAAGATACTCTTCTTGCATCGGCTGTGGCGCCATTTTCGGATAAATACACGACGAGCCGAGAAAGAGCAGCCGCTTGACATCATGTTTCCAAGCCTGATGAATCACATTGTTTTGGATCATCAGGTTAAGGTAGATGAACTCCGCCGGATAGGTGTTGTTGGCGTGAATTCCTCCCACCTTCGCCGCCGCCAGAATCACATATTCTGGTTTTTCCGTGGCAAAAAACGTTTCAACAGCCTGCTGGTCGGTCAGATCAAGAGACTCAATTTCAGGCGTCAGCAGGTTGGAGTACCCCTGTTTTTTAAGCTGGCGCACCAAAGCGGAGCCGACAAGGCCGTTGGAACCGGCGACAAAAATTTTTGCGTTATGATTCATCATTTCGATTATCCTGCACCGTATAAAGCGTCTTATTCGTGGTAATCAAACGCCTTGAAGCCATGCTTTTTCACCAGCTCATCGCGGCGGGCAACCTCAAGGTCAGAGAGGACCATCTCTTTAGCCAACTCTTCCACCGTCACCTTCGGTACCCAGCCGAGTTTCTCTTTCGCTTTGCTCGGGTCACCGAGGAGAGTCTCAACCTCGGTAGGACGGAAATAGCGCGGATCGACACGAACAATGACATCGCCCGGAGCCGGAGCCCCTTTTTCACCGGCCATCTCACCCTGTACCGCATCGACAATGCCGATCTCTTCAACCCCCTCCCCTTGCCAACGCAAAGAGATACCGAGTTCCTTGGCTGCGACCTCGACAAAGTCACGCACACTGATCTGACGACCGGTGGCGATGACAAAATCTTCCGCCTCTTCCTGCTGCAGCATCAACCACTGCATCTCGACATAATCACGGGCATGTCCCCAGTCGCGCAGTGCCGAGAGGTTACCGAGATGGAGACAGTCCTGCAGCCCCAGCGCAATCCGGGCCAGCGCACGGGTGATCTTGCGGGTAACAAAGGTCTCACCACGAATCGGCGACTCATGGTTAAAGAGAATACCATTGCAAGCATAAAGCCCGTAGGCCTCACGGTAATTGACGGTGATCCAGTAGCCGTAGAGTTTGGCCACCGCATAGGGGGAGCGAGGATAGAAGGGGGTCGTCTCCTTTTGGGGAACCTCCTGTACCAACCCGTAGAGCTCGCTGGTCGAGGCCTGATAGAAACGGGTTTTCTTCTCAAGGCCGAGGATACGGATCGCCTCAAGGATGCGCAGGGTCCCGATGCCATCGGCATTCGCCGTGTACTCCGGCGTCTCGAAAGAGACCGCGACGTGCGACATCGCCGCCAGATTATAGATCTCGTCCGGTTGCACCTGCTGAATGATCCGGATCAGATTGGTCGAATCGGTCAGGTCTCCATAATGCAGCACGAAATTACGATGCTCAACATGGGGATCCTGGTAGAGATGGTCGATGCGATCGGTATTAAAGAGCGAAGCACGACGTTTGACACCGTGAACAACATACCCTTTTTTGAGCAAAAACTCGGCAAGATAAGCACCATCCTGGCCGGTAATCCCAGTGATCAGAGCAACCTTGTTTAACATACATTCTCCTTAATCGGCGCCCAAACGCCTGTATCAATCATCCCATGCTAGAACGCACACCCTGCTGTCTCGCTCAAGGCCGCAACCAGTATTGAGGGATTTTGCGAATCGGCTTCAGGGCCAGAGTCCAAAGATGAGGTTTGAGCCCGTTGACCGTCCAAGCCTTCAGATCCATACGGTTAGCAACAAGACGATTCCGCAGCGACGCATTACTAATGCCACCAAGCCGCATCTTCACCAAGACCTCGTTGAGATAGGCCGCTTTAACCTCATGCTTCAAAAGAAAACGCAGCATCAACTCGTAATCGGCCGCCGAACCGAGCTCAAGGTTGAACCCCCCGAACTGCTCATAAAGCCTGCGGCGAACAAAAAAGGTCGGATGCGGCGGCATCCATCCCCAGTAAAAACGTTTTGGTGCAAAGCTGCCAGAGCGCCAATACCGCTGGATATCAAACCGTGGGCGCCCCCCCTCCCCCGTACTCTCTTTCACATAGAGAAGGTCCCCGTAACACGCCTCAACCTGGGGATTTTTAAAGACCTCAAGAACTTTACTCAGAATATCGGGCCCGGCATAAAGATCGTCGGCGTTGAGGATCCCCACCACCTCGCCCGTGGCGTGAGCAATCCCCTTGTTCATGGCGTCGTAGATGCCACGATCGGGCTCACTAATCACCTTGGCGATATGGGGAAACTGCGCCACCGTCTTGAGTGTTGCATCGCGCGAGGCTCCGTCAATGATCAGGTGCTCAAGTTCAATCCCCTGAACTGCGACCGAAGCGAGCGTGTCACCCACTGTCGCAGCGGCGTTGTAGGTGGCGGTGATCAGAGAAAGGGTGGGACGCACAACCACCTTACTCCCCTCGAATGACGCGTTTTTTGATCGCCACCGGAGGATTTCCGGCATAGATCATCGCCGCCTCGGTATCTTTGGCCAACACGGTCCCCGCCGTTACAATCGCCAGCGTCGCCACCCGGACCCCCGGCAGCAGCGTTGCCCGCGCCC
>PKUF01000006.1 GCA_002869635.1 Desulfuromonas sp. | reverse complement strand
CCTCGCTCCGGAAGAGGAGATTCTTCTTCGCCTGAAAGGGCGGCTCCTCAAAGGGCGCAGCATCTTCACCTCTCTGCTCGAGGTGGTCGTCAACGACGCCTACCAGCGTCTGCTCTCCCCCTCCATTGAGGTGGAGCTGCGGCTGGCCGCAAAACAGGCGGCGGACAATGCCGCCATCACCGTCTTTGCCGACAACCTGCGCAACCTTCTGCTTGCTCCGCCGGCCGGAGGTAAACGGGTCCTCGGCATCGACCCCGGCCTGCGCACCGGTTCGAAGCTGGCGTCAGTCGATGCCACAGGCCGTTTCCTCGAACATGTCACCATCTACCCTCACGCCGGTGGCGAGGCGAAACGACAGACAGCCGAGGCCGACCTGCTGCGTCTGCTTAAACAGCACGACGCGGAGATGATCGCCATCGGCAACGGCACCGCCGGACGCGAGATGGAGCAGTTCGTCCGTGAGATTCTTAAACGCCAGAACCATCACGCCACCGTCGTGATGGTCAATGAGGCGGGGGCGAGCGTCTATTCCGCTTCGGATATCGCCCGCGAGGAGTTTGCGGATCTCGACCTGACGGTGCGCGGCGCTATCTCCATCGCTCGCCGCCTGCAGGATCCGTTGGCCGAACTGGTGAAGATCGATCCCAAGAGTATCGGAGTCGGGCAGTACCAGCACGATGTCAGCCAGAGCTCCCTAAAAAAAGCCCTCGATGCCGTGGTCGAGTCATGCGTCAACCACGTCGGCGTCGACCTCAACACCGCCTCCTGGGCGCTCCTCTCCTACGTCTCGGGAATTGGCGAATCCCTCGCCCGGGCGATCATCCGCCACCGCGACCTCAACGGCCCCTTCCCCGATCGGCAGGAGCTGCTCAAGGTGACCCGCTTCGGTGCCAAGGCCTTCGAGCAGGCCGCCGGCTTTTTGCGTATCCGCAACGGCAGCAACCCGCTCGACAATACCGCTGTCCACCCCGAAAACTATCCTCTGGTTGACCGCATGGCGCAGGATCTCGGAATTGACCTTGCCCAGATGGTACACGATCCGGCAGCCCTTGAGCGACTCGAACTCAAGCGCTACTGCAGCGAAGAGATCGGCCTGCCGACCTTGCGCGATATCGTCGCTGAACTTAAGAAACCAGGCCGCGACCCCCGCGCCGCCTTTCAGGCGGTCGCCTTCCGCGACGATGTACAGGAGATGAGTGATCTGCGCGAAGGGATGACCCTCAACGGCACCGTCACCAACGTCACCGCTTTCGGCGCCTTTGTCGATGTCGGGGTGCATCAGGACGGTCTGGTGCACATCAGCCACCTCGCCGACCGTTTCATCCGCGATCCAAATGATGCGGTCAAGGTCGGTGAGATCGTCCGCGTTAAGGTCCTCAGCATCGATCTGCAGCGCCGCCGCATCGCCCTTTCGATCAAGGAAGCGCTCGACGGTCGCCCAAAAGAGACGCCGCGCCAGCCACCGAAGGAGAAACAGAGCGAAAAAGCCCGCTGGGAGCAAGCCGGCTTTCGCATCAAGAAATCCCGCTAGACAAAAAAAGGCGGCGTCCAAATGGACGCCGCCTTTTCTCTGCACCGATCTTTCCAAACTATCCCTTACCGAGTGTTGCCCCTCCTTTGCGCCAATTGACCGGACAGAGCTCACCGGTCTGTAGCGCCTCGAGAACCCGCAGCGTCTCTTCGACACTGCGGCCGACCCCGAGGTCATGGACCAGCATGTAGCGCAGGATGCTGTTGGGATCGACAATATAGAGCCCGCGCAGGCTGATCCCCTGCTGCTCGATGAGGATGCCGTAACGCCGCGCTGTCTCTTTGGTGATATCGGAGAGAAGGGGGTAACGCAGTTCGCCGAGTTCCTGACTGATCCAGGCGAGGTGAGAAAACTTGGAATCGACGCTCGCCCCGACAACCGCGGCATTGAGCTTGGCGAAGGCGTCAGTGCTGTCGTTAAAACCGATGATCTCGGTGGGACAGACAAAAGTGAAATCGAGGGGATAGAAAAAGAGGACGAGCCACTTGCCGCGATAGTCGCTCAGGCTGACCTCTTTGAACTCCTTGCCGACAACCCCCTCGAGAGTAAACTCAGGGGCCGGTTGTCCCACTTGCAGTTGGGTCATGATAAGCCTCCCTAAAGGTGTTTCCCACCATTCTAACCGAGGAGGACATAGGATCAAGACAATAGACGACGATTTTGGTTACTTTTTCCGACTTCGAGGATGGGCCTGATCATAGACTTGCATCAGGTGTTCGAGGCTGACCTGGGTGTATTTCTGGGTGGTGGAGAGTGAGGCGTGACCGAGCAACTCCTGAATCGCCCGCAGATCAGCCCCTCCGTCGAGAAGGTGAGTGGCAAAGGAGTGACGCAGGGTATGCGGAGTCGCCGGGGCAAGGATACCCGCCTGTAGCAGCTGCTGTTTGAGGTTGCGCTCGACGCTGCGTGGGGTCAGGCGACCACCGCGGTGATTGAGAAAGAGGGGGGCATCGAGTTTTTCGCAAGGGCGCCCCTCAAGATAACGCTGCAGTGCCGCCAGCGCCTCTTTACCGACGGGAACGATCCGCTCCTTGCGTCCCTTGCCGAGCACCCTCACCAGTCCCTGATCTTGATCAAGATGACCGACATTAAGGGAGGTCAGTTCCGAGACGCGCAGGCCACAGGAGTAGAGGAGCTCAAGGATCGCCCGGTCGCGCAGCCCGAGTTGATCGCTGCGTTGCTGGGTATCGATGAGGGCGAAGGCATCGTCGATGGCGAGAGGCCGAGGGAGATATTTCTCCTGCCGCGGGGTCTGAATCGCCTCGGCCGGGTTGATCTCAACCACCCCCTCGCGCAAAAGAAAGCGGTAAAAGGTGCGCAGGGAAGCAAGTTTACGCGCAATGGTCGTCTTGCGACAGCTCTTGTGCAGTTGGGCGAGATAGCGCCTCAGCACCAGCTTATCGACCCGCCGCCAGCGCAGATCCTCATTGTCGCCACTCTCGCCAAGGAAATCACAGAATGCCTTGAGATCACGGCGATACGCCTCAACAGTGTGCGATGAGAGATTGCGTTCGATGCGCAGATGCTGGGTAAATTGCTCAAGCCGTGTCGCCATACTGACCCTTTGCCGTTGACGCACTTAGGGCACCATGCCATAATCGGTGCCCAACTAAGGAGGTAATGTGTCGATTCTATTGACAATTCTCGCGCTGCTCACGACCTTGTCAGGAGTTGTCGTGCTTCTCAGTTATACCATCGCCTGGTACGAGAACGCCAACCGTTTTCCCGAACTGGCGCGTCAGCGTTTTACCCCGAGGAACCTGCTTCTCACCGTTTCCCTGTTGCTGAGTGAAACCTTCTGGGTCACCCTCAATCTCCTCCTCTACCCTCTCGGCTGGCTCCCCCGGAGCGAGCGGGTCGAAGAAGGGGCCGGGGCGACCCAGCGGCCGGTGATCCTCTTGCATGGCCTCTTTCTCAATCAGGCCTGTTGGAGCCTGCTGCGCTGGCGCCTCAGACGCGCCGGGTTCTACCGCGTCCACACCCTCAATCTCCCCCCCTGGCGCGACGTTGAGCGCCAGACCGAGATGGTCGCTCTTCTGATTGATCAATTGCGTCACCGCTATCATTGCGATCAGGTCGATCTCATCGGCCACTCCATGGGGGGGATGATCGCCCGCAACTATCTGCAGCTGCGCGGCGGCGAGACGAAGGTCTCCACCTGCATCCTGCTCGGCACCCCCAACACTGGCTCGCGGCTCGCCCCCTTTGCCCTCTCGCCACAAGGGCCGCTGCTGCAACCCGGCTCGCCCTTTTTGAATCGGCTCAACAGTGCCTCCTGGCCAGAAGGTCCAAGGGTCATCAACATTTTCTCCCGTCATGACAATCTGGTGCTTCCCGCTCTGAACGCCCGACTTGAGGGGAAAGAGAATATCGAACTCGACGGGGTCGGGCATGCCGGTCTCCTTTTTCGCCACAACGCCTTTGCCCATCTGCTCGCCACTTTGCGCCAGGAATAGAAAATGCTGACAGCCATCACCATAGAGAGTCGAAAACAGCAGGAGATGATCGACATCAGCGCCGAGGTCCAGAAGGCAATCCGCGCCAGCGGCATCCTTGAAGGGTCAGCGCTCCTCTTCGTCAGTCACACCACCGCCGCCGTCACCATCAACGAAAATGCCGACCCCGATGTCGTGCGTGACATGCTCATGGAGCTCGGCAAGGTCGTCCCCGATGATGATGGCTACAAGCACCTTGAAGGAAACAGCGCCGCACACCTGAAAAGCAGCCTCGTCGGCTGCGCCCAGTCGCTGATCATCCATCAGGGGAGTGCCCTACTCGGCACCTGGCAGGGAATCTACTTCTGCGAGTTCGATGGCCCGCGCCGCCGCAGCGTCCAGCTTAAGCTGAGCGCCGAATGAATCGGGTTGCTCTCGCCCCTTGCGGCGACTATGCGCCCGAGAATGTCGTCGCTGCCGTTCGCGAGGTTCTGGCCCCCCTTGGTGGGATTGAGGCCTTCGTCTGGCCCGGCGCCCAGGTGCTGCTCAAGCCGAACCTCCTCGCCGGCAAGGCCTCCGACAAAGCGGTCACCACCCACCCCGAACTGCTGCGGGCTGTCATTAAAGCAGTGCGGCAAGCGGGAGGAATACCAACCGTCGGCGATTCCCCCGGCATCGGAACCCTGCGTCAGGTCGCCAAGGGATGTGGGGTGCTGGCGGTTCTTGAGGAGGAGAAGGTCGAACTCGCCCCGTTCACGTCACCTATCGAAGTCGCTGTCGACCACGGTCCCTTTCGCCGGCTTGAGCTTGCCGCCGATCTTTTTGAAGCCGACTGCATCATCAACCTTCCCAAGCTTAAGACTCATCAGATGATGGGAATGACCTGCGGCGTCAAGAACCTCTTTGGCGGGGTGGTCGGCAAGCGCAAGATCGCTCTGCACTTACAAGCGGGTGACGACAAAACCCTCTTCGCCCGGCTTCTGCTTGAGATCGCCGAACGGATCGCCCCCTGCCTCACCCTTGTCGATGCCGTCACCGCGATGGAAGGGGAAGGCCCGGGGAGCGGCAATCCAGTCGCCATCGGAGCCCTGCTTGCCAGCCGCTCTCCCCTCGCCGTCGATGCCGCCGCCATCCGCCTCCTCGGCCTCCCTCTGTCCGAGGTTTGGACCCAGCAGGTCGCCCTTGAAGACAGACGCCAAGAGGCCGATCCCAACCGACTCGAGATCGTCGGACACTCGCCTGAAACCTTCCGCCCCGACCGTTTCGAGCCGGCTCGCAGCACCGAGATCCACTTTGGTCTTCCCCGTTTCCTCCGGCGACACCTCAAACGCTGGGTTACCGCCCGCCCCGAGGTTGACCTCCCCCGCTGTGTTGCCTGCGGCCTCTGTGTCGAACACTGCCCTCCTCAGGCGATGACTCTGGTCCATGGTCGTCTTCACATTCACGACGCTCAATGCATCCGCTGTTTTTGCTGTCAGGAACTTTGCCCACACAACGCCTTGAAAACGACACAGGGGATGCTGCTTAAAATTCTATCTCGTTCCGAGCCCAAATAAAAAGAGGCCTGCACACACCGCACAGGCCTCTTTCGCTTTTCTATGTAACCTCGGGCTAGCCGAGGAAAAGATTCTGGTTTCTCACCCGGTTGGCGAGGATCGTCGGATCAATCACTTCTCCGCAGGAACAGCATTTCCATGCATCAAAGGCCCGTACGAAATCATAGTATTTCTCAGCATACATCCGGCTTTTGCACTTAGGACATTTCATGGCTCGACTCCCCTCTTGCGTTGAATGGTATCACATGTTGTTTGGTCACTTATATTTCACAAGCTGTGCCACATCATAAAAACCAACCCGCCAAGAAGTCGCAATTCATTAAGAATGGATACTTTTTCTTCGCACTTTCAAGTGCTTACTCTTTCTTTTTATACGGCAAAAAATATTTTTTCCAGAGCGAAAACTTCCCTTTCCCTACCCCTTTGACCCGCACCAAGGCCTCTAACGTGCCAAAATCGCCATTTTCTTGACGGTCAATTTCAATTCTATGCGCCAACTTCTCCCCCAGTTGCGGCAACGCTTGCCAAT
>PKUF01000018.1 GCA_002869635.1 Desulfuromonas sp. | reverse complement strand
TCACCTTTCCTCTGCTTGCGTTATTTTTTCTCATCGCCTGCACCCCTTCTAAAGGGCTGATCGGCAACCCCGAACTCCCTTACGCCCCGTCGCGCCCACCCCAAATCGGCGACCTGCTGCATATGGCCACCGGCCTCTATGTGACATCCGCCGATATGATCGAGGCTATCGCCGAGAGTCGTCTGATCTATGTTGGCGAGACTCACGACAACCCAGCGTCACACCGTTTTCAGCTTGAGGTCTTAAGCGAACTGGTCTCTCGACAGCCTTTCGGCGTCGCCTTGGGGATGGAGATGTTCACCCCTGAGCAGCAAGGGGTCCTTGATCGCTGGAGCGCCGGCGAACTGAGTGAAAAAGAGTTTCTCAAAGAGAGCGCCTGGGGGAAAAACTGGCAGATGCCCTACGACTACTATCGCCCCCTTCTTCTCTATGCCAAAGAGCACAACATCCCAGTGGTCGCCCTGAATGCACCGAAGTCACTGGTCAAGAAGGTAGGACGTAACAACTTCTCTGAACTAACTGCCGAAGAGCAGGCACTTCTCCCCGAAATGGATATGAGCGATCCGTATCAGCGTCGCCTCGTCGCCTCCTTTTTTGCCGGCCACGACGCCGGCAAGGCACGGCAGGACGGTTTTTTACGGGTCCAGACCTTGTGGGACGAAGCGATGTCAGAGAGCATCGTCCGCTACTTGCAGAGTCCGCAGGGGAAGGACAAACAACTGGTCGTCATCGCCGGCGGCAACCATATCCGTTATGGCTTCGGCATTCCGCGCCGAGTTTTCCGCCGACTTCCCCTCTCCTATACCCTTCTCGGTTCGGACGAGATCGAGATCAGCGCCGAAAAAAAGGAAAGTCGGCTGATGGATGTTACCCTCCCGACCTTTCCGATGCGCCCCTTTGATTACCTCACCTATACGGCCTACGAGGACCTCCCTCCCCACGTTGCCCTCGGCGTTCAGCTTGAAGAGGAGGAGGGAAAAATCAAAATTGTCGCCATCCTCCCCGACTCGGTCGCTGCCAGCATCGGACTTAAAGAAGGAGATATCGTCGTGAGCGGCGACGGAGAGCGCTATGATGAGGTTTACGATCTGGTCTATGCCGTCCGCCAAAAAGAGGCGGGCGAGAGCATGACGCTCGAAATCCTCCGTGGAGATAAAGAGCTGCAGATCGACGCCCACTTCCCGAGGCCAGAAAACTCAGTCAACGAGTAGTTTTTTTCACATCACAACGAAAAACGCCCCCGCAGGATGAGACTGCGGGGGCGTTTTTACATCGAAAGGCCCCGGTCAGGCATCGAGATCGGTAAGAATCGCCTCAACCTCCGGCTCAAAGATCTCCCAAACCCGCGCCTGCAAGGCCGTAAAGAATTCGGGCGAAGTGATGCAGGGGAGCTTGATGTTCGGGTTCGGAGCTTCGTGAACCTCCGCTGGCAAGACATACTCCTCTTTGCTGTATCCCTGGCGCCGCTCCAGCGCCAGCCCGAGGAGAAAAGCACGCCGCACTGCCGCCACCAGATCATCGGTTGTCACCTCAAGGTCACACTCGCTTTTGAGACACTCCACCACCATCTCGGTTCCGATCCCCTTGGCGATATCAAAAAATTTGCAGAGCCCGATCATGTCGAAACCGACGATCTGCAGTTTATCTTTGGTAATCCCCTGCACCCACGCGTCGAGATCCGACTTTCCTTCGCGGGTGAGTAGGCCGTAGGTCCCCATCGACATATGCCCACCAGCAATCGCCCAAGCGTAGCCGGGGTTGGTCTCGGGCTGGTAAGCAGGGAGTTCAAGCCCCTTGACCTGATAGGCGTACGCCGTCTCACCGGTCTGCTGCGACAACACCCGCGAACCTCGCCCGAGTTCGGGACAGCGCCCCTCCCCCGCCGCGACAACCAGCTCGACAATCTTGTCAAAGTCGCCAAAGGTCGCGCCGTTGAGCAAGAGGGCCTCGGGGTGGCGCTGATTGTAGGAAAGAATATAGGAGAGTGTCCCCCCCATAGAGATGGAGTCCATCCCGTAATTGTCCCCGAGCTGAATCAGCCGCGCCGCCTGACCGGCATCGTGGATGCCGAGGTTGGTTCCGAGCAGATTGAGCGGTTCGTAGTCGAACTTGGCGAGGAACTCACCGGCACTCCCATCCTTTTGTTTGCCGTGGATGTTGTTATGGCAGGTGATACCGCAGCGCTGGCACGCCTCGGACTTGATGACATACTCCTTCTCGACGTTTTCGCGAAAGAGCTTCTCCGGCAGGGCATTCCCCTGCGGTCGGTAGTTGTTCAGCGGTACGGCGTGAAAAACCTGCATCACGTCATAGGCGGCCCAGGTTCCGCCGCCACCGCCCCGGCTGATCGGCTGCAGCCGCGCCGAGCCGCCTCCTTTGATGACGTTGAGATTCGCTTTCTTCACCTCGGCAGAGAGAGGACGGAGCTTGTCCTTGGCCTGGGCGACCAAAGCGAGGACGTTCTTGTACCCCATGATGCTCCCCATCCCTCCCCGCCCGGCGAAGCGGCATTTATCCTCTTTCGACGTAAGCTGGTTCTCAGTGGAGAGCGCTACCGCCCCCATATCGTTCTGAGACCAGTTCTCTCCCGCAGGACCGATAGCGGCGAAGTGAGCGTCAGGATACTCTTTCTGCAGCGCCATGATCTTCTCATGGGTTGAGAGACCGAGCAGTTGCGTCGCGTCTTTGATCTCGATCTGAGGCCCGGAGTCGCTTTCACGGATGACGAGATAAACCGGCTTTTCGGCGCGCCCCTCCAGCACCAGTTCATCGAGACCGGTCCATTTGAACTTGGCGCCGAATTTGCCGCTGCCGGCCGACCACATCACCGAGGGGAGGCCACGGTTCGACATTTTAATCGGACTGTAGGAGGAGAAATAGGTGCGCATCCCGGTCATCACCATACTTCCGGTGAGCAGGCCGATGTTAACGATCAACGGGTTCTCGTCGCAATAGGGGGTGATGATCCGGCGCTTGGCAAGCGTGGGGAAGGAGCGGCCAAAGCCGCCGAGAACCTCCTCGAAACTGCGACAGGGGACGTCCTCTAGGTGACTGGCTCCACGACTGAGATCGACGGTACAGCGGGCATAGAGAATCTTCTCTGGCTGGCGCACAGGATCGCGGGTCAGGATCTTCATCGAGGTTCTCCTTGGGAAGGAAAGACAAAAAAGCTTAAAGGAAAAAGCCTACCCGCCATCGAGCAGGGGCAGCAGGGTCACCCGATCACCATCGCTCAAGCGGGCATCAAGCGTAGCGTGCAGGCCGTTGATCAAAATGATCCCGAGCAACGGCTGGGGAAGGTCGAGTTCTTCCACCAACTGAGAAACGGGGAAGGGCGACCGATAGCAACGCTGTTCAGCCTCGAACCGGCCCCGCCGCAACACTCCGATCAGTTCAACGGTAATCTCCATCCACGACCCCATTGGCGTATACACATCCATGCGGCCAAGCATGGCATATTTGCCCGCTGCCGACAAGTCTTGAGCAAGGCCAAAAGATTATCATCCTGCATAGTTCCTAGGCAGTCGCTGCCTAAACATTACATTATCCATATGTTGTTCTTGTAAAAGAAACCGCATTCAAGCCGTTTACGGCATTGGCAAGCTCTTTGCTCTAAGGCGAGGTATCTTTTTAATGACCTTTGTGTCTGAATACATCCCGAGGAGTTAGACCATGTTTTTGCACGGATTGCCCCAGAACCCGAACCTAGCTGCCCCCGTCGCTGCGGGGAAGGTTGACCTGACCCCGCTCGGCCATGATCTCTACACCCTGAAACTGCAGGGGAAGTTCGCGCCGCGCTGGCTCGCCAATCTCACCAGCGGCCTTTCGACCCGCAACATCAGCATCAACCGCGGCAGCGCCATGAAGATGACCCATACTCTGTGGGAGGGGAACTTCGAAATCGTCTCCCCTGACGACCCTTCTCGTCTCGACATCCTCGCCCTAACCGGCAACGAGCGCAACACCCCCAAGGCTCCTGAGATCCGCCTGCAGCGTTTCCATCTTGAAGCCCGGCGCGACGATCTCTATGTCGAAGTCGAGGGGAGCGACACCCTTGGCTTTCTCGTCGCTCTTTTCAACCGCTTCACCTTCTTCTCCCTCTTCCCCTCCGAAGTCCGCATCGACACCTTCAGCGATCAGGCCCAGGACCGCTTCTGGCTTAAAGGGCTCGGCGGCTCGGCCCCATCGCCTGAAAGCTGTGACGGACTGCGCCTTGAGTTGGAAAAGCTCTGCGTCTAAGAACCGAATCGACACAACGAAAAACGCCGCCCCGGACGACTCCGGGGCGGCGTTTTTTTAAAGGAAAGACAGAAAGAAATCAGGCGCGACCGGCGCTCCCGAGGACCTTTTGGTTTTTCTCCTTGAGCAGTCCAACCAACTCCTTACGGGCGGCTCCGAGATATTTACGAGGGTCGAACTCTGCCGGGTTCTCGGCAAGATACTCACGAACCTTGGCAGTGACGACAAGACGGCCATCGGAATCGATGTTGATCTTGCAGACAGCGCTTCCGGCGGCCTGACGCAGCTGCTCTTCGGGAACTCCAACGGCACCGTCCATCTTACCGCCATACTGGTTGATCAGGCGGACATACTCCTGAACCACGCTTGAGGCACCGTGCAGAACAATGGGGAAACCAGGGATGCGACGCTCTATCTCTTCGAGGATGTCGAAACGCAAGGGAGGAACCGATTCCCCCTCCTTGAGTTTGAATTTATAGGCGCCATGGCTGGTGCCAATGGAGATGGCGAGGGAATCGACGCCGGTCTTCTTGACGAAATCTTCCACCTCTTCGGGTTTGGTGTAGGTCGAGGTCTCGGCCTGGACGTCATCCTCAATCCCGGCGAGGACACCGAGTTCCCCCTCGACGGTGACGTCGAACTGATGCGCGTACTCGACCACCTTGCGGGTCAGGGCAACGTTCTCGTCGTAAGAGAGGTGGGAACCGTCGATCATGACGGAGGAGAAACCGGAGTCAACACATGACTTGCAGATTTCGAAGGAGTCGCCATGGTCGAGGTGGAGGCAGATCGGGATATCGCTCCCCATTTCTCGGGCCATATCCACCGCCCCCATCGCCATGTAGCGCAGCATGGTCTGATTGGCGTAATCGCGTGCCCCTTTGCTCACCTGAATGATGACCGGCGAAGAAGTTTCAGCACAAGCGGTGATGATCGCCTGAAGCTGCTCAAGGTTGTTGAAGTTGTACGCCGGGATGGCATAACCACCTCCCACCGCCTTGGCAAACATATCGCGGGTATTAACGAGTCCGAGCTCGCTGTAGTGAACCGTTTTTGCCATAATCCTTATTGACCTCCTTCGCCACAAATCGTGAAAAAAACAGGGTACAAGTATACAACATCACAGCGCCGTTATACATAGCAGCTCACCTGCGGCAAGTCCAGCTGAAATTGGCGATTTTGAACGGGAAAGTGGTTGAAATCATCGATCTCTTCCACTAGGATACAGCGGCTTTGATATTCTCCCCTTTCTTCCGAAAAAGGACAGATCATGACCCTCAGCAAGCAGGATTCCTACTTCGCCGACTGGCAGGGGCGCGAAGAGCTCGCCGAAGCGATGCTCCCCCTGATCGGTCGTCTCTACCGTGACCACGGTGTCGTCATCAGCCTCTACGGCCGATCTCTGGTCGGCAAAACGACCATCGACATCCTCCGGGCTCACCGCTTCGCACGGCAGATTCTTGAGAATGAGCTTTCGGTCCGTGATAGTTTCCCCGTACTCAAGGCACTGTGCGAACTCGACCTCGCCCCCGCTCGTATCGACATCGGAAAGCTGACGGTTCGCTTTCAGGCGCAAGGGGCTGGCATGGCCGTCGATCAGTTTGTCCGTCAGGAACTCGCCAGTGTCAACACCGGCAAGGGAGCCTTGCTGAGTGAGCCGCGCGATGTGGTCCTCTATGGTTTCGGCCGCATTGGCCGCCTCCTCGCCCGCCTGCTCATCGAAAAGACCGGCGGTGGCAACAAGCTGCGGCTGCGCGCGGCAGTGATCCGCAAAGGGAGCGAAGACGATCTGGTCAAACGTGCCAGCCTACTTCGCCGCGACTCGGTACATGGCCACTTTCAGGGAACAATCACCATTGACAAG
>PKUF01000071.1 GCA_002869635.1 Desulfuromonas sp. | reverse complement strand
TCAACGATCCTTTCCCGATGATGCAGGTCGTTCGTCAGGTCAAGAATGATGGCGCCCATTATTTCGGCCCCTATTCCTCGGCCGGAGCGATCCGCGAAACCCTGAAGCAAGTCTACCGGATTTTCCCCCTTCGTCATTCCTCGATCGAACGCTGCAGTAAACGCGGGCGCCCCTGTCTCTTTCATCAGATCGGCCAGTGCAGTGCTCCCTGCCATGGGAAAATCAGCCAAACAGATTACCGCAAGCTGGTTGATGGGGTCATTCAACTGTTGGAAGGGCGTGAGTCCGAAGTTGTTGCCCATCTGCGTCGGCAGATGGAACAGGCGTCGGTCGAGATGCGCTTTGAGGATGCCGCACGTTTTCGTGACCAGATCAGGGCGATTGAAAAAAGTGTCGAAAAACAGAAGGTCACCGATTATGGTGGCGGGAACCAGGATGTCCTCGGCGTCCATCAGGCCGGTGGTGAGGTCGAGTTGAGCCTGCTCTTCATTCGTCAGGGGAAGTTGATCGGCCGTCGCAATTTCCTGCTCGACTGGACGCTCGATCTTGAAGATCTGGTGAGTGGTTTTCTTCAGGAGTATTACTCGGGAAGCGTGGTTTTGCCCGATCATATCCTGTTGCCTTTTGCCTTGGAGGGGGAAGAGGTCCTCGGCGACTGGTTGAGTGAAAAGCGGGGCCGCAAGGTCCGGATTTTCTCACCGCAACGGGGGGAGAAAAAGCGTCTGGCATTGCGGGCGATGAAAAATGCCAGCGAGGCATACCGTCAGCATGGTGAACGGAAGCAGGCACGAGACAATCTTTTGGCGGAATTGCAGACGCGCTTTCATCTTTCGCAACTGCCTCAGCGCATCGAGTGCTTTGACATTTCGAACGTTCAGGGCAACCAGTCGGTTGGCAGCATGGCCGTGCTGCTCGATGGTGAACCCGCCCCGGCCGAATATCGACGCTTTCAGATCAAGACAGTTGTCGGCGCGGATGACTATGCTTCACTGGCCGAGGTGCTCGTCCGGCGATTGAAGCGCGGGCTGGAAGAAGACAAGCTTCCCGACATGATTCTTATCGATGGTGGGAAAGGGCAGTTGGGGGTACTCACGGGCGTTCTTGATGAATTTGGATTGTCGGCACGCATCGGTGCTGTCGGTATTGCCAAAAGCCGGGTCATGGCGAACGTTCGTGGCAAAGCGGTCGAGCGGAGTGAAGAACGTTTTTTTCTTCCCGGGCGTAAAAATCCGGTCAGCTTCCGACGTGGTGCAGCCGCTCTGTTCCTGCTTGAACGCCTGCGTGACGAAGCCCACCGCTTCGCCATCACCTACCACCGCAAGTTGCGCAGCAAGGCGAGCCTGCGATCCTCTCTCGAAGATATTCCCGGTATCGGCCCGGCCCGGCGCAAGGCCCTGTTAAAGCATTTTGGCAGCCTGAAGAGAATCCGTGAAGCATCACTGGAAACCCTCCAGCAAGTTCAGGGGCTGCCAGAGGATCTGGCGCTACGGATTTACACGGAACTCCACAACTCCCAGTAAGCCTGCGCGATATCACAGAGTTTCAAGTACAGCAAAGTTTTTTCTGCATTTCAGGAGTTCTGCGTGGTTGAAAATAACTCAGATTCTAAATAACTACGATTGGGAATGTCCTCTGAGTATTATCTCAGCAAGTAACCTTAGTCACTGCTGTCTCACAGTTTGATCAATAAAAACAATGGCCCGGAACCCACTTGTGTTACAATGATTTCGTCAAAAACACATTGAAAACAAGGAGTTCCAAGCCATGGCGCATTGTAGCACTGTTCTTTCTCAAATTGTACGAATTTTCCCGAGACATGAATTTCAGGCTCTGGCGAAGACGTATCATGTCGGCCAGAAATTCCGCTCGTTTTCCCGCTGGAATCAGTTCGTCGCCCTGTTGACCGCTCAATTAACCGGCCGCAACAGTCTGCGGGACATTACGGATAATCTGTCGGCTCAGAGCCATAAACTTTATCATCTCGGGGTCAGGCCGTTCAGCCGGGCTACCTTGGCCAGGGCGAATGAAACTCAGCCTCACCAGATGTATGAAGCTCTATTTCAACGGTTGCTGGCTCGCTGTCAGAGTTGCGCACCGAAAAAGCGGTTCAAATTCAAGGAGAAGCTCTACCTCCTTGATGCATCGATGATTGACCTGACGCTGTCCCTGTTCCCTTGGGCCAAATACCGCAAGAGTAAAGGTGCAGCTAAACTTCATATCGGTCTGGACGCAGACGGTTATCTGCCTGCTTTTGTCGATTTGACCGAGGGTAAAGAACACGAAATCAAGATCGCCAGACGACTGGACTTTCCGAAGGGCTCCTATGTCGTTTTCGACCGTGGCTACACGGACTACACATGGTATCAGGAGCTCACGGAAGAGGGAGTCCGCTTTGTTGCCCGACTCAAAAGCAATGCCGTGACCCTTCCCGGCAAGAAGCGCCGAGGCCGGAAAAGCCCAGGTGTGCAACTGGATCAGCAGATCCAGCTCCAAGGAATCGACGGAACCTACCGCAAGGTTGTGTATCTGGATGCCGAAACCGATATCACCTATGAATTCGTGACAAACGCGCTGGACATCTCGGCGGCAACGGTCGCTGAGTTGTATAAGGAACGCTGGCAGATTGAGCTGTTCTTCAAATGGATCAAACAAAACCTGCGCATCAAGAGCTTTCTGGGAACCTCACGCAACGCGGTGATGACTCAGATCTGGATTGCCTTATGCGCCTATCTGGTGCTGGCATTCCTGAAGTTTCAATCGAAGATCGGGCACTCCATGCAGCAGATGTTGCGGATATTACAACTGAATGTGTTTGAACGACGCGATTTCAAAGAGCTGTTTCTGCCGCCGAAGCCAGAAATATTGTTATGTGACAGACAGTTATCGCTGATCTGAAACTATGAGACAGCAGTGAACCTTAGTCTTTTTAATATGTAACTTTTTTGGTTTTCTGTTTGGCTTGTTTATTTTTAAAAAATTTATCATATTTTGGATTTTTTCTTTTGTCTGTATGAAGATTTTAAAGTATTAAAAAATAATCTTTTTTTAAATAAAATGGAAATTGACTTGGTTTGTTTTCGTGATAAAAATATGTTTATTCCCGAGAGTGTGAAGCTTTTTTTCTTAACTTCCCCTTCTTAAATGTCAAGTGCCTACCTTTAGAATCGGACTGCGGAAGTAAAGATTCGCTTTTGTGGCGGTTCCTTTTCGCAAAATGCCAGTTCTTGCGCCCTCTTTTTCACAGTTTTTAGTCATAAACAGACAATTGAAAAACTTTACTTGCTAAGAAATCGGCTGTTGCCAAGCTCTGCCGATTTTGAAACCTAACGCACGATTTTTTCGGAAGAGCCTGGGTTTTTTACAGGAGAAAAAATGAAGCGCTTGTATTTGCTTTTGTCGATGACTTGTCCGCATCAGTTGCTGATACGGTATGCAGTTGCAGGCCATGATTCTTTCGATATTGTCGCCCCGGGTTTTGGCTGATGCGACTTCTTGTCAGGACACTGCTGGGCGAAGGTCTCAGGGAACATGCTGAAATCGCTGCTGTACAGGCCGGTGCACGAAAACTCTACAAACTACAAATGGTATTTGTTTCGACTCAACACTCTAATGTCGGGGGTATTCGTTATGAGAGGTATGATTAAGCAAGTTCAATTTGATATCCGGAGAGGTCGATTGCTGTTTTGTTGCCTGCTGCTGGGGGTGATGTTCATACTCCAGGCCAGTACGGCTGCCATCGCCGGGGATACTGGCAGCAGTGTTTCGGTGTTGGTGAAGTTTGTCGCCGGAACGAGTCCTGCCGAGCAGACAAACGTTATTGCCGACCATGGCGGCACCGAAACCGGAGCCATCGGACCGCTACGTTTGCGGATTGTCGCTGTTCCTGTCGAGACTCTTGAGCTGACATTGGCCGATTATAGCAACGATCCGTTGGTTGAACGTGTCGAACTCGACCAGCGCCGCAAGGTTGATGGTGTTCCGGTTGATATTGACTATTCACTGCAGTGGGCACTGGTCAAGATTGGGTGGGAGGATGTTTACGGGATAGTCGCTCCGACCGGGACGGCCATAGTTGCCCTCCTCGATACCGGTGTCAACTCCACGCACGAAGATCTGGCGGGTAAGGTGCTGGCTGGAGCGTCGACGCTCGACAACGGCAGTGGCCAGACAGATCCGAACGGTCACGGCACAGCCATGGCCGGGATTATCGCCGCCGTTACCGGTAATGACGCCGGCATTGCCGGCGTCGCCTTTGACGGTGTCCAGATACTTCCAGTCACCGTTCTTGATGTCGATGGCTTCGGTCAGGACAGTGACGTCATCGCCGGACTTCTTTATGCCGTTGAGCAGCACGCGGATGTCATTGTCATGGCCTTCAGCAACCCCGGGCAGAGCCAGAGTTTGCAGGAGGCGATCGACTATGCCTGGGCTCAGGGGGCGGTTCTTGTTGCCGCAGCCGGTAACAGCGCCAGCAGTGAACCGGCCTACCCGGCCGGCAGCCCCTGTGTCATGGGTGTTTCATCTACTGATCAGGATGACGAGCTTGATTACGCCAGCAATTTCGGCCAGGCAATCTTTCTCGGTGCCCCCGGAGTTAATCTCTATACCACCAGAGTTGATGGAACCTATGGTGACTTCAGCGGCACCTCCGCTGCCGCTGCGGTTGTCGGTGGTGCGGCCGGTTTCCTCAAGGCGGTCGATCCGTCGCTGACCAATGGCCAGATCGTGGGTCGTCTCGCCCGTTCCGCCGACCCGGCCGGCACGGTTGAAGAGACCGGTAACGGGCGCGTCAATCTTGCCCGCGCCCTCGCCGATACGGGTACCGAACCGATCCAGCCTGCTGGTGCCCCTGGCGGCGGACCCTTTGTCGGGCCGTATGTGGCGGCAAATAAAAGCATGACAATAACTTTTGCTGGCAGTGGTGGTGGGAGTATTTCTTTCTCGGGCGTCACGCCTGATCCCCAACCCACTGTAAATCCCTGTACCGGCACATGCAGCAATACACTGAATAACAACGCTGTCGGGACATTGACCGTCTCCGCAAATTCAGGGTCAATTTTTACAGGTTGGATAAGGCCGGTCAGCTCAAGTGCAACAACGAACTGCTCCGATGAAACTTCTCCTTGCACGTTTAGCTTGGGCAATAGCACTTTAGACTTAACCGCAACTTTTGATCTCGACAGCTGCCCGGATGCAGACGGTGACGGAGTCTGCGACGATGTCTACATTTCTCCCGGTGGCGATGATACTATCGACGGGGACAGCGATGGCGTTCCCGATGCCTGCGACAACTGCCCGGCCGATGCGAATGCGGGACAGGTGGATGCTGACGGTGACGGCTACGGCGATGTTTGTGATATCTGTCCCGGAGCAAACGACGCCGTGGACTCGGATAGCGATGGTGTTCCGGACGGTTGTGATGTCTGTGCCGGTTTTGACGACGCTGCCGATGCTGATGGGGATGGTGTCCCGAATGGTTGTGATATTTGTGCTGGTTTCGATGACGCCATCGATACGGACGGTGATGGTGTGCCGGACGGTTGCGATAATTGCGTTAGCATCAGTAACCCTGGCCAAGTAGATGCGGACGGTGATGATTATGGAGCGGCATGCGACTGCAACGACAGCAATGCCAGCGTTCATCCCGGCGCCATAGAAATCATTGGTGATGGTATTGACAGTAACTGCGACGGTACGGAGCTCTGCTATGTTGATGCTGACGACGATGGTTTCCGTTTGGAGATGACAGTCTCCTCCGCTGATATGGACTGCATAGATTCAGGTGAGGCAACGGCAGCGGATCCGACAGGAGATTGCAATGACAGCAATGCTGCCGTCCACCCAGGGGCAACCGAGTTGTGTGACGGGCTTGACAATAACTGCGACGGTACGACTGATGAGGGATTCCCTGACTCTGACAATGATTTGATCGCCGACTGCGTTGATAGCTGTCCCAATGATGTAGATAACGATATCGACGGTGACGGGATCTGTGGTGATGTCGATAACTGTCCGGCTGTGGCGAATCCAGACCAGGCCGATAGTGATGGTGACGGTTATGGTGATGCCTGTGATATCTGTTCCGGTGGCGATGATGCTATCGACGGGGACAGCGATGGTGTTCCCGATGCCTGCGACAACTGCCCGGCTGATGCAAATGCGGGGCAGGCGGATGCTGATGGTGATGGCATCGGCGATGTCTGTGATATCTGTCCGGGTGGCGATGATAGTGCCGATAGCGATGGTGATGGTGTTCCCAATGCCTGTGATGCCTGTCCCGGGCATGATGATTTCGCCGATGCTGATGGGGATAGCGTGCCGGACGGTTGTGATGTTTGTCCGGGTGGCGACGATTTTGCCGATGCTGACGCTGATGGCGTGCCGAACAGTTGTGACAATTGTTTAAGTACCAGCAACCCAGACCAGGCCGATAGTGATGGTGACGGTTATGGTGACGCCTGTGATATCTGTTCCGGTGGCGATGATGCTATCGACGGGGACAGCGATGGTGTTCCCGATGCCTGCGACAACTGCCCGGCTGATGCAAATGCGGGG
>PKUF01000105.1 GCA_002869635.1 Desulfuromonas sp. | reverse complement strand
CATCGACTGTCTCCTCCGTCGGGCGCAATGGACGCCACAGGAGCTGGACGAGGTTGTTCTCACCGGCGCCTTCGGCCATTCGCTCTCGGCGGAACTCCTTAAAAAGGTTGCTATCCTCCCGGCGAGCATGGTAGAAAAAGTGCGGTTTGTTCCCGCCGGAGTTCTGGCGGGGATTGACCGTTTTCATCGCACGAGTGGCGGGGTAGGTGAGGTTGCTGCACTCGCTGCGCAGCTGAAGCCGTATCCGCTCTCAGGGACCCGCGATTTTGAAAGGGCATACCTTCGGGCGCTTGATTTTTAAAGGTCGCCCTGAGACGGCTTTTTGTCGTTTCGGCGAGCCCTTCCGGACTTTGTAGCGTCATCATCTCAGGACCCCTCTTTTTTTATCCTCTTTTTTCTGAAAGGATTCCCTTCGCATGGCCGTCATCAAGCGTGCTCTGATCAGTGTCTCCGACAAAACCGGAATCGTCGATTTTTCCCGTCAGCTTGCTGCTTTTGGTGTTGAAATCCTCTCGACGGGTGGGACTGCCAAGCTGCTGCGTAATGAGGGGCTGACGGTCAAGGATGTCTCCGAGTTCACCGGTTTTCCCGAAATGCTCGACGGTCGGGTCAAGACCCTGCACCCCAAGGTGCATGGTGGTCTGCTCGGGATGCGTGAGAATCCGGCCCATGTTGCCAAGATGCAGGAGCACGGGATTGAGCCGATCGACATGGTAGTGGTCAATCTCTATCCCTTTGAGGCAACGGTCGCCAAAGAAGGGTGCAGCCTTGAAGACGCCATCGAGAACATTGACATCGGTGGCCCGACCATGCTGCGTAGCGCCGCCAAGAACAACCGCGACGTCACGGTGCTGGTCGACAGCAGCGATTATGCGGCGGTCCTTGATGAGATGACCCAGAACGGCGGCGCGGTGGCGAAAGAGACCAACTTCCGCCTTGCGGTCAAGGTTTACCAGCACACCGCGGCCTATGATGGGGCGATCTCCAACTGGCTCGGCAAAAAGATTACGGAGGAGGACGCGACCTTCCCGCCGACCTTAACGGTGCAGTTCAAGAAGGCGCAGGGGATGCGCTATGGTGAGAACCCCCATCAGCAGGCGGCGTTCTACGTCGAAAAGAGCGTGGAGGAGGCATCGATCTCCACCGCGACCCAGTTGCAGGGGAAAGAGCTCTCCTACAACAACATCGGTGATACCGACGCCGCTCTTGAGTGCGTCAAGCAGTTCAACGAAGGGCCGGCCTGCGTCATCGTCAAGCACGCCAACCCTTGTGGCGTGGCGCTGGGCGGGAGCTTGCTCGAAGCGTATGAGCGGGCTTTTAGCACCGACCCCGAGTCGGCTTTTGGCGGGATCATCGCTTTTAACCGGGAACTCGATGCCGAGACTGCCCAAGCGATCGTCGATCGTCAGTTCGTCGAGGTGATCATCGCTCCGGCCGTTGCCGCCGGGGTCTCCGAAATCGTTGCCGCCAAGAAAAACGTCCGACTGCTTACCTGCGGTCTCTGGCCTGAGTTGCCGGGGGGGCGACTCGATATGAAACGAGTCAATGGTGGGATGCTGGTACAGGATGCCGATTTGGCGCTCTATGACAGTCTCAAGGTTGTGACCAAGCGACAGCCGACCGCCAAGGAGATGAAGGATCTGCTCTTTACCTGGCGTGTCGCTAAGTATGTTAAGAGCAACGCTATTGTTTATGGCAAAGATGGCATGACCGTTGGGGTTGGCGCCGGTCAGATGAGCCGGGTCAACTCTGCCCGTATCGCCACGATCAAGGCCGAGCACGCCGGTCTCGAGGTCAAGGGGGCGGTGATGGCTTCCGACGCCTTTTTTCCCTTCCGTGACGGCCTCGACAACGCTGCTTCTGTCGGTGTTAGTGCTGTGATCCAGCCGGGGGGGTCGATCCGGGACGAAGAGGTGATTGCTGCGGCCGATGAACACAACATCGCCATGGTCTTTACCTCGATGCGGCATTTCCGGCATTAGTCGATACCATCACGTTGAACAAAAAAGGAGGAGGGCCGTTGCTCCCCTCCTTTTTTCAATCGGGAGATAACCATGAAAATTTTTGTCATCGGTGGCGGTGGTCGCGAGCATGCCCTGATTTGGAAGCTTGCCCAGTCCGCGCAGGTGGAGAAGATCTACTGTGCGCCGGGGAATCCAGGCATTGCCGAGCTCGCCGAATGTATCGATATTGCGGTGGACGACCTTGATGGTCTACTGGCGTTTGCCTGTAAAGAAGAGATCGGATTGACTGTTGTTGGCCCGGAGCTCCCCTTAACCATGGGGATTGTTGATCTTTTTCAAAACCACGGGCAGTTGATCTTCGGTCCGAGCAAGGCGGCGGCTCGTCTTGAGGGGAGCAAGAGCTTTTCCAAAGATCTGATGGCCAAGTACAATATCCCGACAGCTGCCTACCGAACCTTCAGCGATCGCGACGAGGCCCTTGCCTATGTCCGAGAAATGGGGGCACCGATCGTTGTCAAAGCCGACGGCCTTGCCGCCGGTAAGGGGGTGATTGTTGCGATGTCGCTGGCTGACGCGGAAGCTGCCATCAACGATATTCTGGTTGAAGGAGCATTCGGAAGTGCCGGCAGCCAAGTGGTGATCGAGGAGTTTATGGCCGGCGAAGAGGCCTCCTTCTTTGTTTTCACCGATGGGGAAAATGTACTCCCCCTCGCCTCAGCACAGGACCACAAACGGGTCTTCGATAATGACGAGGGGCTTAACACGGGGGGGATGGGGGCCTACTCTCCGGCTCCGGTGGTGACGCCCGAGTTGACAGAGACGATCCTGGAGACGATTGTTCGTCCGACCGTCGATGGGATGCGACAGGAGGGGTGCCCATATGTTGGGATCCTCTATGTCGGGTTGATGATTGAAAACGGTCATCCGCGAGTGGTGGAATACAACGCCCGTTTTGGCGACCCTGAGGCCCAGCCACTGCTGGCGCGGATGAAGTCGGATCTTCTCCCCGTTCTTCTTGCTTGCGCCCGCGGAGCGCTCGAAGAAGCGGTCCTTTTGTGGCATGACAAGGCAGCGGTTTGTGTCGTGATGGCGAGTGGCGGCTATCCCGGGAGTTTCCAAAAGGGCTATCCGATTCAAGGTCTTGACATGGCTGCCGCCTTAGACGATCTCATCGTATTCCATGCCGGAACGACACGGCGGGAAGGAATGGTCGTCAATAATGGGGGGCGGGTGCTCGGTGTAACCGGTCTTGGCACAAGCGTTGCTGATGCAATAGACCAAGCCTACCGGGGAATCAAAATGATTTCCTGGCAGGATGTTCACTATCGTACCGATATTGGGCAAAAGGCCCTGCGTCGCTCCTGAACGGGGCGACCTTTAACCAAGAAAGGACTGCACAAGACCATGCAAGACAAGCCTCTCGTCGGTATCCTCATGGGGAGCGACAGCGACTTTGAGATCATGGCCGAAGCGGGTCGGGCGCTGAAAAGCTTTGGCGTTCCCTTTGAAATGACGGTCTCCAGTGCTCATCGCTCGCCGGAGCGGACGGCATCTTACACCCGGCAGGCTCGAGAACGGGGAATCAAAACCCTGATCATCGGTGCCGGCGCGGCCGCCCATCTTGCCGGAGTGGTAGCGGCAGAGACTACGCTTCCGGTGATCGCTGTGCCTATCGACTCCTCGGCTCTGCAGGGGCTCGATGCTCTTTTGGCGACAGTTCAGATGCCAGCGGGAATTCCGGTAGCGACCATGGCGATCGGCAAAGCCGGTGCGCGCAATGCCGGGATCTTTGCGGTTCAGCTCCTCGCGTCAGAAAATGTCGCCTTGCAACAAAAGCTTGAGGAATTCAAAAAGGATCTTGCCGCCGGAGTTGTCAAGAAAGCCGAGGCTCTGCAGGCGCGAGTCGCCGCAGAAATATAGCAAAAACAGTGTATTAGAAGTCTGTGTGGTCGCGGCTCCCCTTGACAGGGGAAGGACCTCTGTATTACCGTCAAAAAAGTTGCCGTCGCTCTTGTCAAATGCGACGCGGTACGAAACGGTCAATGGGACGATAATCTGTCACCTTGCCCTAACCCATCGTCAGGAGAATGTTATTTTGAGCGCCAAAGAACGCACTTTTGCCACGGCGTTGTGGGACTTTTTCTGTTCCCTGAAGCTGACCATTATTACCCTCATTCTGCTTGCGATCTCGTCGATTATTGGCACCGTGATTCAGCAGAATCGTTCTCCCGAGGAGTATCTTCAGTATTACGGAGAGACAACGTACAAGATTTTTGAAACTCTCCAGTTCTTCGACATGTACCACTCTTGGTGGTTTCTGGCTCTGCTCGGGCTCTTCTCTCTCAACCTGATCTGTTGTTCAATCAAGCGCTTTCCGCGGGTTTGGAAGACCGTCACGGTACCGGTTCTTACGGCCGATGAGACGCTCTTTCGCACCCTCTCCAACGCTGAGGAGCAGGTGGTTCGTGATGAGATCGCGCCGCTTAAGGAAAAACTCCAAGGCTTCCTCACCCGTGAGTTTGCTCCGGTCACCGTCACGGAAGAGAATGGCAAGGTCCATCTCTATGCCCAAAAGGGAGCGTATTCCCGTTTCGGAGTCTATGTGACCCATCTCTCGATATTAATTATTTTTGTCGGGGCGATTATGGGGTCCCTCTGGGGATACAAGGCGTACGTCAATATTGTCGAGGGGAGCGAAGTCCATCAGGTTTGGCCCCGAGGTGGCAAGGAGCCGATTGATCTCGGATTTAGTGTCCGTTGTGATGCGTTCTCTGTCTCCTATTACGAAGGGAGCATGCGTCCACGTGAATTTCGCAGTCTCTTAACCGTGGTAGATGCTGGGCAGCCGGTGGAAGGGTTGATTGAGCGTCCGGTCATCGTCAATGATCCCTTGCAGTACAAAGGGATCACCTTTTACCAGTCGAGCTACGGTCCGGCCGGGGATGCTTCCTTCTCTTTCCGAGTTCGGAGCCGCAAAAGCGGTGAAACCGCCAATGTTGTTGCCCGTCAGGGCCAGCGAGTACGCCTGCCGGATAACGGCTTCATGAGGGTTGTCGATTACGATGATAGCGATCCGCGCTTTGGTCTCGGGGCTCGAGTTGAGATCGTCACGGCTGAGGGGAAACGCCGCAACGCCAATATTTTTAAGGAGTTCCCGGCGTTCGACGAACGCCGCGGGGGTGATTATATCTTCACCCTCAACGATTTTAGCCAGCGTTACTACACGGGACTACAAGTTGCCAAGGACCCCGGTGTATGGGTTGTCTGGCTCGGTTGTGCGTTGATGGTGGTCGGTTCGTTCATCGCTTTTTTCATGTCGCACCGACGTGTCTGGGTGGTGATCCAGCCGCTGGAGAACGGCAAGACTGGTGTCCGGTTTGGAGGTTCCGCCCACCGCAACCAGCCGGCGTTCGAAATTTTCTTCGACGAATTCAAGAAAAATCTTAAAAAAGAGATCGCATCATAAGCGGATTCAGGCCGCGACGGAGGTGTTCCTACTATGACCAGTACCATGCTCTTTAATATCGTCACGATTGCTTATTTTTCGGCGATGGTGCTCTTTATCGTTTACCTTGCGACCCGTTCCAAGGCTTCTGCCTTGATTGCCAACATTGCGTCGTGGGGTGGCTTTGTTGTCCACACGGCGGCTATCGGTCTGCGCTGGTACGAATCGTATCAAGTCCCTGGTGGCCATGGCCATGCTCCCCTGTCCAATCTTTATGAGTCGGTGGTTTTCTTTGCTTGGACGATCCTGCTTATCTATATCCTGATTGATCTCAAGTATCGCCAGCCGTCGGTCGGAGCATTCGTGATTCCTTTCGCTTTTCTCGGGATGACATGGGCGCAGCTGCGGTTGAACGATGCCATTGAACCGCTGGTCCCTGCGTTGCAAAGCAATTGGTTAACCTACCATGTCATCACGTGCTTTCTTGGCTATGCCGCCTTTGCGGTTGCCTGCGGGGTGTCGATCATGTACCTGATCAAGATCGGCAAAGAAGAGGCGGCCGATGGTGATACGCCGATAGGCGGGGTCCTTTCTCTCTTTCCCAGTACCCGGATACTTGACGATATCAACTACAAGTCGATTATGATCGGCTTCCCCCTGCTGTCGCTCGGAATCATCACTGGTGCCGCTTGGGCTAACTACGCGTGGGGAACCTACTGGAGTTGGGACCCGAAAGAGACCTGGTCGTTGATAACCTGGTTTGTGTAT
>PKUF01000129.1 GCA_002869635.1 Desulfuromonas sp. | reverse complement strand
GCTGGTGGCTCAGATCAAAGGTCATCTGAATTGTGCCACCATGCTGGGAGGGGACGTCAGCTAAAGCGAAAAAAGGGGTCAGTACGAGAAGGGACAACAGAGAAAGAATTCGGGTCACGGCATCATCCTGAGCTAAGCAAACAAGTAAAACGATCGGAAAAGAAACCTTCTCCCCCTTTTTAATCGACTTGACGCTACAAAGGCAAATCGATTATTTTCATACAACCAATCAAACCCATCGCCCGAACCAATAGGAGCCTTATGAACCTGCGTCAACTGGAAGTCTTCGTCGCCGTCGCCGAAACCGAAAGTTTTTCCAAGGGGGCTGAAAACACCCTACTCACCCAGTCGACGGTGAGCCAGCATATCGCCGCGTTAGAAGACGAAATGGGCTTAAAGCTCTTTGACCGCACCGGCCGTGGCGCCCTTCCCACCACCGCCGGAAAACTTTTTTTGCAGCATGCCTACAAGGTTCTCACCGAGCTACGCCAACTCAAAACGGCTATGAACCGCTTTCGCGGACTGCAGGAGGTCACCCTCTCGGTCGGCGGCAGCAACATTCCCGCCGCCTTCATTATTCCAAGTACCCTGCCGGAGCTGGCGGCGCGTTTCCCCGGAATCACCGTCAGCCTGCGCCACGGCGACAGCCGCGACATCCTTGAAAAACTTGAACGCGAAGAGATCGAGGTCGGGGTGGTCGGCAGCCGCTACACCATCGACAGCTGCAACTTTTTCCCACTGGGGAACGACCGACTGCGACTGGTCGTCTCGCCGGATCACCCATGGGGGAGCCGCGATCAGATTTCGCTTGAGGAACTCTGCAACGAACCGCTCTTGCTGCGAGAAGCAGGCTCGGGAAGCGGTAAGGTGCTGCAAGAGGCGCTCGTCGCCGCCGGCATTCGCACCGATCAACTCAGTATCCGCGCCCGACTCGGCAGTAACGAGGCGGTGAAGCAGGCGGTGGTCTGTGGCCTCGGGGTCTCATTTCTTTCGGAACTCTCGGTCCGGCGCGAGCTACAAACCGGCGATCTGCACGCCATCGATGTCACGGGACTGCAGGTCGAGCGACGTTTTTATCTGGTCAGCCGCAGCAACCGGGAACTCTCCCCAGCGGCGAAAGCATTTAGCCATCTGTTACAGGAACTCTACGGCGAGGGGTCGCCGGCAACGAAAGGACCTTAGGACGTGATGATGGAGACGATGGATAAAGGGGATGCTCTGCTGCTGGTCGATGTTCAGATCGATTTTTGTCCCGGCGGGGCACTGCCGCTCAACGAAGGGGATGAGGTCGTCCCGGTGCTCAACCGCTGGCTCGAGGTCGCCAACGAGAAGGGGATTCCCGTCTTTGCCTCGCGCGACTTTCACCCTTTAAGTCATATGAGCTTCGCCGAGTGCGGTGGCCTCTGGCCAGTCCACTGTCTGCAGGAGAGCGAAGGGGCAGCGTTCCATCCCGAGCTAAAACTTCCAGCCGAGACGGTCTTGGTGACCAAGGGGACCCGCTTCGATCAGGACCAAAATTCAGCCTTTGACGCCACCGGGCTAGCGACGCAGCTGCAGCGCGACGGCATCCACCGCCTTTGGATCGGGGGCCTTGCCCTCGACGTCTGCGTTCTCGCCACCGTCCTCGATGCCTGCAAGCTCGGCTTCGAGACACAGCTGATCCTCGACGGCACTCGGCCGGTGACACCGGAAGGGGGAGAAAAAGCTCTCACAGAGATGCGTCTGGCCGGTGCCGTCATCCTCGAAGGGGGGTAACCCCTTCTGCGCGCCCACAGCACCCTGGATCGCGCTGGCGCCACTCCCCGCTCACCGCCTGACTGAGACAGCGCAGCCCACCACCGCAGAGCTCAGCATAGAAACATCCTTCACATCCCGTCCCCCTTTTGTGCGACCGCAACTCTCGCAAAAGGGGGGCCTCGTGATAGAGGGTCGTCATCGAGGTTGCAAAGACATTCCCCAGCGGCAACGGTAGACGGCGACAGGGGACGAGCGTCCCGTCCGGAAGGAGGGTCAAAAGCTCCCGTCCGGCCTGGCAACGGTAGGGACGGGCGTCTCCGGCGAGAAACTGCAGAGCCCGTTGCATCGCCACCGGACTGCGGCGAAAGCCCCGTCTTCTTCGGGACTTCGCCAAAAGGGTGACGAACTCTTGCGTTTCTTGCGGGGTCAGAACTTCATCCCGCTCCTTCGCGCTCCCCCCAAGAGGGATGAAGCGATCGGCCCAGACCCGCCGCACCCCGAGCTTGCGTCCCAGGGCCGCCACTTCGGGGAACTGTCGGTAGTTGCTACGCCGGGCGGTAAAAGCGAGCAGCACCGTAATTCCCTTCCGATGCAGGCGACGCACCGCCGCTACGACCCGGTCATAATCACCCTCCCCCCTTAGAGAGTCATGCCCCTGTCGGTTGCCATCAAGACTAAGTTGGACAAAACGCGGTGCAGCTTTGGCGAGACGCAGTACAGTGCCTGCATCGAGGCGACGAGCGTTACAGAGCAGTGCAAAAGGAAGAGGGGATGGACTTTGGCGCAGCAGTTCAAGCAGGGGGAAAAGCAGATCGTGGCAGAGAGGGTCACCACCACTCAAGGTCAGCTGGGGGAGAGGACGGTGACCGCGATGGCGTGCAAGATTGTCCAACAGATGGCGATATTGGGCAACAACCTCACACATCTGCTCCCAGCTCACCGCAACAGGCTCTTTCGCCTCGCCGTAACAGTGACGGCAGCAGTTATCGCAGGCGTCAGTCAGATGCCATTGTAGAACCAGCCGTCGCAAAACGGTCATCGCAGGATCAGTCTCCCCCACATCCACCGCAGCCGCCACCACACCCGCCCCCACCAGAACAGCCGCCATCGCTACAGCCGGAACAGCCCGACGATGAAGAAGACCCGTTCCATTGATGCGGAAAAAGAATCGACTGCATCGTTCGGTAAGGGGAGGCACTGGTGAGAAGAGATCCGCCAAAGAGGGCGTAAGCATAGCTCGGTTCAATGCCGTCGACCACTCCCTGCTTCATCGCTTCTCGCACCCAATCGAAATGCTGCCGCATACGCTTGAGATAACGACGGCCAAAGGTCGTCCGTCGCGCCAGAGGCTTAAGCCCCCAGAGGAGAAAAGGCAAGAGGAGAAGCATCTCAAGAATCAGACCCAGAACCGGTTTTCCCCGCTGCAGCCCGAGCATCAACTTCAGCCCCCCTCCTCCATAAACCGCGGCCAGCACCCCCCAAGCGACCAGTTGTCGCACCTGCCGTTGTACGGCGGTGAGGAGCATCCCTGTCGCCGCCAGCTCTCGACGACGTGCCTCAACGACTGAATCAGCAAGGCGGCAAAGCTCTGTATCGCGTTGAAGCTTGGTAGGATCTCTCGGCTTCTGCAAGAGACGATAGAGGGCGCGTTCGAGCGGACTCTCACCTCGCCACGCCGCATCGACCCAGCGCAGCTTTTTTTCTCCTTCGTCCTCTTCTTCGTTGATCGCTTGGCGCTGCCAGAGATGAAAAAGAACTGTCTCAATCAACTCACGTCGGCCACCACGCAACACTGCAAGAGACTCGGCAGAAAAACGTCCCGGCGGCGGGAAAACACCGCCGCCCCCTTGTAATCCAAGAAGAAGCGTTCCGAAAAGTCCAAGCGTCAAACTCAGCAAGGGAAAGATCCAGAGAAAACGGGGACCAGGAATCGCTTGCAGTGCCTCAATCATGAGACAGCCTGTGACAGGCGAAACTCTTCATAAAAATCCCGCTCCCGCTCACCCCGCCAACCGGGGAGGAGCAGAGTGTAGAGGCGGGTGGCACGCCGCTCGAGCTCAAGTTGGAGGGTCGCCAAGCGATACATCTCGCCTGAACCATAACGTTTTTTAAGGATCGCCGCCACGCGCGAATAGTTGCCGACTAATGGCAGATCCCGCTTTTTACGACTGGCGGCAAGGAAACGCTGCCCAGCCGGACTGCATCCGAGAAGATGAAGATAAAGAGGGCCGGCAGCAAGAGTTTCACTCATCTCGGCCGCGGTCAGTTCAAGAAGCAGATAGATGAGAAGACGCTGCAGGCGGGTGCGCGTAAGGTGGCGCGCTTTGATCGTCTGACAGAGTTTTTCAAGATCGTCGCAGCGCTGAGCCGCAGCGAAGAGCCGCTCTTCGATCCCCGCTTCGACCTGATAGAGAGGGCGCAAGCTTGCAGAACCGCGCAAAATGCGTCCGGCGATCAAGGTGAAAAGACGATCCTGATCGCAACCCAAACCGGCATTTAGTCTCTCGTCAAGAAGCCGAGCAACCAGCGGCGGCACATAAGGGGCAACCGATTCTGACGCGGCGAGACGCTGCCGAATACCGGTGGCGCTAGCGAAGGCCCCTTCGGCATCAAGATCGTGATACCCCGCGCCGCAGCGGGAGATAGTCAACGGGATTAAGGACGATTTCAGATGGCGGCAAGCGAGAAGATACTCGATGCCGAGAAGATTATTGGGAGCAGCGATCACCTTGGATAGCGCCGCATCGGCGCCACAACTTTGAGCTCGGGCAAGCGGATAGCTTACTCCCTGTCGCAGCAGACGACGGGTTTCCGCTTCAAGCGCTGGGGCCGAAGAAGCAAACATCTCCGCCGCTGCCATCAAAGGAGACAGAGTCCCCGACTCGCTCCCGAAACAGAAGGTCTCGACGCCCAAGGCGCTGAGAGTCTGAACGCCTCCTTCGGCAAAGCAAGGAGCACTGTTGCAAGCCCAAAAGAGCGGCAGCTCCACCACGACATCGACCCCGGCCGCTAATGCCATCTCAGTACGGCACCACTTATCGAGCAGTGCCGCTTCACCCCGTTGGAGGAAATGGCCACTCATCACAGCCACGCTAACCTCGGCAGCACTAACCTTGAGGCTCTGATGCAGATGGTGCAGATGGCCGTTGTGAAACGGGTTGTACTCGGTAATCAGACCGACAGCGCGCATGTTTCTTTGATTCTAGGGGGTCACGGTCATGATCGGCTCGCTCCAGTAAATGGGCTCTGCCGGAAGGTCGATCTGGACCAGAGGCGGTTCGAGAAGATCGAGGCGATTCACCTGCAATCCCCGAGGACTGAGGCTGTAGAGATAATCGAAGCTCTCGCTTGAAGCAAAGTAGCTGCGCGTTACCGTCTCGGCGGTATACCAGAGAGAGGTCTCCTCTTCGCGGTAAAAGCGGCTGTGATCGACTTGACCGTACGGGGTGATTCCGCTTGTCGGGTCGATCTTGAAGAGTTCAAGCCGACTGCTGAGACTGTATCCGGTCACATCAAGAACATCACTTCCCCAACTGGTCACGGGGATGGCAAGCATCTGGTTGCGAGAAAAATAGTTAAAAGCGTGGGGATCGTATTCAGCCGTTGAGGAGATCTCCGCACCGAGTGAAAGGGTCGCGACCTCGGTCGGATTGTTCCCGTCCTGCACATTGTAGAGACTCAGCTTCATCCCGTCATCGCGCCCGATGGCGAGAAGGTGGTCAGCATCGACAGGATGAAGATAAGTCGAAAACCCAGGGACCTCAAGCTCGCCCAGCGTTTTCGGCTGCTGGGGGTCGCTCAGATCGAGCACATAAAAGGGATCCGTCTGCAAAAAGGTGACGACGTAGCCCCGCTCACCGAGCAATCGCACGGCAAAGATCGACTCGCCCGGTTTTCCCAACCCCTCAAGGCTTCCGAGCGGGATCAGTTCATCCTCCCCCAACTGCAGCGTCGTCAAGCGGTTGACCGGCAGGGTATTGCTGACCCATCCCGGCTCGGTGGTCGCCACCCCCAGGACATCCCCCTCTTCATCGAGAGAGTAGCGGTTGAGAATCCATCCCGGTACACTGCCGCTGCCGGCATAGCGGGGAGTAGCCCCAAGGCTGAAGCGATGAATCTGGCTCGTCGTGCTCGGCTGAGAAGCGATGCCGGCCTCGAGCGGCCACCAGAGCCAGGCGTCACTGTTGGTGGAGACGACATAGAGGTTCTCTTCACTGGCGTAGACGGTTCCTTGATTGCCAAGAATCGAGACGCTCTGAAGATCACCGAGAGGGTCGGCAAGATCGAGGGTCAAGAGGGTCAGAATTCCGCTCCCGGCAGGGAGAGTGGGACGATAAACATTTTCGCAACTGCAGAGAAGATCAGTGACAGGCATCGCCACCCCATCGCTGTAGCGCAGATCTAGATAGGTTGGAAAGCTCTCGGTCGACGGGGTTGCCGCCGCCACCGCCATC
>PKUF01000020.1 GCA_002869635.1 Desulfuromonas sp. | reverse complement strand
GTCGATGATTTTGCTGCGGCGGAAAACTGGGTCAGCCAGCTGCATGAAAATGTCGGGGTGTTTAAGGTTGGAAAACAGCTGTTTACCCGCTGCGGTCCGGAAGTCGTCCGGATGATCCGCGAGCAGGGGGGGGAGGTCTTTCTCGATCTCAAGTATCACGACATCCCGAATACCGTGGCTAAGGCGGCGGTTGAGGCCTGCAAGCTCGGTGTGCGGATATTCAACGTTCACGCCCTGGGTGGCGGTGAAATGATGCGCCAGACCGTGGCCGAGGTCGATGCCTATTGTGCCGAGGCCGGTATCCCGCGACCGAGGATGCTGGCGGTGACCATCCTCACGTCGTCAACCGAGGAGACCCTGCGCGAGGTCGGGATCGAGCGTTCGGTTGAAGAGATGGTGCCGCGGTTGGCCAAGCTGGCCAAGGATTCCGGTTTCGACGGCGTCGTTGCTTCACCAAAAGAGGTCGGCCTGATCCGTGCGGCCTGTGGTGACGATTTCGCTATTGTCACCCCGGGAGTGCGCCCCGCATTCGCCTCCATGGATGACCAGAAGCGGGTCACGACCCCGGCGGATGCGATCAGCGCCGGGGCAACGGCACTGGTCATCGGCCGGCCGATCTCCGCAGCGGCCGATCCCCTCGACGCCGCAGCGAAGATTCTGGATGAGATCGACGAGGCCCTGAAAGCCTGATGGCCGATTTTCTCTATGGCGTCAATCCGGTGACCGAAGCGCTCCAGGGAGGTAGTCGCACCCCGCTGGAGCTGCTGGTCGTCAAAGGGGATGCCGGACCACGCTTGCAAACCCTGATCGAACTGGCAAAGAGCCGGCAGGTCAGGGTTTCTTTTCTGCCCCGGACCGAGCTCGATCGGCTGGCCGGTCACAGCCATCATCAGGGGGTGCTGCTCAAGCTGACCCCGTTTGCCTATCATTCTCTCGACGAACTTTTGGCTGTCTGGCGCAACAGTGGCCTGTCGGCGTTCTTCCTGCTTCTCGACGGGATCACCGATCCGCACAACTTTGGCGCTATCCTACGCAGTGCGGAAGTGGTCGGCTGTCATGGAGTGATCGTTGCCAAGGATCGTTCCTGCCCGGTGACCCCGGTGGTTGAGAAAACGGCAGCCGGGGCCCTGTCCCATCTGCCGTTGTGCCAGGTGACCAACTTGGCGCGGGCAATCGATGAGCTGAAGGTCGCCGGAATCTGGTGTTACGGCCTGGCTGGGGAAGAGGGGGCGGAAGATCTCTTCCGTGCCGGATTGAGCGGCAACCTGGCTTTGGTCGTTGGCAGCGAAGGGAAAGGATTGCGCCCCAATATCCGCAAGCATTGTGATGGTCTGCTGGCGATTCCCATGCGGGGGCAGGTCGGATCTTTGAACGCTTCGGTGGCTGCCGGGGTGGCTCTGTTCGAGGTGTTGCGGCAGAACATGACTGACGGGTAAAAAATTGGCAACAGGCTCGAATCAGGTGTTGACAGGGGAGGCCAGTTCAACTATAAGACGGAGCGCTGCATGATTCGGCCACATCAAGGAGCAAAAATCGATTTTCCCCTTGCAATGTGGCTGGTGTTGGGTTATAAGTCCCGTCTTGTGCTGGCGTAGCTCAATAGGCAGAGCAACTGACTTGTAATCAGTAGGTTGGGGGTTCGATTCCTCTCGCCAGCTCCAGTTGCATAGCAGGTGTTTTCTTAAAACTGAATATATAGCAGGTTCCCCTGGAGGGGTTCCCGAGCGGCCAAAGGGATCAGACTGTAAATCTGACGTCAGCGACTTCGGAGGTTCGAATCCTCCCCCCTCCACCATTTGAGACTTGCCGGACTAAGTATTTGGGCCGTGTTTCAGGAGACCGCAGGTCGCAAGAACTGAAGCAGGCACTGATATAGCGTCCAAACGACAACAGAATAGCATAAACGGTAGGATTTTAGGCGGGAGTAGCTCAGTTGGCTAGAGCATCAGCCTTCCAAGCTGAGGGTCGCGGGTTCGAGTCCCGTTTCCCGCTCCATTTATCTCTCCGTGCAAAAAAGGACAATCTAGGCCCACATAGCTCAGTCGGTAGAGCGCATCCTTGGTAAGGATGAGGTCACCAGTTCAAATCTGGTTGTGGGCTCCAGTTCTCTTTGCAGGGAGCTTTTGTGCTTGTTCATATAATCGTTATAATCAATAGCTGACATTGCAACACTAAAACAAAAAATTAAGACGTAGAAGACCAACAAGGGAGGTTCTATCATGGCCAAGGAAAAATTTGAGCGGACAAAGCCGCACGTCAACATCGGGACCATCGGCCACGTTGACCACGGCAAGACGACGCTGACTGCAGCGATCACAAAAGTACTGGCGGAGAGATCCGGTAGCGGTGTTGTCAAGGCGTTCGACCAGATCGATAACGCGCCGGAAGAGCGTGAGCGTGGTATCACCATCGCAACGGCCCACGTAGAGTATGAGACCGACAACCGTCACTATGCTCACGTCGACTGCCCGGGTCACGCCGACTACGTTAAGAACATGATCACCGGTGCGGCGCAGATGGACGGCGCAATTCTGGTTGTTTCGGCCGCCGACGGTCCGATGCCGCAGACCCGTGAGCACATCCTGCTCGCGCGTCAGGTTGGCGTTCCGGCCATGGTTGTCTTCCTGAACAAAGCCGACATGGTTGACGACGAGGAACTGCTCGAGCTGGTCGACATGGAAATCCGCGAGCTGCTTTCCAGCTACGATTTCCCGGGTGACGACATTCCGATCGTTGCTGGTTCAGCTCTGGCTGCTCTCGAAGGTCGTGACGACGAGATCGGCAAGGACAAGGTTCTCGAGCTGATGGAAGCCGTTGACAGCTACATCCCCGAGCCGGAGCGTGCGATCGACAAACCGTTCCTGATGCCTGTCGAGGACGTCTTCTCGATCTCCGGTCGTGGTACCGTTGCAACCGGTCGTGTTGAGCGCGGTGTTGTCAAGGTTCAGGAAGAAGTCGAGATCGTCGGTATCAAGGCAACTGCCAAGACCGTTGTCACCGGTGTCGAGATGTTCCGTAAGCTGCTCGATCAGGGTCAGGCTGGCGACAACGTCGGTATCCTGCTGCGTGGCGTCAAGCGTGAGGATATCGAGCGTGGTCAGGTTCTGTGTAAGCCGGGTTCGATCAAGCCGCACACCGACTTCAAAGCCGAAGCCTACATTCTGACCAAGGAAGAGGGCGGCCGTCATACTCCGTTCTTCAAAGGCTATCGTCCGCAGTTCTACTTCCGTACGACTGACGTGACCGGCGTTGTTACCCTGCCGGAAGGTGTTGAGATGGTCATGCCTGGCGACAACATCGCCATGGACGTTGAGCTGATCACTCCGATTGCAATGGACGAAGGTCTGCGCTTCGCGATTCGCGAAGGTGGTCGTACCGTTGGTGCCGGCGTCGTTAGCGCCGTTATCAAGTAAAGCTACATTAATTGTGAGTTAACCCCTCCCGGCCTGCGTCGGGAGGGGATTATGAGGTAAAAAAGTATGCGTGACATTGTCACTCTTGCTTGCACAGAATGTAAGCAGCGGAATTACACAACGACGAAGAATAAAAAGAACACTCCGGACAAACTGGAGTTCAAGAAGTATTGCCGCTTCTGTCGGAAACATACTCCGCACAAAGAAACCAAGTAGCGGTTACGTAGCTTCAAAAGTTAAACCTGCAGGCCAGTAGCTCTAACGGTAGAGCACCGGACTCCAAATCCGGGTGTTGAGGGTTCGAATCCTTCCTGGCCTGCCAACTTTGTCTGTAACACCACAGTGAGGCCATAGGATCGATGATTGGAAAAACGAGTGAGTTTCTTGGAAACGTCAAGGCAGAGCTGAAGAAGGTCACCTGGCCGACGAAGAAAGATACCTACGCATCGACGATCGTGGTTATTGTGCTGGTCATGCTCTGTGCGGCCTTCCTCGGGGGTGTTGATATAATTCTTTCGCGCCTTATCCGTCTGGTTCTCGGCTAAGAGGGGACGGTTGCTTTATGGCAAAGAAGTGGTATGGCGTACATACCTATTCAGGGTATGAAAACAAAGTAAAACTCAATCTTGAAGAGCGTATTCGCTCGCTTGAGGTCGAGGACTTTTTTGAAGAGATTCTGATCCCTTCGGAAACGGTTGTCGAGATGCGCAAAGGTGAGCGCAAGACGTCAACTCGTAAGTTCTTCCCTGGCTATATTCTGGTCAAGATGGAGTTGAATGACGAGACCTGGCATGTCGTTACCGGCACGGCCAAGGTCACTGGTTTCGTCGGTGGCGGGCAGAGCCCGCCGGCTATTCCCGATGCCGAGGTGGCGAAGATCACCAACCGCATGGAAGAGGGCGTCGAGAAACCGAAACCGAAGGTCGAGTTTGAAGTCGGTGAGACCGTTCGCGTTGTAGACGGCCCCTTCCTGAACTTTACCGGTGTCGTAGAAGATGTGCGCCCCGATCGTGGGACGCTTAAAGTTATGGTCAGTATTTTCGGCCGGGTGACACCGGTTGAACTGGAATTTATTCAAGTAGAAAAAACCAGCTAGTCTGGGATGAACGTAAAGTTCGTTTAAGGAGTCAGTGATGGCCAAGAAAGTAATCGGACAAATCAAGCTGCAGATTTCCGCCGGTGCGGCAAACCCGTCGCCTCCGGTCGGCCCCGCCCTCGGTCAACATGGGGTCAACATCATGGAGTTCTGTAAAGCTTTCAACGCGAAAACCCAGGAACAGGCTGGACTGATCATTCCTGTTGTGATCACCGTCTATGCCGACCGTTCCTTCACTTTTATTACCAAAACTCCGCCGGCTGCAGTTCTGCTGAAGCGGGCCGCTGGTATCAAGAGTGGTTCGGGCGTACCGAACAAGGAAAAAGTTGGCAAGGTCACCAAGGATCAGGTGCTTGAAATCGCCCGTCTGAAGATGCCCGACCTCAATGCGTTCTCTGAAGAGGCCGCTGTTCGGATTATCGAAGGCACCGCGCGCAGCATGGGAATTGAAGTCGCCTGATAGGCGGATAGTGGAGATAGAAGATGGCAACAGGGAAGAATATCAAGAAAGCCAAGGAGCAGGTCGATCGTACTCAGCTGTACGGACTTGATGAGGCTCTTGAGCTGATCAAGAAGAGTTCTTTTGCAAAGTTCGACGAGACCGTTGATATCAGCGTGCGTCTCGGTGTTGACCCGCGAAAAGCAGACCAGATGGTCCGTGGTGCAGTCGTCCTGCCCAACGGTCTGGGCAAGAATGTTCGTGTCCTGGTTTTCGCCAAGGGCGACAAGGCCCAGGAGGCTGAAGCTGCCGGTGCTGATTTTGTCGGCGCGGAAGATCTGGCCGAAAAGATTCAAGGTGGCTGGTTCGATTTCGATACGGCAATCGCTTCTCCCGACATGATGGGTGTTGTTGGTCGCATCGGTCGTCTGCTTGGTCCCCGTGGTCTGATGCCGAACCCGAAGGTCGGTACTGTCACTCTTGATATCGATCGTGCGGTCAAGGAGTCTAAATCGGGTAAGATTGAATACCGTGTTGAAAAGGCCGGTATCATTCATGCTCCGGTCGGCAAGGTTTCTTTTGACGTTGAAAAGCTGCGGGAAAACATCCTGGCGCTGGTCGATGTTCTGATCAAAGCCAAGCCGTCGACCTCTAAAGGGACATACCTGAAGAAAATTTCTCTGTCGAGTACCATGGGTGCTGGTATCAACATCGATATCCCCCAGGTTCAGGCATTGATCAAGTAAATAGTTTTAAGCTCTAAGTCAAAGACAGCAGGCATGCACGTCATTTAATGGCTGGTCCACCTGCCGAGGCTGAGGGTGTTGTAGCGACTCTGTCCGCTCTCCCTTCTGTTGACTGGGGCGGGATTCACATCCCAAACACTACAAAGAAAGGAGGAAGAGCGTATGAACAGAACTGAAAAAGAGCAGATCGTTCAGGAACTAGCTCAGAGACTCAATGAGGCACCGGCAGCTTTTCTCGCTGACTACCGCGGGATCAACGTCGATCAGGTTACCAACCTGCGGCGTGAGCTGACTCAGGCCGGAGTTGAGTATCGAGTTGTTAAGAACAACCTGCTGAAAATCGCTGCCCAGGGAACCCCTGCCGAAGTTCTGCAGGAATTCTGCAAGGGGCCGACTGCTATTGCCCTCTCCGGGGCGGATCCGGTAGCTCCGGCCAAGATTCTCAGCAAGTATGCCAAGGACATCCAGGCTTTCGATCTGAAGGCTGGTGTTTTGAGCGGCAAGCTGATTAGCGTTGCCGATATCGGCGCGTTGGCAGAAATGCCGAGCCGCGAAGAGCTGCTCGCTAAGGCTCTGAGTTCGATGAATGCACCGGTTTCCAACTTCGTTGGTACGCTGGCTGCCATTCCGCGTTCGCTGGTGCAGGTTCTCAGTGCTATCAGTGAAAAAAAAGCTGCTTAATTTAAACCAAGATCACACTTTAAAGACAATATACATCGGAGGATGAAATGGCTGACATCACTAAAGAACAAGTAGTTGAATTTATCGAGAACATGACCGTCCTGGAAATGTCCGAATTCGTTAAAGAACTGGAAGAAAAATTCGGCGTATCCGCTGCTGCTCCGGTTGCCATGGTTGCTGGCCCGGCTGCTGGTGCTGCTGAAGCCGCTGAAGAGAAGGACGAGTTTGATGTCGTTCTGACCAGCGCTGGCGACAAGAAAATCAACGTTATCAAAGTTGTCCGTGCTCTGACAGGTCTCGGCCTGAAAGAAGCCAAGGACCTCGTTGATGGCGCCCCGAACACCGTTAAGGAAGCTGTCTCCAAAGCTGAAGCCGAAGACATTAAGAAGCAGCTTGAAGAAGCCGGCGCCGGCGTGGAGCTGAAATAGTTTTTTTTCACAACAAAAAATCTTTAGCCAAGGTCGCATTTTGCGGCCTTGGCTATTGTTGTTGTCAGCTCCGCCTCTGATGCGGAGCAAATTGTCTGTGTTTGGTAAGGGCGCTGTCGCTCGGTCGTGCGACGTTGCGTCATGATCCCTGTAGTGGATCCTCTTGCTCACAGGATTCTCCCTGTGGGCACTGGCATGGCCTGTGATCCTGAGCCGAAGGAGAAATCATGGCATATTCTTTTGCGAATAATCCGCTCCTCAGAAAGCATTTCGCAAAGGTGACGAATATCATCGATATTCCGAACCTCATTGATATACAGAAAACGTCATATAAACGCTTCCTGCAGGCGGATATCCCGCCGGCGGAAAGAAAGCAGAGCGGTCTTGAAGCTGTTTTCCGTTCGGTTTTCCCGATTCGTGATTTTGCCGAGACCTGTTCAATGGAATACGTTTCCTATGGTCTGGGGACTCCGAAATATGATGTTGAAGAATGCCATCAACGTGGCATGACCTTCGCCGCACCGATCAAGGTCAAAGTGCGTCTGGTGACCTGGGATGTCGACAAGGACTCCGGGGCCCAGTCGATTCGTGATATCAAAGAACAGGAAGTTTACTTTGGCGAAATCCCGCTGATGACTGAAAACGGGACCTTTATCATCAACGGTACCGAGCGGGTTATCGTCAGTCAGCTGCACCGCTCTCCAGGGGTCTTCTTCGCTCATGACAAGGGAAAGAGTCATTCGAGCGGGAAGGTCCTCTACAATGCCAGGGTTATCCCTTACCGCGGTTCCTGGCTCGACTTCGATTTCGACCACAAAGATCTGCTCTGGGTCCGTATCGACCGGCGGCGTAAACTGCCGGCAACTGTGCTGTTAAAGGCCCTCGGTTACACGACCGAAGAACTCCTCAACTATTATTATGATACCGAGGAAATCACTTGGGACGTCAGCAGCTACAGCAAGACCCTGAATTATGATCTGCTTTCCGGTCAACGGGCAAGTTCCGACATCGTTTCCTCGTCAGGTGAGGTTCTGGTCAAGGCCAACCGTAAATTTACCCGGGCGGCAATCCGCAAGCTCAAGGAAGAAGGGATCGAACGCATTCCTGTTGCCGAAGAGAATCTTATCGGCAAGGTCGTCGCACGTGACCTGATCGACGAAGGGACCGGAGAGGTTGTTCTTGAATGCAATGCCGAGCTGTCTGAAGGAAAGCTTGAGGAACTGCGTTCCAAGGGGATCAGCACCTTCCCGATTCTATTTATCGACAACCTTTATGTCGGTCCATACCTGAGCGATACCCTGAAAGGGGACAAGGTCGAAAACGCCGAAGATTCGATCATCGAAATTTTCCGTCGTCTGCGTCCCGGCGATCCGCCGACGATCAAGACCGCGACGTCTCTTTTTGAAAGCCTGTTCTTCAGTGCCGAGCGTTACGACATCTCGGCTGTCGGACGGCTCAAGCTGAATCATAAGCTCGGGCTGGACAGCCCGCTGGAGCAGTCGACACTGACCAAGGAGGATATCCTTGAGGTTGTGCGCTATCTGATCGATCTGCGTAACGGCAAAGGGTCAATCGACGATATTGACCACTTGGGTAACCGCCGTGTGCGTGCTGTCGGCGAACTGCTCGAAAACCAGTACCGTGTTGGTCTGGTGCGTATGGAGCGTGCAATCAAGGAGCGTATGAGCCTGCAGGACGTCGACAGTTTGATGCCGCACGACCTGATCAACTCCAAACCGGTCTCCGCTGTCGTCAAGGAGTTCTTCGGCTCCTCGCAGCTCTCCCAGTTCATGGATCAGACCAACCCGCTTTCCGAAGTCACCCACAAGCGGCGTCTGTCTGCGCTTGGACCGGGCGGCCTGACCCGTGAGCGAGCGGGTTTCGAGGTCCGCGACGTTCACCCGACCCACTATGGCCGCGTGTGTCCGATCGAGACTCCTGAAGGCCCGAACATCGGTCTGATCGCTTCGCTGTCGACCTATGCGCGGATCAACGAGTACGGCTTTGTCGAGACCCCCTATCGGATTGTCAATGAAGGCCAGGTCACGAACGAAATCAAATATTTCTCGGCCCTTCAAGAGGAAGGGCACGCGATCGCCCAGGCCAACGCGCCGATCGATGATAACGGCGTCTTCATCAATGAGCTGGTCAACGTGCGTAAAAACGGGGAGTTTTTGCTCCTCGCTCCCGATCAGATCAGCCTGATGGACGTTTCGCCGAAACAGATTGTCTCTGTTGCCGCAGCACTCATCCCGTTCCTCGAAAACGACGACGCCAACCGGGCGCTGATGGGATCGAACATGCAGCGCCAGGCTGTTCCGTTGCTGCGTACTGATGCCCCGCTGGTCGGGACCGGGATGGAGCGGGTTGTTGCCCATGATTCGGGTAACTCAGTTGTCGCCCGTCATGACGGGGTCGTTGAGAGCGTCGATGCCGATCGTATCGTTATTCAGGTGGATGATCACGATGTCTCCGAAACCGGGACCGGTGTTGACATTTACAATCTGCTCAAGTTCAGTCGTTCGAATCAGAATACCTGTATCAACCAGAAGCCGATCGTCAAAGTCGGCAATCGGGTGAAGGCCGGTGATGTTATTGCCGATGGCCCTTCGACCCAGTGGGGTGAGCTGGCTCTGGGACAGAACGTCCTCGTTGCCTTCATGCCTTGGCATGGTTACAACTTCGAGGACTCGATCCTGATTTCCGAAAAGCTGGTTCAGGCCGACCGCTATACTTCGATCCATATCGAGGAGTTCGAGTGCGTCGCCCGAGACACCAAGCTCGGAAAAGAGGAGATCACC
>PKUF01000059.1 GCA_002869635.1 Desulfuromonas sp. | reverse complement strand
CTCTATTTCGAGCCCCTGACCCAAGAGGATGTCCTTGAGATTGTCGCGGTTGAAAAGCCTGTAGGGGTCGTCGTTCAATTTGGTGGGCAGACGCCGCTCAAGTTGGCGGTGGCGCTAGAGAAAGCCGGGGTACCGATCATCGGGACTTCGCCCGACGCCATCGACCGGGCTGAAGACCGCGAACGTTTTCAGGCTCTGCTCAACAAGCTCGATCTGCTCCAGCCCGCCAACGGCATTGCCCGCTCTTTTGAAGAGGCCGAGAGTGTCGCCACCCGCATCGGTTATCCGGTGGTGGTGCGTCCCTCCTACGTCCTCGGAGGCCGGGCGATGGAGATCGTCTATGACGTCGATCAGTTGCGCAACTACATGAAATTTGCGGTGGAAGCCTCCCCGGAGCATCCGATCCTTGTCGACAAGTTTCTTGAAGAAGCGATTGAGGTCGACGTTGACGCCCTCTGTGACGGGAGCAACGTCGTCATCGGTGGGATCATGCAGCATATCGAAGAGGCGGGGATCCATTCCGGCGATTCCGCCTGTGTTTTGCCCCCTTATTCGTTACCGCAAGAGAACGTCGAAGAGATCAAGCGTCAGACTGTCGCCCTCGCGTTGGAACTTCAGGTCGTTGGCCTGATGAATATCCAGTATGCGGTCAAGGACGGAACGGTCTACCTCATTGAGGTCAACCCCCGCGCCAGTCGGACTGTCCCCTTCGTCTCCAAGGCAACGGGACGGCCTCTGGCGAAGATTGCCGCCCGGATCATGGCCGGCAAGAAACTCGACGAAATCGGGGTCGAAGGTGAGATCGTGCCGCAACATGTGGCCGTGAAAGAATCGGTCTTCCCCTTCGTCAAGTGCCCGGGGGTCGACACTCTGCTCGGTCCCGAGATGAAGTCGACCGGTGAAGTCATGGGGATCGACTACGATTTCGGCAAGGCCTTCGCCAAGGCTCAGCTCGGTGCCGGTGTGCGCCTGCCCAAAGAAGGAAAGGTTTTTGTCAGCGTCAAAGAGAGTGACAAGGCGGCGGTGGTTGAACCCGCGCGTCAGCTGGTCGAGGCCGGTTTCTCCCTGATCGCCACCGGGGGAACGGCCGCCTATCTGCAGGAAAATGGTCTGAACGTCGAAACGATCAACAAAGTCAAGGAAGGGCGGCCGCACTGCGTCGACGCCCTTAAGAGTAACGAGATCGCCATGGTCTTCAATACGACCTTCGGTGCCCAGTCAGTGGCTGACTCCTATTCGATCCGTCGTACGGCCTTGATGTATAATGTCGCCTACTTTACGACCGTGGCCGGAATGAAGGCGGCTGTCGACGGGATTCTCGCCATGCACGGAGAAAACCTTGACGTAACCCCGCTGCAGGAGTATTATCCGCAGTAGGTGGCCGCAAACGGCTGCTTTCGTTTTTTTAGGAGATCATCTGACGCAGAAGCCGATTCGGGCGGGGAAACCCGCCCGATGATTTTATTCTCCGTCGCAATTTTTACCTGTAAGGAAGAAGAATTCGATGTCCCAATCCATTCCTATGACCCGTGAGGGGCACCAGCGCCTCCAGGAGGAACTGAAACGCCTGATCCGTGTTGACCGCCCCAAGGTCGTGCAGGATATCGCCGAGGCCCGTGGCCATGGCGACCTTTCAGAGAACGCCGAATACGACGCCGCCAAGGACCGTCAGGGGTTCATCGAAGGACGTATCAAAGAATTGAACGATAAGATCGCCCGGGCTCAGGTGATCGATCCCGCCGAACTCGACTCGGATAAGGTCCTCTTCGGAGCGACGGTCACGCTTTTTGACGTCGATAGTGAAGCGGAAGTGACCTATCAGATCGTCGGCGAGGATGAAGCCGATATCAAGGCGGGAAAAATCTCGGTGACCTCTCCGGTTGGCAAAGCGTTGATCGGTCACCACCTCGACGACGAGGTTCGGATCAAGGTCCCCTCTGGACTCAAGGTCTACGAGGTTACCGATATCAAATACGCCTAGCGTAAAGGAGAAAGTCATGAGTGAGCGTTTCACCAAAGATATGACGTTTCATCAGGCGATGCAGACCAGCCAACAGGTGGTCGGTGTTCTGCGCAAATACAACCTCGGCTGTGTCGGCTGTATGGGGGCGATGAATGAAACCCTCGAGCAGGGAGCGATGGCTCATGGCCTCGACATCAACGACCTGCTGCGCGACCTCAACGCCATCGAAGAAGAATAAAGGGGAGGGGAGTCATGTCCCCGGCCCTGACCGACAGCCGGCGCCGTCAGCTTCTTGCAACCCCCTTGAGCATTCTCAAGGGGGTTGGTCCGTCTTTAAGCGATAAACTCTCCCGCCTCGGCATCCGCACCATTGAGGATGCGCTCTACACCCTCCCCCTGCGTTACGAAGATCGCCGCGAAGTCCGTCCCATCCGCCTCTTACGCCCCGGCCGTATTGAAGTTTTCTGCGCCCGTATTGTCAGCGCCGGTGAGGGGACGACCAGCCGCAGTCGCCGCCAGCTCTTTGAGGTGCTGGTCGCCGATGAGAGCGGCCAGCTTATTCTTAAATGGTTCAATTTTCGCCGCGACTGGATCGTCCGCCGCTTTCAAGCAGGACGCCGGGCGATCATTATCGGCGAGGTCAAGCGCTTCGGCAGCGTCGTTGAGGTGCACCACCCCGAAGTACACTTTCTCGCCCCCGGGCAGAGCGTTGAAAGTCTCGACAGCACCAATCTCCCTTTTGGCTCGATCCTTCCCGTCTATCCCCTCACCGAGGGAGTGACCCAGGCCGCCATGCGCAAACTGATGCGTCAGGCGGTGAGTCAGTACGCCTCGCTGCTTCACTCTGCCATTCCTGAGGCTGTGCTGCAGCGGCAAAAGCTTCTCCCCCTCGCTGAAGCGGTGCTGCAGGCGCATCACCCCCCGGATGAGACCAATCTCGAGGCTATCGAAAAGGGAAATGACCCGGCCCGCCGCACCCTGGTCTTTGATGAGTTCTTCTACCTGCAGCTTGGTCTGGCGCTGCGCCGACAAGGGGTCATTCTCGAAGAGGGGATTCCCTTTGCCGTCACTCATCGCTACACCAAGCCGCTGGCGGCGATGTTGCCGTACCGACTCACCAATGCCCAGAAACGGGTGCTCGGTGAGATCAAGTATGATCTGATGCAGCCGCATCCGATGCATCGGCTGGTGCAGGGGGATGTCGGCAGCGGCAAGACGATGGTGGCGATGATGAGCGCCCTGCTGGCGATCGAGAACGAGACCCAGGTGGCGCTGGTCGCCCCGACCGAGATTCTCGCCGAGCAGCACCACAGCGTCTTTCGCCAGTGGTTTGAAGCCCTTGGGCTCAAGGTGCTGCTCCTCTCCGGCTCGATGGGGGTGCGCGAACGGCGTGAGGTACTCGCCGCGGTGCAAAGCGGTGAGGCGCAGATGCTTATCGGCACCCATGCCGTGTTGCAGGAAGGGGTCGAGTTCAAGCGCCTCGGCCTCGGTATTATCGATGAGCAGCACCGCTTCGGTGTGCGCCAGCGCGGGGTGCTGCGGCGCAAGGGGGAGAACCCGCATATGCTGGTGATGACCGCGACCCCGATCCCCCGCACCCTCTCCTTGACTCTCTACGGCGATCTCGCCCTCTCGGTGATTGATGAGTTGCCACCGGGACGCACGCCGATTCAGACCCGGCTCTGCAGCGAGCGGCAGCGGCGGCAGGCCTATGACCTGATCGCCCGTGAAGTCGGGGAGGGGAGGCAGGCCTACATCGTCTACCCGCTGGTTGAAGAGACCGAGAAAAGCGACCTTAAGGCGGCGACCGAAGGGGTGGATGAGTTAGGCTCAACGATCTTCCCGCAAGCCCGCATCGGCCTGTTGCATGGGCGGATGAAGTCGGATGAGAAAGAGGCGGTGATGGAGGCGTTCTATCGTCGCGAGCTCGACATTCTCGTCGCCACCACCGTCATCGAGGTCGGTATTGACGTGCCGAACGCTTCGGTGATGCTGATTGAGCACGCCGAGCGCTTCGGGCTGGCGCAGCTACATCAGCTGCGGGGACGGGTGGGGCGGGGGAGTGCTCACAGTTACTGTGTGCTGCTGCGTTCTGAGAAACTCAGTCAAGACGGTCTGCAGCGGCTGCGGGTGATGGTGTAATCGAACGACGGCTTTCGCCTCGCCGAAGCCGATCTCGCCATTCGCGGCCCCGGTGAGTTTCTCGGCACCCGCCAGTCGGGGCTGCCTGATTTTCGCGTTGCCGACATTCTACGTGACGCCTCTTTGCTCGAACGCGCCCGGCAGGAAGCCTTTGACCTTGCTGACGACCCGGCATTTCTTCGCGATCCGTCATACGAAGAGACCCGTCAGACTCTCATGGCGCGTTGGGGGAGCCGGCTTGAGCTTGCCAGCATCGGCTGAGACTTCATTCTTCAGATCTCGGCAAGGGGGAAGATGAATGAAGAACCCTAGGATATTGACAGAGGAGTGGTTTTTAATGTAGTAATGTCCGGGGGGTTATAAAGGAGTGGGGGCTATGGGGAAATCCGAAAGAAAAATTATGTGGGCAGATCGCAATTCTGGTGCGATCTGCCCATTTATATTTTGAATTCTGGAGCGGTCACCTCTCATGAGAGAGTTCGTTTTGGCGGATTCAATATGTTGCACGCAATCTAGCTAAAACAAATCTTTACAAAATGTTATTCGATATTCCCTAGTAAAATGCATGGGATATTATACGAACAATCATTCGCCTAATAACTGGTTATGCCTTTAAAAAGAGAAGTGAAATGAAGAAAGAATTAATTTTTAAAAACTCGAAAGTTAAATTTCATAACAGTTGGGCTAATTTTCTAACTTCAAAAAACATCGAATGCATTGCAGGTATTGAAAAAAAGCTAGGAAACAACTTTACCCCAGATAAATTAAAGGTTTTTCGATTTTTAGAGTCTGATTTAAGTAAAACAAAAGTGATAATTTTAGGACAAGACCCATACCCTCAAAGAGGTGTTGCTACGGGGCGTGCCTTTGAAGTTGGTGGTATTCAATCTTGGAGTCAGTTGAAAAAGAATACTTCTCTACAAAATATTCTCAAAATCATCTACAAAAATCATTGTAATGAAACTGAAATTCCAAAAATTGACAAAGTAAGAAAAGGTATCCAAACAAAGGACTTCAGTATAAAGCCACCACATGAACTATTTGAGAACTGGGAGAAGCAAGGTGTTATTTTGCTTAACACTGCTCTTACTTGTGAAATAAACAAGCCAAACTCACACGCAAACTACTGGGCATGTTTTGTCCAAAAGGTCATTGACTACATAGCCCATAAAGCACCAGGGGCAGAATGGTTCTTGTGGGGAAACAATGCTAAAAGGTTTGGATTAAATATTGATGAAGCAAAAAAGCATAAAAGTAGTCATCCGAGATTAAATTCAAAAAAAGAAGGATCCTTTTTTAACGAAAATCACTTTTCACTTGACTTAGAGGTTGACTGGCTAGGCTGTAACAAAAATGGCATAACAAAAAAATGAAGCGGACGATCGAAGCATAGGTGTTTCTCGAAAAGGTACTTACCGGCTTGAATCAGAACAGCGTCGCCGCTTATTTCATCCCGTTGGGACTTAATCAATGAGAAAAAAAATCAATAAAATCGATTTGAAGTTATCCTTTATTCGCTCAGCAGTAAATCGAGACCTTGGTGATATCAAAGAATTAATTGATCTTTCAGAGGGCATGCTTCGTCGCCAATGCACCCAACTCACAAAACAGTTAGACCGGGAATGTCAGAAGGCAACGGAGGAAGAAAAGGAATTTCTTGGTGGTTGGTACGCTGGTGACTTTATCCAACTCACAGAGGTATTCCCCAAAATACAAAGATACTCATTATTTACAACTGTAATGGCTTCAGCAGAATTTGACCTTTACAGAATCTGTATTGAAATGCAGCAAATCTTGAAAAAAGAAAAAGAATATAAAAAACCCAGAAAAAGCATCATTAAGAATTGCTTTCGCTATTTAGAAGAAGAATGCCACGTCAGTCTTTCGAAATTCCGTATTTACACTGACGAAATCGAGATGTACCAAAGACTTAGGAATTGCATTGTCCATTCAGAGGGGAAAAATACAGACCAAAACCCTACTGAAATTGAAAAGTATTGCAAAGAAAAACCTACTCTTTCAATTGACAGGCACGGCTACATAATTCTTAAAGAAAACTTTCTAAATATTGCAATGCATATAATTACGCAATTTTTTCAGCGACTTATCGAATCGTGCAAAACAGAGGTGTACAGAGATAGTTATCGCCTGACACATCCGCCCCTAGCGGGGTGACGAGTTACGCGGCTTTTTTGGTTGCCTTATTGTCCTTCTTCTCGGTCTTTG
>PKUF01000088.1 GCA_002869635.1 Desulfuromonas sp. | reverse complement strand
GGTGATCTTCGCCTTGATGTTGCGGTCGGCGGAGCAGGAGACCGCCATCCCGACGGGGCAGGAGGCGCCGTGGCGCGGCAGGCGGATGACCCGCACGTCGTGGGCGAAGTACTTGCCGCCGAACTGGGCGCCGATGCCGAGTTTCTGGGCTGCGACGAGGAGCTTCTCTTCCAACGCGGTGTCGCGGAAGGCCTGGCCGTGATCGTTCCCCTCGGTCGGCAGTCCGTCGAGCTCCTTGGCGGTGGCGAGCTTGACCGTCTTCATACAGGTGTCGGCGCTGGTGCCGCCGATGACAAAGGCGATGTGATAGGGAGGGCAGGCGGCGGTGCCGAGGTACTTCATCTTCTCAACCAGGAAGCTCTCAAGCTTCTCGGGGGTGAGCAGCGCTTTGGTCTCCTGAAAGAGCATGGTCTTGTTGGCGCTACCGCCCCCCTTGGCCATGAAGAGGAACTTGTAGTAGTCGCCATCGGTCGCCATGATGTCGATCTGGGCGGGGAGGTTGGTCCCAGTGTTCTTCTCTTTGTACATATCGAGCGCCACGGTCTGGCTGTAGCGCAGGTTCTCTTCGGTGTAGGTACGGTAAACCCCTTTGGAGAGGTACTCCTCGTCCTTGACGCCGGTCCAGACCTGCTGACCCTTCTTGGCGACGACGGTGGCGGTGCCGGTGTCCTGACAGATCGGCAGCTCGAAGTTCGCCGAGATCTCGGCGTTACGCAAGAACGCCATCGCCACGCCGCGGTCGTTGGGGGAGGCTTCAGGGTCGCTTAGGATCTTGGCGACCTGTTCGTTATGCGCTTTGCGCAGCAGGAAGGAGACATCCTTCATCGCTTCGTTGGCAATTACGGTCAACGCTTCGGGGTCGACCTTGACGACATCCTTGCCGGCGAATGACTCGACGCTGACGTACTTCTCCGATCCTTCGACCTTGCGATAGGCGGTCGTGTCTTTCCCGAGAGGGAACATCTCCTGGTAGGTGAATTCGGGGGTGGCCATCGATTCTCTCCTTTGACACGGTATTTTATATGCGGCCATTCTGCCTGCGGCCGCGGCGAAAACGATCAAGACAGGGCATTATAGTGATTACGGTATCCTTTGTCGACGGGGTAGAATAGAAAAGAGAAAAAAACTTCATTTTGAAATTCTTAAGGGGTGGTGCGATAATGATTTCAGGACCATCCACACTCTCTGCCCGTTACGGGCCAGGAGGTTTCTATGGGGGATACATCAAGACAGAGTGTCGTAATCGTCGGGGGGATGCGTACCCCTTTCGTCAAGGCGGGGACGCACTTCGCCCGTCTGTCGCAGCTCGACCTTTCGGCTCACGCGGCGCAAGCCGTGGCCCAGCGCTATGACCTTGCGCCTGAGAAGATCGACGAGCTGATCTGGGGGCGGGTGCTTCACGATCCGCTCATCTCCAATCTGGCGCGTGAGGTTGTCTTTCGCCTCAACTGGCCGCAAGAGATTCGTGCTCATCTCGTCTCAAACAACTGCATCACCAGCCTGCATGCGGTGACCCACGCGGCCGACGCCATTACTGATGGCCGCAGCGCCATCGCCATCGCCGGCGGGGTCGAGTCGATGTCGACGGTACCGATCCTCTTTGGCCGCGAGGCGTCCGAGATCTTTCGCGCCGCCGCCTTTTGCCGCAGCGCGGGGGAGCGCTTTAAGCTTTTGGCGCGGCTGCGGCCCCGGCACTTTAAACCGCGCGCTCTCTCCTTCAAGGAACCCTCCACCGGTCTGACTATGGGGGAACACGCCGAGCTAAGCGCCAAAGAGTGGCGTATCGCGCGCCCCGAACAGGACGAGATCGCCCTGCGCAGCCACCAGCGCGCCGCCGCTGGAACGACGGACGGGCGCCTCACCGCCGAGATTGCCCCACTGCAGGGGATCGATCACGACACCTTGGTGCGGGGGGAGACGACGCTGGCCAAACTCGCCAAACTGCCGCCGGTCTTTGACCGCAGCGAGCGTGGCACTCTCACTGCCGGTAACAGCAGCCCCCTCACCGACGGGGCGGCGGCACTGCTGCTGATGTCGGAGGCGGCGGCCGAGCGGGAAGGGTACACCCCGCTGGCCCGCATCGCCGGGGTCGAATATGCGGCGATCGATCCCAAAGAGGGCCTGCTCATGGCGCCGGCGGTGGCGGTGCCGCGGCTGCTGCGCCGTCTCGGGGTCAAGCTCTCCGAGATCGAGCTGGTTGAAGTTCACGAGGCGTTCGCGGCGCAGGTCGCCTGTAACCTCAAGGCGTGGGAGCAGGGGGGGAAGGAGGAGGCGATCGGCTCGGTCGATCCCGAGCGGCTCAACGTGCTCGGCAGCTCCATCGCCGTCGGCCACCCCTTCGCCGCCACCGGCGCCCGTATCGTCACCACCCTGGCGCAAGAGATGGCGCGACGCAACGCCCGCTACGGCCTGATCTCGGTCTGCGCCGCCGGGGCAATGGCCTGCGCCATGCTGCTGGAGCGGCCGCAGGGCTGATCGTTGTAAAGCAAAACGGGGAGAGTTGCCGCAGCGGCGGCAACTCTCCCCGTTCGTTGATCAACAGGTGACTCCCGCTCATGTCGAATTCGGAGTCGGGCGACTTCTTGTGCTTCGAACGTTCCCGGGATGATACGGCCGTTGGCGTTGTGTCAGTGGTTGAGGTTATAGTCAATTCGAAACAAGCATTATCACGGGGTCACATTTTCTAGAAGTCGATTTGTCGCATTGGTGTCTGTCTGTAAAAACTTTTCTTTTGAGGTGGGGAATTGCTTTTTTTCTCTTCTATTAAAAAGGTTGACTACAATATAATTAAAGATGTATACGGAATAGACTCATTTTCACGACAAGAGCAAACTCATAGTAATGTGAGGACGCAGAGCGACGGGTCCTTCTGGGATAGCCGGGCCGCCGAAGAGGATGAGGTATTCAGGGGGAGGTCTGTGTTAAATCTCTGAACGCCCACTTGCCGGTTGTCTGGTAGGTGGGCATTTTTTGTGTAGTGTTTTTTTGTGTAGTGTCCGTGAACGAATGTCTTCAGGGAATTGATCTTCGTCCTTTCTTGCCCTGTTCGGTTCGGTGGCTAGCGAGTTGTCGCTTGCCACATCGATCAGCGTGAATTCCTCCGAGAAGAGCAAACTTGTGGCAACGCAAGGACGTTAGAGCCAGAGCCCCTTTGGGGGGGGCAGTCGCCGAAGAGTGTTCGGGCGTTCGCATCTTTCTGCTTGCAGATTTCAGTGGTGTGACTCTATCCGTCTTCGGTCTTTCGAAGGCGGTTTTTTTGATTCTGCTCTTTACAACGATTTTATCCTTAGGAACCTTTCCTACAGAAGCATAGAGTCTACCGTATGTTTTGATTCTGTTTGCATAGCTGCTTTTTTGAGTGATTTTCAGGAGGATTGTTGTGGGAAAAGTCACCATTGACCCGGTCACACGTGTCGAGGGGCATCTGCGTGTTTCCACCGAGACCAAGGGGGGGACGATCCATCAAGCACGCGTTGCCGGCGAGATGTATCGCGGTTTTGAACAGATCCTTGCAGGACGGGACCCTCTTGATGCTCCTGTCATTACGCAGAGAATCTGTGGGGTCTGCCCGGTCAGTCATGCGATCGCCTCATCCCGCTGTGTCGAAAATGCGCTTGAACTTCCTCCGCCATTGAGTGGGAAACTTCTGCGCAATCTGATTCTCGGCGCCAACTTTCTCCAAAGCCACATTCTTCACTTCTATCAGCTCTCAGCCCTTGATTTCCTTAATATCGAGGGGATCCTGTCGCTCAAAACCCGTGATCCCCAATTGCAGGAACTCAAAGGCTGGGTCGTCCAAGAGCTCGACAGCAATCGGATTCTTCCTGCCGCTCCTTTTCTTCCCCGTTTAAAAGGCGATTATCCCGCCGATCTTTCCTGGACCCAAAACCTTCTGAGCCACTACCTGCAGGCTTTGGATATGCGCCGCAAGGCTCACAGCATGATTGCGCTTCTTGGATGGAAGGTTCCACATGTCGCCTCGATCGTTCCTGGGGGGGTAACTTGCACGCCGACCTATGGCGAGCTTGAAGCATTCCGTGGCCATCTTTATATCCTGCGCCGTTTTATCGAATCGGTTTATCTCCCTGACGTTATGGCCACAGCGAAGCAGTTTCCCGACTACACTCGATTGGGGACCGGTCTTCGCCGCTTTCTTGCTTTCGGTGCCTTTCCCGAAGCAGAGGGGGATTGGCTCCCTTCGGGAACGGTTGACTCGCGAAGCTTCTCGTCACTTCGGGAGGGGGAGATTCGGGAGGAGACGGCGTACAGTTGGTATGTGGATGCTCCCGAGCAGGAAACGTCTCTGCCCGATCCCGAAAAAGAGGGAGCTTACTCCTGGATCAAAGCACCTCGCTATGGCGGCAAAGCTTGTGAAGTCGGTCCGCTGGCCCGACTCATTGTTGCCTATCATGCTGGTCAGCCTTCGGTCAAAGAGATGGTTGATGACTGTATGAACCGGCTGCGTCTCAACCATTCTGCCCTTAAAAGCGTTTTTGGACGACATCTTGCGCGCGCCCTTGAGGCTCAACTGCTTGCCCGGCGTATGGAGGTGTGGCTCGACCAGATCGATCCGGAAACGTCGCATGTTGCTGAGTACGTCCCCCGATCTCAGGGGAGTGGCAGTGGACTGATTGAGGCCCCTCGAGGTGCTCTTGGTCACTGGATTACCATTGCCGAGGGGAGGATCGCCACCTACCAGTGCATGGTCCCAAGTACGTGGAATTTCTCCCCGATGGGAGGGCGAAAAGATCCCGGTCCGGTTGAGAGCGCGCTCCTCGGCACGCCGGTGGCCCGAGACTCCCAAGGGCTTGAAGCCGCACGGGTTGTCCGTTCCTTTGATCCCTGTATCGCCTGCGCTGTTCATTAATCGGAGGACCATGCCATGACGCTGAATCGCCGAACCTTCCTCAAAGATGCCGCCTTTCTTGTGGCAGGGATGGGGCTGAATGTCGGATGGACCCCGCGTTTTGCTGAAGCTTTGGAGCTTTTGGCCACAGGCCGCGCCCCTCTTCTCTGGCTTCAGGGACTCTCCTGTTCCGGTTGTTCAGTCAGTCTGATTAACTCTGAGGCACCGGGGCCGGCCGCGCTTATGACACGATACCTCTCTCTCTATTTTCACCAAACCCTTTCCGCAGCGACAGGTGAGAGTGCTGTTGACGCCGTCAATAGAGCGATCGAAAGTGGAGACTATCTTTTGGCGGTTGAAGGGGCGGTGCCGGTGGGAATGCCCGCTGCCTGCCGCATCGGCCATGAGCCCTACAGTGATCTTCTCTTACGGGCGGCGCGCAGGGCCAAAGCGGTCTTGGCGGTGGGAACCTGTGCTTCTTTTGGCGGTATTCCGGCCGCTCCACCCAGTCCGACAGGGAGCATCGGGAGCGACGTCTTTCTGCGGCAGCAGGGGGTTGAAACCGCTTGCGTCAACCTTCCCGGTTGCCCTGCTCATCCGGCCTGGGTTGTTGCCAGTATCGTCCATCTGCTGAAGAAGGGGATTCCCACACTCGACGAGCACAGAAGGCCTCTGCAGATCTACGGCAAACTTTTGCACGACCAGTGTCAGAACTTCGCGCTCTATCAGAAGAAAGAATTCAGTACCCGTCAGGGGGAGGCCGGCTGTCTCTTCAAGCTGGGGTGCCAAGGGGTGATTACCCACGCCGATTGTCCCATGCGGGGTTGGAATGGTGGTTCAAGCTGGTGTGTCAAAGTCAATGCCCCCTGCGTGGGCTGTACCCGCCCGGAATTTTCCAGGGACCCGGGCTATGCTTTTTACCGCCTGAATGAACAGGGGAACGAGGGAGGGGCCGATGCGTAGGGGAATCCAGTTTCGAGTCACCCGTTTCCTCTTTATCGTGCTTCTCTTCGCCTTTGGGATCAGTACGTTTGTCACCACTTTGCAAACACGCTCTCTTTTGAAGGAGGCCGATACGATTTTTCTCGAAACGTTGGGAGAGTCGACCTCTGAGCAGGCGCGTAACGTTTTCGCCAGTCTTGAGATCGGTATCGCCGGTTCGCTTGAACGGGGCGAAATGGAGGTTTTTAAGGAGCTTCTGGTGTCTCTCGGGGCGATTCCGGGGGTCAAGGAGATTGGACTATCTGACCCGCAGGGAAAGATCGTCTATTCGTCGCAGGAGAAGGTGATCGACACGGTTATTCCTTCGCGTTATTTCCAGCAAGCCGTTGCGAACGGTACCCGTCTGACAGAGATTGAAACGTCCGAGACACTCTATCTTTTTCGCCCGCACCTCATGGAGAGTGACTGTCTGCGCTGCCATACCAAGGCAAAGCAGGGAGAACTGGCAGGGGTAACCTATGTTCATTACAATCTTGAAAATCTTCGCGCGACAACAGCCTATCTGGAACGTTTTCTGAGTGATTCCGCCTGGAAGGCGACCTCCTCTACGGGGGTCACAGGTTTCGTCGGTCTGCTGATTGCCTCTTTGGGGATTTTCTTCCTGCTCGGCTTGACC
>PKUF01000051.1 GCA_002869635.1 Desulfuromonas sp. | reverse complement strand
TAGGGCTGTCTGATAAACACAGACGTGCGTTTCCATGCCGACCAGAACGACTTGGCGCACCCCCAGTTTCTCGAGTCTCTCGTTGAACGGATCCTCCCCGCAGCAGCTGAAGCTCATCTTTTCGATTGCGTCACCACTTCCGACCTCTTGTAAACGATCAAGAGTCATGCCAAGACCACGCGTATATTGTTCTGTAGTGATGACCGGCAGGTCGAGTTCTTTCCAGGCCTTGAGCAGGAGCTCAACGGTGGAGACTGTTGACTCAAGAACCTCGGGCGGCATGGCAGCCACCAGTCGCTCTTGAATGTCGACGACAACCAGAGCGGCGTGTTCGCGCTCAAGGATGAAACGGGATAGGTCTTGTGACATGGTAAAAATCTCCTTTTTAGGATGGGACCTTTTCATGTTGTTCTGGGGTGTCGAGAGCGCAGAAGCCACTGTCATGCACCCCGTGGTCTCCTGCAAGATACATCCCCTCAAGGACCGTGCGGTAGGTCGAATGAATGATTTTGCGCCGTAGCTTCAGAGTTGGTGTGATCTCGTCTCCAGTGAAATCGCGCGAGAGGAGGGTGAAGCGTTTGATCTGCTGAATCGGCGGCAGCCCGCTCTGCAAAGCGTCGACCCGGTCGCGAATCAGGTCGATCAGCGCCCGTTGGCTGACCAAATCGCAATGGTTGAGGTGGGGAATCTCTCGTTCGTTGGCGTAGCGCTCCAGCGCCTCAAGGTTCGGAACGAGCAGGGCGCAGAGGAACGGCTTACGGTCACCATAGATCAGAGCGTTGGCAATATATTTATCGCGTTTAAGTGCCCCTTCGAGATACTGGGGGGCCACATTCTCTCCGCCGGCTGTGACGATCAGGTCTTTTTTTCGATCGGTGATATAGAGATAGCCGTCATCATCAAACCGCCCGATATCACCAGTTTTGAACCACCCCTGGGCAAACGCTTCGTCACTCGCCTTGTCATCGTTCCAGTAGCCGGAGAAGACTCCTGGCCCCTGAACCTGAATCTCTCCATCGGCAGCGAGTCGTACCGATGTCGTCTCAAGCGGTCGGCCGACACTTCCGAGGCGCTGTGCCCCCGGAGCATTCGCTGCAATAACCGGTGATGTCTCCGTCAGGCCGTACCCCTCATAGATCGGTATGCCGGCGGCCATGAAAAACTCCGCGATCTCCTTCCCCAAAGGAGCACCGCCTGAAACAAAGAATCGTACTTTGCCACCGAGCAGACGATGCAGTTTGGCAAAGACCAGCTTGCGGGCAAGAGTGACTCCCAAGCGCAGAAGCGGTGACGGATGAATCCCCTTCTCGCGGCGAGTCACCATCAGCAGTCCGAGATGGCGGGCGGCAAAGAAGAGTTGTTTGCGTAGCCATGGGCCGGAGAGAACCCTCTCCATCACCCGCGAATGCATCTTTTCGTAGAGTCGGGGAACGCTGATGACGATGGTCGGTGAGACTTCCTGCAGATTGGTCGGGACCGTTTCGAAATTCTCGGCATAAGCGATCTCTGCCCCCCGTATCAGCATCAAGTAGTAGCCAGCCATTCGTTCGAAAACGTGAGAAAGGGGGAGAAAGGAGAGGCAGGTGTCTCCTTCACTGACATGGAAATGGTGGCTACAGGTTTCAACATTGCTCAAAAGATTGCGATGGGAAAGCATCGCCCCCTTTGGTTGTCCGGTTGTCCCCGAAGTATAGACGATGGTCGCCAGATTACTCTCTTGCCCAGGACTGAGGCGTTCAGCCACCTGCGAAAGGGGGATCGCCCCCCCCTCGCGCAAGAAACTGCTCAGCGAGAGGATACCCTCTTCTGGTGACTCTTTTCCGAGCTGGATCACAGTTGCAAGCTCGGGCAGATCCTCCCGGATCCGCATCAGATCGTGTGCCAGTAAAGGCGAGGCAATAAAGAGGACGCGGGCACCACTGTCGTCTAAGATCGTCCTCAGGGTTGTTAGTCCTTCGGTGTGATAGATCGGAACCGAAACAGCCCCACAACTCATCGCTCCGATATCGGCGCAAACACAGTCGGGTCCATTGGGAGCCATGATCGCTACCCGTTCACCGGGTTTGACCCCAAGAGCAATCAGCCCTCTGGCGAAAAGACGGATCCGTGTGGCTGTCGTGGTTCCGTCGAGAGTCGTATAGACACCATCGATTTTATGGCGAAGGGTGGGTCGGTGTTTCCTGTCGTCTAGGCGCTGCAGGAGGCGCCGGGGTAGGGTCTCGCTCACAGACAACTCCGCAAAAGAGGGGAGGGGATAATGCTTACGTCTCCATTTTAACAGCTGGGAAAAGGGTTGACAAAGATTTCGACCGTGGCACTCTCTTTCCATGATTCTTGGAGTGACAGGAGGTATCGCCTCGGGAAAGAGCATGGTCTGCGATTATTTCGCCGAGCTTGGGGCCGAGGTGGTCAGCGCTGACCAACTGGCGCGCGAGGTGGTGCGTCCCGGCAGTGCCACATTGGCTCAGATCGTCGCACGCTTTGGTGATACGATCTTGACCATGCAAGGGGAGCTTAATCGTCCGCGCCTGGCGGCGGTGATTTTTGCCGATCCGCAGGCCCGTCGTGATCTTAACGGCATCACCCATCCCGCCATTGCTCAGCACGCCGATGAGAAGCTCAAGGCTTTACGCCAGAGGCACCCCCCCCTGATCCTCTATGAAGCTCCGCTGCTCTTTGAAGCCGGTGCCGATAAGCGGGTTGATAAAATCCTTGTCATCACTATAGAACCCGAGGCGCAACGCCAGCGCCTTATGGCTCGCGACGAGATCGACAGTCGAGAAGCCGAGAGGCGGATCCATAGCCAGATGTCACAGAGGGAAAAAGTCGCCCGCGCTGACTATCTCATCGACAATTCAGGCGCTCAAGAGGAAACACAACGGCAGGTTGAGCGCCTTTATGCTCAGATTGTCGATACCGGCAAGGCTGCAGAGTAGCTGCCACCATTTTTATTGAGTCGGGCAAAAAAAAACCCCCATAACGGGGGTTTTTCGTTTTGCTGTCGCCGCTACTTGTGAAAGCCGAGCCGCGTTGAAAGATCTTCCGACGCCTGCGTGATCAGCGGTACCAGCTCTTGCTCAATCCGCTCATCGGAGAAGCGCATCGCGGGGCCCGAGATGCTCACGGCCCCGACGATCCGGCGGGTGTAATCTCGGATTGGCGCTGCGACACAGCGCACACCGGGGTCCAGTTCCTCGTTGTCGATAGCGTAGCCCTTTTCAACCACCTGCTTGAGCTCCGCCTTGAGAGAGGCGACACTTGCCAGGGTTGTCGGGGTGTGCTGCTTCAACTCACGCCCCACCAGCGCAGCATCGACCTCTTCGTCGGTCATGTACGCAAGGTGAACTTTGCCGGCGGCTGTACAGTAGGCGGGGAGACGGGAGCCGACCCGGGAGACGACCCGTACCGTCAGGTCGGTTTCGACCACATCAAGATAGACGATGTATCCTTCTTTGAAGATCGCCACGTAGGAGGTCTCATTACACTCCTTAACCATCCGCTCAAGGATCGGTTTGGCTTGCCGTAACAGCCCCATCTGCTTGATGAAGGTCTGGCCGAGTTCCAGAGATTTTAAACCAAGGCGGTAGTTTTCCGTCGCTCGGTTCTGTTCGATATAGCCACGCGACTCAAGGGTCGCAAGCAGTCGGAATACGTTATTCTTGTGGAGTTTCAGGCGCTTGCTGAGTTCTGTGACCCCCAGTTCATCGACGTCGCCGTGAAACTGCTCAAGGAGATCCAGTGCGTGAGAGACCGCCTGAATGATGTACTCCGACTTGTCTTTTTTTGCCATGACCACAATGACCCTCGTTTCTACTTTAAATGCAGAGCAAAACGCGCCCAATCTTAAAGATTATTGCCGACGTGTCAAGCCCGTTGACACTGTCCGCGGATCCCCTCCTGCTGGGACTTCCCTCGATCAAGTTGTCAGAAAGGATAGAATGTTGTTCTATAAAAGTCAACAATCCCCGACGGATTCCTGATCGCCGGCGAGATCAGTTGACACATTTACGCCAGTTGGCTACAGTGAAATGTCCTTTCATCCACTGCCGAGGGAATCCATATGCTCACACTCAGCAAGCAGATTCTCGTCGCTATCGACGGTTCTCCCCAGTCAGACAAGGCTGCCGAAGAAGCGGTTCGCCTCGCTCGTATCTCCGGCTCCCGCCTTAAGAGCAAAATATATGCCATCCTGGTGCTTCCCAGTATGCGCCCTTCCTCCTTTACCGACTTTTTCCCCTCCCCTCCGGCGACAGAACGTCCCGACTGGGAAGAGAAGCGCAAGCGAATCTTCTATGTCGTCGAAAAAGCGGCTGAAGAGGCCCAGATCCCGCTGGAGAGTGTCGTCGTTTACGGTGATGCCGCCGAGGAGATCATGGCTTTTGCCGACCGCGAAGAGATCGACGTCATTGTCATCGGTTCATCCGGTGCTGGCCGGGTCAAGCGGGCCCTGACCGGTAGCGTCTCGACCAAGGTCGCCCTCCACTGCCGGCATTCTGTCTACATCGTCCGCTAGCCCTTTTCGCGAACGATCTCCCCCTTTTCTTTTCGCCCGGTCTCGACGCAGAGAAAGTGAAAGACCTCCTGCATCCCTTCCCGAATCAACTCTTCTTCTTTCGGAAATTCGTGGGGCGACAGCTCAAGAGTCACCGTCTCGTTATAATCGGTCTCTCGTAGATGATTGAGAAAGCGGGTTAGCGGAAGAACGCCATGCCCGGGCAGGAGATGTTCGCGGCCGTAGCCGTAGTCGGAGAAGTGAATGTTGCGCATCCGTCCCGTGTTGTAGAAGAGGTGGAAGTCGTGCAGGAAGCTCGCCTTTGACGATCCCATGTGCGCGGTGTCGAAGGTGAGAAAGAGGTTATGTTCCTCCATAAAAGCGATCATGGCACTGGTCTGACCGAGTACATAGGGATTGACCTTGAAGCTGCCGGTGCACGGCATGTTCTCAACGGTAATCACCACCTCCCCTTTGCCAATCGCCTCCTGATAATCAGCCACCTTGCGGAACCAACGCCAGAATGAGAGCTCAAAGGCCATCCAGGCGGGGGGGTGAAAATTGATCAGGGGGATTCCCGTCTCCTGGGCCAGTTCGGTTGTTTTGATCACCTGAGCAATTTTGTCGCCCCAACCGTCAAGCTCAAGAAACGGAGCATGCAGCGAGCAGATAGGTAGGATGCTTTGCAGATCGCGGATCAGGGCGATATTGTCCCCGTACTGGAAGTCATAGTTAATAATGACCTCCATCCCGTCGAACCCGATATCCCGGGCAATCTCGAAAGCTTTTTCCATGGGCAGTGTATAGAGGCTGCCGGATGAAAGGACCAGCTTCATGGCGGGTCAGGCTCCTGCGTGAGAGAGCATCCGTGAGATACACATTGTCGTAAGCCTTAAGGCTGATGCACGTCGTCGGCGAGAAAACGCCGCAGATGTTCCGGCGGTGGCGCCGTCGCCAGAGAGACGATCACCATCACCAGCAGCACCAGTGGTGCCCCGATAAAGGCCGAGGCGGTTGCCGGCAGCCAGAAGGCCAGTTCAGGCCACCAGAGGGACGCCCCGACCCCAGCGAGGGTTATGGCGATGCCGGTAAGCATCCCGGCGACCGCTCCTTGGCGGTTGGTCCGATCCCACCAGATCCCTAGGAGAAAGACCGGGAAGAGGGTGTTGCCGGCCAAAGCGAATGCGATGGCGGTAATCTCGGCGATCATCCCCGGTGGCTTCATCGCCGCCGCCAACACGATCAAGGCCAGCACCAACGTCGCCCCTTTGGCGACCTTCATCCGCTGTCGCTCTGTCGCCTTCGGGTTAAGCAGGCGGTAGTAGATGTCGTAAGAGACTGCACCGGCTCCGGTGATGAGAAGCCCGGTGACGGTTGAGAAGGCCGCCATGATCGCTCCGACGGCAACCACTCCTACGAGCCAGTCGGGAATCCCCGCCCACTCCGCCGCCTTGATCGCGACCAGATCGGCAATCGGTGCTGCCTCTGCAGTAGCCGCAAAACCACCACCATTCATTTCACACCAGCGGGCGAAGGTTCCGTAGGCGGGGGCACTCCAGTAGAGAAGGCCGATAAAAAAGATCCCCCAGACGACGCTCCAGCGGGCGTCACGCACATTCGGGACAGTGTAGAAGCGGGAAAGAACATGGGGGAGGCCGGCGGTGCCAACCATCAGGGTAAAACAAAGCGCTGCCCACTGATAGGGCGTGGCGTTTGCCCAGGGCGAGGCGAAGAGGCTGCCGCCATCCGCTGCGGCGATCTCTTGTAGTGCCCGACCGTAGCCGAATTGAGGGAGCGGCCAGAAGAAGCCGAGTTTGCCGGCAATCGCCATCAGCGGCAGAAGAAAACAGACGATGATGAGACCATACTGCAACTGCGGATTGCGCGAGGCCCCGAGAGAGCCGGAGAGAACAAGGTAGGAGACGACCACCGCGCAGCCAAAAAAAAGTGCTGGGATGTAGTCAAGACCGAAGATCCAGGCGAAGACCAGTCCGATCCCTTTGTACTGAGCGACGCAGTAGATGAGGGTAATGAAGATGGTAATCAGGGCCGAAAGGAAACGGGCGAGGTGTGATTCGTAGCGGGCCTCGACAAACTCCGGCGCGGTGTACTTGCCGAAACGACGGATCTGCCGGGCGAGAAGGATCAGCAGCAACACGTAGCCACCGGTCCAGCCGATAACGTAGGCGAGGGCGAGATACCCCTGTAGATAGAAGATTCCGGCGATGCCGAGGAAGGAGGCGGCGCTCATCCAGTTGGAGGCGATAGCGGCACCGATCCCCATTCTTCCGATGGAGCGTCCAGAGACCAGATAGTACTCCCCTTTGCGGGTCCGGCTTGCCAACCCAACCAGAAGGAAGAGGCCAAGGACCGTTAGCAGCATCAGCACCGGGGCCAGCTTGAAACTCTCGCTCATTGCTCCTCTCCTCGCTGTTTCTGTCGCCGCGCTGCGACCATGATCCGGTCGGCGAGCAGATTGAAGAGAATACAAAGAACAATGAACCAGACGATGAGGAACTGCCCAGTGTACCAGTAGTGCAGGGGGAAACCGAAGAGTCCCGTCTCGGTGAGGGGACCGGCGCCATCGCTCTGGCGTTGCAACAACACCAGCAGAGCCTGGAAACCGTAGATCCCTCCGCCCCACCCGGCGAGCATCGCCCAGATCAGCAGAACCTCTTTACGGGCAAAGCCGCTTCGGGGGCGAAAAAGGTTGATCCGGGGTGCCCCTTCGGAAGAGGGTGGCGGCGAAGAAGCCTTCGTGTCGGTCATAGGGGGTCTCCCGCGTTCGGAACGTAGGGGAACCGTTCGTCCGTTATTTCATGATTTCGGCCAGAACACTTGTCGCATAACTCCCCTTGGGGAGAGAAAACTGTACGAGCAGGCCATCATCAGCGTCATCTGTCACTGTTGCATCGGCGATTGGAACCCGCATGGCCCGCCGCTCGCCATCAAGAGAGATTCCCGAAGCGACGACGAAAGTCTCGACGTCAAGCCCTTCGGTCGCCAGCAGTGCCCGCTCGGTTTCCCCAACCTCCCCTTGCGCCGGTGTCACTTTACGTACGAAAAGGGGCGCGGTCGGGCTGATCTCAAGGCGGTCGGCCCGGGGCTGTTCAGCCGCGGGGTCGTCGACATGGAAGCAGGCACCGTTCTCATGTTTCATGGCGAGATCTCCTCCCCGCAAACGATCAAGCTCATTGATCCGAGCCGCCACCTGCTGATCGAAGAGGGCCGACTGCCAAGCACTCAGGTAGAGGTTAAGCAGCTTGCGCGGGAGGGCGAGAAGCGCCTGTTGCGGAGTCTCTCCTCGCTTTAGGGCATGGAGCAATCGTCGTTCGTCGCGAAAGCGGGGGGGAAATGCCGCCAGCGCTCCATCGAGATCGCTGGCGGCGAAACAGCGGGCCGCCTCTTGCCAACGTGGATTGTCGATTTTCTCCGGGTCACCGATCACCTCGCGTAGTGCCGTCTCAAAGTCGCGCCGCAGAAGTGCACCGCCGATGCGGTGCGAGTTTCCCAGAACCCCGTAGCGCTGAATCCCGAAACGGTTGGGCACCCCGCGCCGGCTCAGCACCTCGAGGATTGTCTTCGTCTTCTCCTTGGCCTGCGGTGCCACCTGCTTCAAGCGGATGCGAAAGCGGTTGCCGGCAAGGTGCCCTAGGCGCAGCTTGTTGCGATGCCGGCTCGCCTCGAGTAGGGTCACCCCAGGGATCTCTAGCTTTTGCGCCGTCTCGGGTGAAACACCCGGCAGCGATAAGGTCTGGCGAGTGGTCGCTCGGGCGTCCTTGAGACCGGCGTAGCCAATCTCACGCTCCTTAACCCCCAGAGCTGCACCAACCTGACGCACTAGCTCGAAGGTGCTCATCCCCCGCTTCTCAAGTCGCAGGTAGAGGTGCTCCCCCTCACCGCTCGGGAGGTAGAGCGGAAGCTCCTCGACAAAGAAGTCTTCCACCGACTCCTTCATGATACCACCGATTCCGGGGAGATCCGCAGTAAGGTACTCAGTCATTGATTGCCGCTCCCCAACGTGCCCGGAACCCTTGCGGCACTTCGGCCGACTCGGTCAACGGCAGGTTATCACGGCGGCGCAAATGTGCGTAGTAGATCGGCTGTCCGAGATCGAGAAACCGTCGCATATATTTTGAAACCGGATAGTTCGTCAGATCGGTGACGATTGGCGTCGCACAGCAATTGGTAAAACTCTTCAGGTCGGGGACGAACTCGGCCACCTGCTCGGCATAGTCGGTAAAGTCAGTGGCGAAGAAAAGTTCCCCCTGCGGCTGTAGATAGGGGGCGACAAGGTCGAGAAATGTCGGACTGACCAGGCGCCGGCTTCGATGTCGCTTCTTAGGCCAAGGATCAGGGCAATTGATGTAGATCGCCGTCAGGCTTTGTGGTGCTAGGTGATCACTAAAGAGCTGCCGCGCCTCGATGCGCATGACCCGCACATTGTCGAGTTCGGCCTCATCAATGCGACGGCAGGTTTTGAGACACCCTTTGTTATAGATGTCGATGGCAAGAAAATTGACCCGTGGCTGCTGCTGGGCCCGTTGCAAAATAAAGTCACCGATGCCACAGCCTATCTCCAGGGCCAGGGGCTGCTCTTTCGGGAAAAAATCATCAATGTTACGCCCGGTGTCGAGGGCCCCCGGGGGTATATAACGGGGGGACCGGATCTCCAGAACCCGTTGAGTCATAGAGAGAATTCCTCCTTCAGGTGATTGTCGCCAACCTAGCACAGCATCCTGCTTTTCGCAATCGCACCCGGCAGCAGATTGCCTCTTTTCTCGCGCTCCTTTTAGGGAAAGGGATTGTTTTCTCTTTGGTAGAGGTCTAAAGTTAGTCTTTACCTAAAACACTTCGCTTTTTATGACGCATCAAGGAGTCGATTCCCATGCTCATCGTTATGCACCATCAAGCCAGCGCCAGCGAAATTGAAGCGGTTGAAGCCGCCGTCAAGGCTCTCGGGTTGCGCGCCGAGCCGATCCCCGGCAGTGAACGGACCGCTATCGGCGTCCTCGGCAATCAGGGATATGTCGATGACAGTTCAATTCGTGAACTTGCCGGTGTGCGCGACGTCATTCACGTCAGCAAACCCTACAAGATGGTCTCCCGCGACTTCCACCCCGCCCCAACGGTGGTCGACGCCGGCGGTGTCCTCATCGGGGGGGAGAACGCTCCGGTGATGATCGCCGGTCCCTGCTCCATTGAGAGTGAGGAGCAGATGCTCACCGCCGCCCAGCAGGTCAAGGCGGCCGGGGGAAAGATCCTGCGCGGCGGCGCCTTCAAACCCCGCACCGGCCCCCACTCCTTCCAGGGGCTTGGGGTCGAAGGGCTCAAGTACCTGCGGCTGGCCGGAGACGAGTCAGGACTGCCGGTCATCACCGAGGTGATGCGGATCGAGCAGCTCGATGACGTCTGCCGCTACGCCGACATTCTGCAGATCGGCGCCCGCAACATGCAAAACTTCGACCTGCTCAAAGAGGTCGGCAAGCTCGACGTTCCGGTCCTGCTCAAGCGGGGGATGAGCGCTACCATTGAGGAATTCCTCGCGGCGGCCGAGTACATCGTCGCCGAAGGGAACGGCCAGGTCGTTCTCTGCGAACGGGGGATCCGCACCTTTGAGCGGGCGACCCGCAACACCCTCGATCTCTCGGTGGTCCCACTGATCCGCGAACTGAGCCATCTGCCGATCATTGTCGATCCGAGCCACGCCACCGGCAAACGAACCCTCGTCCCGGTGATGACCAAAGCAGCGCTGGTCGCCGGCGCGCACGGAATCATGGTCGAGGTCCATCCCGATCCCGACAAGGCGCTCTGCGATGGCGCCCAGAGCCTGACCGGCGAGGGCTTCGCCACTCTGATGCAGGAGGTAGATCGCCTCCTCGCCTGTCTCGGTAGCTGCGACACTCAATGAATCTGTTGATCCGTTCCAAGGAGTTGTCCCATGTCCACACCCGTTGAGATCGTTCCCGGGGTGCATTGGGTCGGCGTCAAACACCCGCAGCTGCGGGTCTTCGACGAGCTCTTTCCGACCCACAACGGCACCACCTACAACTCGTACCTCGTCCGTGGCGAGAAGAAGCTTGCCCTCATTGACACTGTCAAGGGGATGTTCAGTGACGAATTTTTCACCGACCTTGCGCCGCAGGTTGACCCCGCCGCCATCGATCTGGTGGTGATCAATCATACCGAGCCCGACCACTCGGGGGCGCTGCGCCGCCTGCTCGAGATAAACCCGGAGATTCCGGTCTACTGCAGCCGTGCCGCTGAAAACTTCTTGCGCCAGCAGCTTAATCACCCCTTCAACGCCCATGTTGTCACCGACGGCGATGAGATCGACCTCGGTGGACGAACCCTTCGTTTCATCCTCGCGCCGTATCTGCACTGGCCTGACACCATGTTCACCTATCTCGTCGAGGATGAGATCCTCTTTTCCTGTGACGCCTTCGGAGCTCACTACTGCTCGCGCAGCCTCTTCGACGACGAGATCCCCGACTTCTCCTTCGATTTTCACTTCTATTTCGACAACATTATGCGCCCCTTCAAGGAGAAGATCCGCGAAGCGCTGGCCAAACTCGACAACCTCCCCTTGCGCCTGCTCTGCCCCTCGCACGGGCCGATTCTGCGCCGCAACCCCCAGGCCGTTCTTGATAGCTACTGGCGCTGGGCCGCCCCGCCGCCCGAGAGTGCCCATCCGCGAGTTCTGCTGTTAACCCTCTCGCCCCACGGCAACACCCGTAAGATGGGAGCAACTATCCGCGAGACCCTTGAGAAACAGGGGATGGAGGTGGTGGAGATGTCGCTGGTCGATCCGCGCGAGAGCGACCTGCGCGATGAGATGGAGCGAGCCGACATGCTTTTAATCGGCACCCCGACCATCAACCGCGACGCGCCGGGGCCGGTCTGGAACGCTCTGGCCCTTCTCTCCAGCGTCACCCCCAAGCGGAATGTGGCAGCGGTCTTTGGTACCTACGGCTGGAGCGGTGAGGCGGTCAAGCTGGTGGAAGAGCGCCTCAAAGGGCTCAAGTTCAGCCTCGCCACCGAAGGGCTGACTTTGCGCTTCACCCCGACCGACGAAGATCTTGCTCACTGCCACGAGTTCGGCGCCGCTGTCGCCAACGAACTCCTCTCCCCCCAGTAACCCCTCAACGCAAAGCGGGACGGCCATCGCCGTCCCGCTCTCGTGCTCACACTCATGACTCCAGAGACCCTCGTCGCCACTGTCGCTGTCGCCGCACCACTGCCGCAGCCGCTCTCCTATCTCCTCCCCGAAGAGCTGCAGACGCAGGCGCAGATCGGCATGCGGGTCGAGGTTCCCTTGGGCCCTCGCCGGGTTGTCGGCTATCTTCTCGCCATCGCCCCCGGTGAAGCAGAGAAGCTCAAACCGATTTCTCGTCTGCTCGACAGCGAACCGCTCTTTGCCCCCGAACTCGTCCCTTTCTTTCGTCAGGTTGCCCACTACTATCGCCACCCGCCGGGAGAGGTGATCCGCTGCGCCCTCCCCGCCGGTCTCGGCGAGAAAAAAGGAGGGGTGAAGATCCTGCGCGAGAAGGTCTACAACGCCAGCCCCGGCGAAGAAGCCCCTCGGGGCGAACGGCAGCGGGATATTTTGACCTATCTGCGCCAGCACGGCCCTTGCCGCGCCAGCGACCTGCGCGCCCATTTCCCCCATCCCCAGACGGTGCTGAAGCGCCTTGAGGAGCTCGGCCTGATCCGCGTGCACGAAGAGGAGCGCGAACGCGACCCCTTTCGCGACCTCGCCATCCCCGCCGATCATCCGGTCACCCCGAGCGATGAGCAAGAGCAGGCGCTCAGCGCCATCACCGCGGCGTTAGAAACGGGAGGATTCTCCCCTTTCCTCCTACACGGCGTCACCGGCAGCGGCAAGACCGAAGTCTACCTGCGCAGCATCGCCTGCGCCCTCGCCGCCGGCAAACAGGCGCTGGTGCTGGTGCCAGAGATCGCCCTGACGCCGCAACTGGTCGGACGCTTTCGGGCTCGATTCAGCGACAGTGCCATCCGCATCGCGGTGCTACACTCGGGGCTCTCCGACGGCGAGCGTTACGACGCCTGGCGCCGCATCGCCCGAGGCGAGGCCGAGATCGTTATCGGTGCCCGCTCGGCGGTCTTCGCGCCGTTGACCCAGCCGGGGATTATCGTTGTCGATGAGGAACACGAAGCGAGCTACAAGCAGGGGGAGGGATTTCGCTATCACGCCCGCGACCTCGCCCTCTGGCGCGGCCAGTTGCAGAAGGCAACAGTCCTGCTCGGCAGCGCCACCCCGGCGCTCACCACCTACCAGCGGGCACAGAGCGGCCAGACCGGTTACCTGCCACTGCACGGCCGAGTCGCCGGTCGCCCGCTACCGAGCGTTGAGATTCTCGATCTGCGCGGTCACGCCAACGCTCTGCTCGCCGCACCGCTGCAGGAGGCGCTGACGGCGACCCTCGAACGGGGGGAGCAGGCGCTGTTGCTGCTCAATCGCCGCGGTTACGCTCCGTATCTGCTCTGCAGCGATTGTGGCACCACCTGCCACTGCCCCAACTGCGAAATCACCCTCACCTACCACCTCAAGAGCCGGCGCTTGCGCTGTCACTACTGTGATTATGACCAGCGCCCCCCCGACCCCTGCCCCGGCTGCGGCGGCAGCCAGCTGATGCCGTACGGCGCCGGGACCGAGCGGGTGGAGGAGGAGCTCGCTCGTCTCTACCCCGAGGCGAGGCTGATGCGCATGGACCGCGACACCACCGCCGGTCGGGGGCGGCACCAGCAGATGCTCGATGCCATTCTCGCCGGCGAGGTCGATATCCTCATCGGCACCCAAATGATCGCCAAGGGACACGATTTCCCTGGGGTGACCCTGGTTGGGGTCGTTCAGGCCGACACCACCCTCAATTTTCCCGACTTTCGCAGCAGTGAACGCACGTTCTCGCTGTTGACTCAGGTCGCCGGGAGAGCGGGGCGGGGAGAGCGTCCCGGGACGGTGATGATCCAGACCTACCACCCGGAGCATGAGGCGATTCTCTGCGCTGCGGCACACGATTACCCCCGCTTTGCCGAGCAGGAGCTCGCTGCTCGGCAGGTTCTCGGCTACCCCCCGTTCGGTTTTCTCGTCAACCTGATCCTCGCTGGCAACGATCCGCGTCGGGTTGAAGAGGGTGCGACCCGCCTCGCCACCGTCCTGATGGAGCGTAGTCGTGACGCTGTCGAGATCCTCGGCCCTGCCCCTTGTCCCTTTGCGCGTCTGCGCGGAAAAAGCCGGATGCAGATCCTCCTCAAGGCATCGCAACGGTCCGTGCTGCAACGGCTACTCGATCATCTGCCGGAGCTGCGCCGGGGCCTACCTGCCGGGGTGGCTCTCGCCATCGACGTCGATCCCCTCGATATGCTCTAGCGCTGCTCTAAGCGGAGACCGCCCGTGTTTTTCGCCATTACGCTTTCGATCGGCGACGTAGTAGGTCACCCGGCTCGGCCTTGGGCGGCAGCTTGATGCGCACCCGAGCGTTCGGCTGGACCACTGGCAGGGGGGCTCCCTCCTGCGTGAGGGCCTGTTCAACCACAAACGATTGTTGCCGCATTGCCGGTCCGATCAGTTCAATCGTTTCTCCGACAAAGAAGCGGTTACGTCCCTCCACGTCCCCCCATCCCTTGTCATCGACGGTATGCACGATCCCGATGAAGTCGTGGCTGCGCCTGTAGTGTGAATCGGCGGCGTGAACCCGCCCTTCTTGCGCCGCACCGGGGAAGAGAAAGCCGCTGTCGTAAGGGCGATGACTCACCTTGTCGAGCTCCTCACGCCAGAGGGGATCAAGAGCAAATTCGTCCGGATTGGCGAGGGTCGCATCAAGAGCGGCGCGGTAGACTCGTAGCACCGCCGCCAGGTAGTAGCGACTCTTCATGCGCCCTTCGATTTTGAAGCTATCGACCCCTGCGTCCAACAGCGCCGGCAGATGCTCAATCAGGCAGAGATCGCGACTGTTGAACAGGTAACTCCCCCGCTCGTCCTCGGCAAGGGTGAAAATTTCGCCGGGGCGGCTCTTTTCCTGCAGGGTATACTCCCAACGGCACGGGTGAGCACAGGCCCCGGCGTTGGCGTTTCTTCCGGTTAGTGCCGCCGAAAGCAAACAACGCCCGGAGTAGGCGACGCACATGGCGCCGTGGACAAAGACTTCTAGGTCTGCTGTACAGCCGGCCCGAACCTGGCGGATCTCCTCCAGCGAGAGTTCACGGGCGAGATTGATCCGACTTACCCCCACTTGTTGCCAGAAGCGGACGGCGGCCGCATTGGTGGTGTTGGCCTGTGTCGAGAGGTGCAGGGGGCGCTGAGGGTCGATCCGGCGCACCGTCTCAAGGACTCCGGTATCGGCGACGATGTAGGCGTCGACCCCCAAGGGGCGCAGTTCCTCAAGGGTCGTTTCGAGCTCGGTTATCTCACCGGGGCGAAGGAAGGCGTTCAGGGTGAGGTAGAGTCTCTTCCCCTGTTCATGTACCTTCTCGATTGCTTCTTTTAGGGCCTCACGATCAAAATTGCCAGCCTGGGCGCGGAGGCCAAAGCGGGGAGCACCGAGATAGACCGCATCGGCACCATAGGCCAAGGCGGTTGTCAGCTTTTCCGAATCACCGGCGGGGGCGAGCAGCTCCACGGTTCGCGACATTGTTCTGATACTCCTTTTTTGCGCTCTTGAGAGGGGGAGCACTGTAGAAACAGGGACTGGTTTGACCTTGACAGGGGTAGGAATTCCCTATAATTTTAGGGCAATTTACGTTTTTTCGAAACCTTTAATTCGTCTTTTGGAGAGGCTCGTGATCAAGCGCTTTAAGGCCACGCTTCTTGTTGTCTCATTATCCCTTCTTGGCGCCTGTGCTCCTGTTGCACCTGGTCATAATATCTCGGTTGCCGGGCTGGATCGATTGCGAGGTGAGCAAGAAGCGTTAATCAATCGTGTCAACCAACTCCAAGACAACCTTCTTCTTCTTGAAGCGAGGTTGCACGATCAGCAGCAAGCACTTGACGCTCTGCGCGGCACCCCATCTGTTTCAGCACCTCCGGCGCAAGTTGCGGTGAAAGCGCCTGTCACGGTGGATGGCAACAATGCCGACCTGACCCCGACCGATGTCTACCGCGGCGCGTTTGCCGCCTACACCGCAGGGCGTTACCCCGAGGCTGCGTCAGCCTTCGACTCCTTCTTGACCCTCTTTCCCGGCAATCCCTACGCCGCCAACGCCCTCTTCTGGCGTAGCGAGGCGTATTTCGCTCAGGCTCTCTATTCCAAAGCGATTGACAGCTATGAGGAACTTGAGTCCCGCTATCCTCAGTCACCGAAGCTTCCTGATGCCTTGCTCCACCTCGCCCTCTCCCTGCGTCAGCTTGACCAGATGGCAGAGGCTGGGGTGACCCTCTCCACCCTGCGCGATCGCTTTCCGCAAAGCTCTGCCGCTGCCAAAGCGAAGGAACTTTTCCTGCCGTCGCCACCTTCCGCCGAGGGAGTCCGATGAAAACGCGAAACCTTCTTCTCGCCCTGCTCCTTATTCTCATGACACCTCTGGTCGCTCCTGCCGAAGAGCCTCAAGTCTATGTTGTCAAAGAAGGGGATACCCTTTGGGGCATCAGCCAAAAGTTTATGAAAGACCCCTACTATTGGCCGAGCCTTTGGGCAAACAACCCGGCGATCAGCAATCCCCACTTTATCTACCCCGGACAGACTCTTCACATCTATGATGGCCGGATTGAGATTGTTCCGGTTGCTCCTGAGCCTGTCACGCCGCCTCCGGCCCCTGAACCCGAGCCTGAGGTCGTTGAGGTTCCGCCTCCCCCTGCGCCGGTAGAACCGCCCGCTGAGCCGATGCCTGTCCATACGTATAAGCTCACCACCCCGGGGATCGGCTTTATCACGGCTGAGGAACTTGATGTGGTCGGAAGGATTGTCGATTCGACCGACAACCGCATCTTGCTCACCGAGGGGGATACCGCTTTTGTTAGCGTTCCCGATCTGTCGATGTTGTCCCTAGGGGAAGAGTTCTCGATCTTTAACCTCGGTGAAGCGGTTTCTCATCCGGTGACACAGCAGCCGTTTGGTTTTCGCTACGAAAATGTCGGGACACTCGAGATTCGTAGTATCAATGCTGAGGTGGCAACTGCAGTTGTCACCGATGCCAGCCGTGAGATCCAGCGTGGTCACTACCTGAGGCCGTTCCAGGATGCGATCAACAGTGTCAAGGAAGCTCATACTGACAAGGAAATCTCCGGCAACATCGTGACCGCCCAAGATAACCGCGCCATCTACAGCGAAAAGGACGTGGTCTACATCGACAAAGGGAGTGATGACGGTCTGGTTCGCGGCAATCGACTGCGTGTTTTTCGCCCTCGTCAGGCGACAGATCGGGCACTTCTCGGTCAGGGGAAGGGACCTGTCCTCCCTGACGTCGAGATGGGGGATGCCATTGTCATCGAGACCCTTCCACACAGCGCCTCAATCCTGATTCTTACAGTCCACGATCCCATCTATCCCGGCGACCAGTTCGCCACCATCACCTTCTGATCTCAGCGGCCGCCAGAAACGTTTCTGGCGGCCGTCTTTTTCCCTGGGGGGGGATTCATGACGAGGACGGAACTAGCATGGCTGCGCCTGCATCTGACGCCCGGTCTTGGACGGGTCGGTATTCGGCGACTCTACAGCGCCTTCGGAACGATTGATGATGTTCTTGCAGCCTCAAATCGGGCTTGGCGTGAAAAGGCGAGCATACGTGAGAAGGTGACCGCTGCTCGTCTTGCCCCCGATGACCGCCGACTTACGGAGGCGCGTCGTCGCCTTGACCCCCTTTCAGTTCGCCTCCTTGCTTTCGATGACGACGACTATCCTCCGCCCCTTGCGGCAATTCCTGACCCCCCTGCGCTGCTCTACCTGCGCGGCACTCTCCCCTGTCAAGATAGTCTGGCCATCGTCGGAGCACGCCATGCTTCAGATCCCGGTCTGCGTCTGACCCGAGAACTTGCCAGCGATCTCGCCCGCCACGATATCGAGATCGTTAGCGGGCTCGCCCGGGGGGTTGACACGGCAGCTCATCTTGGGGCTCTTGATGTTGAAGGGCAGACCATCGCGGTCCTTGGTTGTGGTATCGATCGGATCTATCCCCAGGAGAATGCCGCTTTGGCGAAAAGGGTCTGCGAAAGCGGGGCGATTATCTCTGAGTATCCGCCCGGGACGGCTCCTTTGGCCGGCCACTTCCCCGCCCGTAATCGGATTATCAGTGGCCTTTGCCGGGGAGTTCTGATTGTTGAGGCGGCCCAAGAGAGCGGTTCGTTGATCACCGCCGACTTTGCCCTTGAACAGGGGCGAGAGGTCTTTGCAGTTCCCGGTGCGATCTACAGTCCAACCAGTCAGGGGGTGAACAGATTGCTCAAAGAGGGCGCTTCTTTAGTGACTGAGGCGAGCGACATCCTTTCGCAACTCTGGCCTGCCATGCCGAGTCGGCACTCCGTTTGTGCCTGTCAGAACTTCGCCGCGAATCTTGATGAGGACGATGCCAAGGTCTTTGTCCTGCTCAGCGAAACCCCTTGCCATATCGACACTATTGCCCGGAAAAGTGGCTTGACACCTATGGATGTATCGGCTATTTTACTGCACCTAGAACTGCAAGGCGGGGCTGAACAACGTCCCGGCATGCACTATGTTCGTGGCCGCTTTGCCTAGCTATTCCGGAGTTTCATGCGCGACAATCTCTTCAGAGAGCGGATCTTGACCATCGTCAGCCTTATCGCCCAGTACGCCATGGAAGACCGCGATCTGCTCTCCGATTCTGAGATCGTCGAGGAACTTCTCGCCGTTGGTTTCGCCGAGGAGGAGATTGACGCTGCCTTTGGCTGGGTCGAAACGCTCACCTTGCAACCGTCGGCGCAACCGTCATTGAGTGATGATGGCTCCCCCCGACGGGTCTACAGCCGTCTTGAGATGCGGCAACTTTCCTGCGAGTGCCGTGGGTTTCTCGGCCGTATGCGTGAAATGGGAATCATCGACGATCTCATTCAGGAAGAGATCATTGACAAGGCGATGCAGGCCGATGAGCCATTGACCCTGCAGGAGATGAAAATGATCACCGCGCTGACCATTTTCGCCCGTTCGCATGATCTCTGGCGGCGAGAGGTCGATTGCATCATGGAAGACGACTGGTCACGGCTTTACAACTGATCAGGTCACGGGCTGCGGGATCTCCTGCAGCCTTTCTGCTTTTTATCCCCCTTTTTCATCCCCGTGTGCACGACGCCATCGGATAGAGGAGTCATGGCCCAATCACTGGTTATCGTCGAGTCGCCCGCTAAGGCCAAAACAATCGAGAAATTTCTTGGCAAAGGGTTCAAGGTTCTTGCTTCATACGGTCACGTCCGCGCTCTGCCGAGTAAGCAGGGGTCGGTCGATGTCGAGAAAAATTTCGCGCCGCTCTACCACGTCCTCCCTGAGAGTCGCAAACATATCGAGACTCTCAAAAAGGAGGTTGAACGTAGTGAGCGCCTGATCCTCGCCACTGACCCCGACCGCGAAGGAGAGGCGATCGCTTGGCACCTTTTGGAGGCGCTGGAGATCGATGAGAAAGGGAGCTCGCCGCAGGTTCAGCGCGTCACCTTTCACGAAATCACCCGCAGTGCCATCGAAAAGGCGATGGCGGAAGCCTCGACCATCTCACATGACCTCGTCGATGCCCAACAGGCACGCTCGATTCTCGACTATCTGGTCGGCTTCAACCTCTCTCCTTTCCTCTGGAAAAAGATCCACTACGGCCTCTCCGCCGGTCGGGTCCAGTCCGTCGCCTTGCGGATGATCTGCGATCGGGAAAAAGAGATCAATGCCTTTGACGCGAAGGAGTACTGGAGTATCGACGCTCTCTTCACTTCGCCGCGCAAGGAAAAGTTCAAGGCGAAGCTTCATTCTGTTGATGGCAAAAAACTCGACAAGTTTGCGATTCCTGACCAAGCCCGTGCCGATGAGCTCGTCACGGCGCTCTCCAAGCTCCCCTACCATGTCGGTGAGATCAAGCGCAGTGAGAAGAAGCGCAACCCAGCGCCCCCCTTTACCACCAGTACCCTGCAGCAGGAAGCGAGCCGCAAGCTCGGCTTCGGTGCTCGCAAGACGATGTCGGTGGCGCAGAAACTTTACGAAGGGATTGACATCGGTGAAGGGGCGGTCGGTCTGATCACCTACATGCGTACCGACTCGGTTGCACTCTCCACCACCGCCACCGACGAGGCCCGTGAGGTGATCACCCGCCTCTTTGGCAATGACTACGCTCTGGCGAAACCTCGAGTCTTCAAAAACAAAGCGAAGAACGCTCAGGAAGCGCATGAGGCGGTCCGCCCCACCCTTATTGCCAACACCCCCGACAAGCTCAAACCTTTTCTGAGCTCGGATCAGTATCGCCTCTACAACCTGATCTGGATTCGTACCGTCGCCTCACAGATGGCCTCGGCGATTCTTGATGCGACCTCGGTGACTATTGAGGGGGGGAGTGCCAGCCCGATTCCGTTCACTTTTCGCGCCAGCGGTCAGGTGATCCGCTTTCCTGGCTTCATGAAACTCTATATCGAGGGGCGCGATGATGCCGAAGAGGAGAAAGAAGGGACGCTCCCTCGGCTCGAAAGTGATGAATCGTTGGAACGTGGTGATGTCTTCCCCGAACAGCACTTCACCCAGCCGCCGCCCCGCTTCACTGAGGCGAGTCTGGTCAAGACCCTTGAAGAATACGGTATCGGTCGTCCTTCGACGTACGCCTCGATCATGAACACTCTGGTGGTCCGTAAGTACGTGCGTCTCGAGAAACGCACCTTCTTCCCCGAAGATGTGGGAATGGTGGTGAGCGACCTCCTCGTCAAGCACTTCAGCCAATATGTCGACTACGACTTTACCGCCAAGCTCGAAGAGGATCTTGACGCGATCTCCCGCGGCGAAGAACGCTGGCAACCTCTGCTCAAACAGTTCTGGGAACCGTTCATCACCCTGCTTAAGGTCAAGGATAAAGAGGTCAGCAAAGCTGATGTCACGACCGAAGAGACCGACCGTACCTGTCCTGAGTGCAGCAAACCTCTGGTGGTCAAGCTCGGTCGGGCAGGCAAGTTCCTTGCCTGCTCCGGTTTCCCCGATTGCCGCCATACTGAGCCCCTTTCCGGTGAAGAGCGAGCCGAGCCGGAAATGAGCGACGAGAAGTGTGATAAATGCGGCGCGCCGATGTTGATCAAGGAGGGTCGCTACGGCAAGTTCTACGCCTGTAGCGCCTATCCAAAATGTAAGAATATCCAGCCTTTGGTCAAGCCCAAAGGAACAGGCGTCGCCTGTCCCGAGTGCAAAGAGGGGGAGTTGATGGAGAAGAAGAGCCGTTACGGCAAGATCTTCTACTCCTGTAATCGCTACCCCAAGTGCAAGTTTGCTGCTTGGGATCCCCCGATCAACGAGCCTTGTCCTAAGTGCGGGTTCCCAATCACTGTCGAAAAAGTGACCAAGCGTGACGGCACCTACCGTAAGTGCGTGAAGGACAAAGAGGGGTGTGACTATCGCCTCGTCCTTGTTCCCCCGGTGAAGAAAACGCCAGCCAAAAAGGCTCCGGCAAAAAAGAGTACAGAGAGTAAGAGTGGCGCAAAGAAAACAACGCGCAAAGCGCCGGCCAAGAGTAAAGACTAGATTTTACCTTCTAATAGCACGCCTCCCCGGCCGGACCATATTGGTCCGGCCGCACTATTTCATACGGAGTTTCACGTGTCTCAACTGACCATTATCGGCGGCGGCCTTGCCGGCTGCGAAGCGGCCTGGCAGGCGGCTCAACAGGGGATCGACGTTGTCGTTTACGAGATGAAGCCCACCCGTTTCTCTCCCGCCCACAGCCTCAGCGGACTCGCCGAACTGGTCTGTTCTAACTCGCTAAGAGGTGCCGGGATGAACAACGCCGTCGGTTGTCTCAAGGAGGAGCTTCGCCGTTGCGACACCCTCTTTATGAGCGCCGCCGACGCCACATCGGTCCCTGCCGGCGGTGCTCTCGCCGTTGATCGAGACGCCTTTTCGGCACGGGTGACCGAGCGGATCGAATCCCATCCTCGTATCACTTTGCGGCGCGAGGAGCTCAGTGCGATCCCCGATGAAGGGGTGGTGATCATCGCCGCCGGGCCCCTTGCTTCGGATGGACTCGCTGCTGAGATCGTTCGTTGCACAGGGAGTGATGACCTTTACTTCTACGACGCCATCGCCCCCATTGTTGAGGCTGACTCCATCGACACTTCCATCTGTTGGCGGGCGTCGCGTTATGACAAGGGAGGGGCCGATTATCTCAACTCGCCCCTGTCAAAGGAGGAGTACATCACCTTCGTTGCCGCCCTTAAAGAAGCGCAGAAGGTGGCGCCACGCGACTTCGAAAAAGCGATCCACTTTGAGGGGTGTATGCCGATTGAAGAGATGGCCGAACGCGGCGAGATGACCCTCGCCTTCGGGCCGATGAAACCGGTGGGTCTCCCCGATCCGCGCACCGGCAAGGAACCTTACGCCGTAGTCCAGCTGCGGCAGGAGAATCGTCAGGGGAGCCTCTATAATCTGGTTGGATTTCAGACAAAACTCACATACGGTGAGCAGCAGAGGATTTTTCGTACTCTGCCGGGGTTGGAAAACGCCCGCTTCGCTCGTCTTGGCAGCATGCACCGCAACACTTTCATCAACGCCCCACGCTGTCTCTCTCCAACACTGCAGTTACGGGGCGAGGAGCGAATCTTCTTTGCCGGCCAGATCACCGGGGTCGAAGGGTATGTCGAGTCCGCCGGCTGCGGGTTTCTCGCCGGTCTCTTTGCCGCTGCTACTTTGCGCGATGAAGAGCCGATCTTGCCACCGACGCATACCGCCTTAGCGGCTCTGCTCACCCATTTGCGGGATGGCGATCCGGACCATTTCCAGCCGATGAACGTCAACTACGGCCTCTTTCCCCCTTTGGAAGGGCGTAAGATGAAGAGGGCCGACCGCCGACTCGCCATGGCGGAGCGGGCCCTCAACGATCTCGAACCGTGGCGCCAAACGCTGCAGACGAAAAGAGTCGCCCCATGAGCACCACATTTGATCTCGTCCTCGCCTCCGCCTCTCCCCGGCGCAGTGAACTGCTGCGTCAGCTCGGGCTGAACTTTAGTGTGGTGCCGAGTTGCGCCGATGAGACGGAACTCCCCGGTGAGACTCCGGCACAGCATGTGGTCCGCCTAAGCGGCGATAAGGCGCGGGAGGTTGCTGCCCGATCCGATGTCCCGGGGCGGTGGTTTCTCGGCAGCGACACGATTGTTCTGCGCGACACAACAATCCTCGGGAAGCCGCAGGATGCCGAGGCCGCCGCAGCCATGTTGCGCTCCCTCTCCGGTCGAAGCCACGAGGTCCTCTCTGGGTTTGCCGTCTACGACCGCCAGAGCGACACCCTGCGCAGCGATCTGTCCCGCACCGAGGTGACCTTCAAGCCGTTGACAGAGGAGGAAATCGCGGGGTACATTGCCAGCGGTGAACCGTTCGACAAGGCCGGAGCCTACGCCATTCAGGGGCTCGGCGCCTTTATGGTTCGTCGAATCAGCGGCAGCTACAGCAACGTCGTCGGCCTGCCGCTCTGTGAGGTGATCGCCACCCTCGAAGACCTCGGCGCAATCCGACTCTTTCCTATCGCCGGCGACTGAAAAATCTGATGCTATGACCTTTTCTGACCGTCTCATCCCGCTGCGCCAACGCATCGATATCGCCTGCCAACGCGCAAAGCGAGACCCAAACTCCGTCCGTCTGGTTGCCGTCTCCAAGCTTAAGCCGGCCAGCGCCATCGTCGAAGCCCGCGCCGTCGGTCAGGAACTCTTCGGTGAGAGCTACGTGCAGGAGTTTCTTGGTAAATACGAGGAGATCTCTCCATCGCCGCACTGGCACTTCATCGGTGCTCTGCAGAGCAACAAGGTGAAGTATCTTAAAGGGAAGGTTGATCTTATCCACTCCGTCGATCGTCTCTCGCTCGCCCAAGAGATCGCCCGCCAGTGGCGAGATCAGGCGACATCCGCTAATATCTTGCTTCAGGTCAATGTCGGTGGCGAGGTGAGCAAGTCGGGCTGTGCTCCTGACGAGCTTATCTCGCTGGTGCAAAAGATCGCACTCTTGCCAAAGCTGCACGTTCGCGGGTTGATGACGCTCCCTCCCTGGAGCGAAGACCCCGAAGAGGTCCGCCCATACTTCCGTAAACTGCGCCAGCTCGCCGACGAAGTGTCAGCCCTTGGCCTCGCCAACGTGACCATGGAGGAGCTTTCCATGGGGATGAGTGACGATTTTGAGGTCGCCATCGAGGAAGGGGCAACCCTGATTCGTGTCGGCACCGCCCTCTTCGGCCGCCGTTGATTTCTTCCATGCCCCACGCTTTTCTCTTCGATCTCGACGGCACCCTCGTCGACTCACTCGCCGATCTTGCTACGGCGGTCAACCTGTTGCGACAAGAGGAGGGGCTTGACCCTCTCTCGCTCTCTACCGTGCGCCTTGCCATCGGTGACGGTGCCCGCGAACTCATCCGCCGAACACTTGAGCTTGATCGTTGCAACGATCAGCGCCTGCAGCGTTTTCTTGCTCTTTACGAGGAACATCTTCTCGATCAGACCCGCCTTTATCCCGGTCTTGAGCGATTCCTCAGTCGAGATGCGTTGCAGCCGATGGCAATCGTTAGCAACAAGCCCGAGGCGCTCTGTCGCCAAATTGTCGCTGGGCTCGGCCTTACCGCCTTCTTCCCGGTCATCATCGGTGGCGACAGCGCACCTGAAAAGAAGCCCTCGCCCTTGCCGGTGCAGACCGCTCTTCAGGCGCTGGAGGTTCTGGCTGAGGATGCAATTCTCTTCGGTGACCACCACACTGACCTTCGTGCCGGAGCCGCTGCTGGGGTCGCCACGTGTTTCTGTCGCTGGGGGTTCGGCCACGATGACGGGTTACCGAGCCGCTGGAGCTGTGATACGACAGAGGATCTCTTTCGTCTCTTCCCCGGCAAGGCGTCATGACGACGGGCAAACCGACATTGGGGATGAAAGAGATCTCCCTCTTCTTCTTTCCGCTGCTCCTCAACGTGCAGCTAATGAGTGTCTCACACTCAATTATCAATGCGGCGCTGGCCCGCCTTGACGACTATATCATCGCCTTGGCTGGTTTTTCTGTCGCCATGGTTCTACACCTCTTTTTCGCCTCCCCTTCATACCAGAATCACACCGTTACTATTGCGATGGTGCGGGGAGAACGCTCCCGGCGCGGGACGGTGATTTTCGTCCTGTTGGTCGCCATCTATGTTTCCTTTATGCTCTCGCTCGTCGCTTTTACGCCACTGGGAAGCTTTCTCCTCGAAACCGTTCTCGGCGTTACCCCGGCGATTGCGAACGAAGCACGGCGGGTTCTCGGTATCCTCGTTCTGCTCCCCTTCTTTACCGGTTTTCGCGGCTTTTTTCAGGGGTTGGTGATCCGAGCCCGTCGCACATCCCTTGTCTCCTTTGCTACAGGTGTGCGTATCGCCGCTCTGCTCTTTTTTATCTATTTCGGTCGTTCCTGGTACAGCGGCGCCGGCCTCGGCGCTTTTGCCTTGCTCGCCTGCATCGTTGTCGAAACCGCCCTTATGGGGCTTTTTGCCCGGCACTGTCCACAACCGGTAACCGAAGAACCCGAGAAGGGGACGAAGGAGATTCTCCGCTTCGCCTTTCCCCTTGCCTACTCATCCTGCCTGCAGCAAACGATTCCCCTGTTGATCAACGCCATCATCAGTCGCCTCCCCGATGCGCCGCTGGCTCTCGCGTCGTTCGGGGTGATCCGTGGTTTTCTTTTTTTGTTGGCTGGACCGATGCGCAATCTGCAGCAAGCCTATCTTACACTCGTCACCTCACCTCACCTCAGGATGGTCGGGTTCTGCATCGCTTCGCTTTGCGCCTCGGCTTGACCCTCGCCCTTTTGATGTTCCTCACCGCCTATCCTCTCAACGAGCTGATTCTCGGACAGGTGATGGGGCTGAAAGAGGAGATGCGTCACTACATCGCCTTACCACTTGCGGCGTGCGCCCTTTATCCTTTGCTCTATGGGGCCGCGAATCTGCTACGAGGCTGGTTTACCGGCGAGCACCGCACCGGTCAGCTCGGTCGTTCCACCCTCTATAAGGCCCTTTTGCTCCTCGTCGCCTGGGGTGGTTTGACAATCTTTCCTCTTTCTCTGCCTGGGGTCGCACTCGCCATCTTCCTGCTGCTCGCCGCCGAACTCTGTGAGGCGGGATATCTCTTTCTTCAACGTCGTCAGCTTACCACCTCCTGACCCCTTGCGGCAGAACTGCCATCTTTCTAGAATGGAGGGGTGGAGGATGTTATGAACAAGAAACACCCCTGCCCAGATTGTCATGCCTGTCAATGGTGCTCAGATGACCGCTGTCGCCTCTGCCTGCGCAGCGCCTGCTGTAAGAAGAAACTCTCAATGGCGGAGCAGATCGCTCTTTATGAACGGATTAACCGTAAAAAAGTCGACGATCCCTCGGCGTGACCTTGAATGCAATCGCTGTCCATAAAATTTCAGGTGTGAAAAAAGCGGACTTTTCTAAAGAAAATATGATAGTGTATACAATTGATCGGTCATAAAAATCACAAGGAGGAGTTCGATGTCCGAGAAAGTTGATGTGCAGGCGGCTCTTCGGGATGCCATCCAGACAGAAAAAGATGCGATGGATTACTATCTCTACGCCTCTGAGAAAATGAACGATGACAAGGCCCGTGACGCCTTTGCTCTGCTCGCTCGGGAAGAGCGTCAGCATGCCAAGATGTTCTACAAGGTCTATAAGGGAGGCGATCTTCCTCCTTTCGACGAATACATGCAGCTTCCCCCTAAAACTGACTCGAGTTGGTGGACGGCTCTGCAGGAAGCTTTGCTCGGCGATTTTGACGAGCGCAAAGCACTGGAGCTGGCCCTTGATCAGGAAGAGGCGTTGGAGAAGGAGCTGCGTGAGATGGCGGCCAAGATTGATGACGCTGAGATTTGCGCGATCTATGAAGCAAACGCGAACTCGACCCATCACCACGCTGAGGTGATTGAGGACGAGTACAAGGCGATGCTGGGGATGTCGTCCTAGAAATTGTCTTCGCAGCAAACGAGAAAACGCCCGCGTCGCTTTATCGACGCGGGCGTTTGTTTTTTGTGAGGTGCTATGATTGCAACCAGTGTCACACTTATTGGGATGCCTGGGGTTGGCAAAAGTACGGTTGGCGTTCTTCTTGCGAAAAAACTTGCTTTGCCTTTTGTCGATACCGACCTGCTCTTTCAGGTCCGTTACGGTCAGCCGCTGCAGAAGCTTCTTACGATTTCGGGTCGCGACGCCTTTCTCGCCGCCGAGGAAGAGGTACTCCTCTCTCTCGACCCGACTCCGACTGTCATCGCCACTGGAGGCTCAGCCATCTACAGTGATAAGGGCATTACAGCCCTTAAGTCCCGAGGGCCTCTGGTCTGGCTTGATCTTCCTTGGCCGCAACTTCTGCCGCGCCTAGGGAATCTTGACCAGCGCGGCGTTGTCAGAGGGGCGGATGAAGAGATTGCTGATCTCGCCATCGCCCGGCTTCCCCTTTATTCTGCCGTCGCCGATTTACGTATCGCCGTGGAGGGATTCACCCCCAGCGAGATTGTCATGACGATTGTGGCGCGTCTCAGCTCTGGAAAAGATCCCTGAAGTCAATCAGGAGAGCGGTCGGGATGAAGGTGTCGAACTCACAGTCATTTGCCCCGCGTACCGTTTTATTAAAAGGGCGAAGCAGAGCAAACTCGCGGGAAAAGAGATCGTTAAAGGGATGACGCAGGGAAGGGTCGTCAAGGGGAAGCGAGCCATCGCGATTGAGGCTGCAGATATTGTCGGAGAAGAGAGTGCCGTCGCTGTCGATATTTGGCAGGCCGTGTAGACGGCAGGTCATGGGACGAAAGGGATAGACAGTACAGCAGCCATCTTTACGTAGCAAGGGACAGGGGGTCAAATCGTCCTCGGGCATCTCCTGCCAGAGGGCTTCATCGAGTAAATTGAGCTGGTAGGGGGGGGCAAAGTCGGGCCAAAGCTGCTCCAGGGCCGCGGCCCGCTGGCGGCAACGAGCCAGAATTGTCGCTTGCTCCTGCGCCGGCAGCTGCCGCACCCCCTGTTGCAGCAGAGCCGCATCAAGCAGGGAGATGTCGAAGAGCCCCCGACAGCAGCCACTGCAGCCATGCGCACAACGGATTGCTGTCGGATGTTTCTGCTGGCAACGACTGAACCAGACGTCGACCTCTTCGAGCAACTCTTGGTAGCGTTGCAAACTCTCCTGCAGCGCCACCGTAAAGAGGAGGTCCATCCTGTTAACGGTTCTTTCCCGGTTTCTTCTGGGCTTTGGCAAAAAGGGCGGCCATGGTGCCAAAGCCTTCCTGAGACCCACCCTGCTGGCGGGAGAAGTCAGCGATACTTTTGGCCTCTTCGGCTGCAGCCAACTCACCTGCAGCAAGCTTCAGCGAGATTCGGTGCTGGGTGCTGTCGACCTGATCGACCATCACCTCCACCGTATCTCCCTCTTGTACCACCTCGCGCGGATGATTGATCCTCTTCCCTTGACCCAGCACCGAGATATGCAGCAGCCCATCGATCCCTTCGTCGAGATTGACGAACGCCCCGAAAGGGGCAAGACGCACCACTTTGCTGCGGCAGACCGTCCCGGAGGGGAAACGGCTTGCGGCTGTCTGCCAGGGGTCGCTTAAGGTCTCACGGATGCTGAAGGAGAAACGGTTCGCCTCCCAGTCGAGACTCTTGACCACGACTTCGACCTCAGCCCCGAGAGTCACGACCTCAGAGGCGTCTTCGATTCTCCCCCAAGCAAGCTCGCTCATCGGGACCAATCCCTCAACTCCGCCGATATCGACAAAGACACCGAACTTCTGCAGCGAGGTGACCACCCCTGTTATCGTTTCGCCAACGCTAAGGGACTCTCGCAGCGCTTCTCGCTTCTGCGCCTGCTCCTCTTCAAGCAAAGCCCGGCGAGAGACGACGATGTTGCGCCCCCCCTCACCATACTGGCTGATGCGGAAGGGGAGAGTTTCGCCGATCCAGCTCTCGGGCGCGGCGCCTCGGCGTAGATCAATCTGGGAGAAGGGGCAGAAGGCACGCACCTGGCCGCTTAAGCGGACCTCGTACCCCCCTTTGACCTCTTTCTCGACCCGCCCCTCCACCGGAATCCCGGCAGCATGAGCCTCTTCAAGCAGGCTGCTCCCGCCACCTGCAAGGCGGGTGGAGAGACGGAACTCGCCGTTTCGGGAAGAGATGAAATAAGCACTCAGCCGCTCCCCTTCTACCAGCGGCAGCTCACCTGTCTCATCCTCGAGTTCACGCCGCTCGATCACCCCTTCCCCTTTCTGACCGATGTCGAGGAAAATACAGTCAGCGGTGATCTTTACAACAACCCCTTCGACCTTCTCCCCCCGTGAAAGGTGCCGCCGCTCAACTTCACTCTGCGCGAACATATCGGCAAAAGACTCTTCCTGTTCCGAAAGATCATGCTCTTCCATAATGTCTCCAATAACTGTCGGGATGGGGGGTTAGTCGCGCCAGCGGCGGTGGACCCAGAACCACTGCTCCGGAGCACGGCGGATGGCCGTTTCGATCCGGGCGGTCAGCATGGCGGTGTCCCGAACCACTGCCTCTTGGGAGAGGTCGTCGTCCAGTAAGATATGTGGCTCAATTTTGAAATCATAGCGACCATCTTCACGACGGTAGATGAAGATCGGAATGATCGGGACCTGCTGTTTTTTAGCAATCTGTGTGATGACCGGGGTGGTGTAAGCGGGTCGGCCAAAAAAGTCGACGCTGACCGCTTGATCACGCCCGGTGTGTTGGTCGATTAAGGCTAACACATGATGTCCGGAGGCGAGAGCGCGAACAATGCGCCGTGCCGCATGCCGGCTGGAGATAACATCTCCGCCACCAGCTTCGCGCTGATGTTGAATATAGGCATCAACATGGGGGTTCTTTACCGGCTTGGCGACACCGACTGTATGAAACCCTTGACGTGGCAGAAAAAAAGTACCGACTTCCCAAAATCCGAGATGGGCCGAAAGGATCAGGGAGCCTTTCCCGAGTTCATGCGTACGAAGCATGTTCTCTAGCCCCTCAGCAACAATAAGTCGATCAGCCGTATCGAGTTTCCGCAGGCGCGGAAGGTCAAGCATCTCAACCCCGCTCATTCCGAGATGGCGGAAGTGCTCGATCAGAAGTTGCTGGATCTCGGGTGTCGACTTCTCAGGAAAGGCGTGTTCAAGGTTTTCAAGCGCCTGGTGCCGTCGTTTTCCCTGCACCAGGCGGATCAGGTCTCCGAGACGCCTTCCTAAAATCAGTGACCATCGGCGAGGGAGCAGACGCACTCCTGTGCAGAGGAGAAGGAAGAAAAAATATTCGATGCGGTATTGAAACGATTTGAAGGTCATGAACCTGATGGGGAAAAAGGGGCCGGGCAAAAAGGATCAGGGGGTTGTCGGAAGTATTTTGACACCACGAGCTTTTTCATAGGCGACGCAGAATTTTTGCAACTGTCCGAGGTGGTCTTTATCGGCCCGAGCCAGAGCGCGGAACATCGATGCCAGCTTCTCATCGCGGATATCGGCTGCCGCTAACAGGTGGGTCTGGCAGAACTCCTCTTCAAGACGAAGTGCCATCTGCAAAGCCTCTGCCGCCGTTGGCGGGGTGCCGCGCAAAGAGGCGACCATTTCCCGGACCTGAGACAGAAGCTCCTCGACTTTCGTTTCGTCGAGATGGAGACCGGTGACCACCGTCTCGCGTTGAAGGTTCCCGGCGAGCTTAATCTGCAGCGCATGGTCTTGTTCATCTGCCGCAAGCCGGGAGAAGAGCTGATGGAAGGCTGCCTCTTTGGCAAAAAGATCGGCCAGGTACTGATAGATCTGACCAATTGATTGCTCAATCTTCATGCAGCTGGCAAGCACCTTGGGTATCGACATGAGGTCGGATCCTCTCTTCTCTTCCGGCGGTCGGGCTCCCGAAGCGGAATCCCCCAGCGAAATCTGGCTAAATGGTTACAATCCAGTCGTGATTGTCCGGAACTTCACCGTACTGGATGCCGGTCAAGGTGTCGTAAAGTTTGCGCGTAATCTCTCCGGTGGTCTTGCCGTCTCCAAGAACCACGGTTCGATCACGATAGGTGAATTCACCCACCGGTGAGACAACAACGGCGGTACCGGTTCCAAAGGCCTCGGTGAGGCGGCCGCTCTCGACCCCCTCGAAGATTTCATCAACCGAAAGCGCACGCTCTTCGATCTCAAGCCCCGCTTCTTTGGCGAGGGTGAGGATTGAGCGCCGGGTGATTCCGTCGAGGATCGTTCCGTGCAACGGCGAGGTGACAAGCTTACCATCGTAGATAAAGCAGATATTCATGCTCCCGACCTCTTCGACCTGCTGTTTGTTCTTCGCATCGAGCCAGAGGACCTGATCATATCCCTTCTCTGCCGCTTCCCGAGCGGCGTAGAGGCTGGCGGCGTAATTGCCACCGGTCTTGACCTCGCCGGTGCCGCCGTTGGCAGCGCGAACGTAATGGTCCGAGATCCAGATCTTCACCGGCGCGAGCCCCCCTTTGTAGTAGGCCGCGACCGGGGAGAGGATGACGTAGCAGAGGTACTGATCCGAAGGACGTACACCGAGCATCGGCTCGGTAGCGATCATGGTTGGACGGATATAGAGGCTGGTGCCACGACTGTTAGGAACCCAGTCTGCCTCAAGGCGGATCAGCTCCTTGATTGCATCGAGGAAGAAGTCGACGTCAACCTCGGGCATACACATCCGATGGGCACTGCGGTTGAAACGCACGACATTATCCTTGGGCCGGAAGAGGGCAATGGAGCCGTCGGGACGACGAAACGCCTTGAGCCCTTCGAAGATCTCCTGAGCGTAGTGCAGGACCATTGCCGCCGGGTCGAGGACGAACGGCTGATAGGGCTGGATGCGGGCTTCATGCCAGCCGCCTTTGGCGCGGTCGAATTCGAGGATCAGCATACGATCGGAGAAGAGACGGCCGAAAGCGAGCTGACTCTCATCGGTCACGCGGGGTTTGGGATCGGTCAAGGGGAGTACGGTCAATTCCATGGGATGTGGGCCTCCACTGCAGACGAAACGGAGATAAGGTAAAGGAAATTTTGTAGCATACCCCCCCATACGGCGCAAGGGGAATTGCCGGGCGGCGGCGAAAACGTTGACGCGATAAATCGCGCATTCAGGGGCGATAGATCGACAGGAGGGTTGACGCCATCTCCGCTGGGCTGGCTGCGACCTTGATACCGCACTCTTCGAGACAGGCAACCTTTTCGGCGGCGGTACCACGTCCCCCGGAGATGATGGCACCGGCGTGCCCCATCCGTTTTCCTGGGGGCGCTGTGCGCCCGGCAATAAAAGCTGCGACCGGCTTGCTCATCTGATCTTTGACGAAACGGGCCGCTTCCTCTTCAGCACTGCCGCCGATCTCGCCGATAAGGATCACCGCTTCGGTCTGCGGGTCCTCCTCAAAAAGAGCGAGGCAGTCGATGAAATCGGTGCCGTGCACCGGGTAACCGCCGATGCCGACACAGGTCGACTGGCCGACCCCGAGGGAGGTGAGCTGCCAAACAGCCTCGTAGGTCAGGGTGCCGGAGCGGGAAATCACCCCGACGGGGCCGGGGGTGTGGATGTAGCCGGGCATGATCCCGATCTTGCATTGATCCGGGGTGATGATACCGGGGCAGTTCGGACCGATCAGTCGACTACCGCTCCCCTGCATGTAGGCTTTTACCCGCACCATATCGAGAACCGGAATCCCTTCGGTGATGCAGCAGATCAACTCCACGCCGGCATCGACTGCCTCCATGATGGCATCGGCAGCAAAAGGGGGGGGGACATAGATCACCGAGGCGTTGGCGTCGGTGGCGGCCACCGCCTCTTCCACCGTGTCGAAGATAGGAAATCCGTCGACCTCGTCACCTCCCTTGCCCGGGGTCACTCCACCGACCATGCAGGTCCCGTAGTCGCGTGCTCCGTGGGCGTGAAAGAGTCCGGTCGCCCCGGTAATTCCCTGGGTCATCACCCGCGTTGATTTGTCGACCAGGATGCTCATCCCCGCGCCTTTCCCGCTACCCGTGTCCGGACAGCGCCAACAATCTTTTCAGCGGCGTCGGCCATACCGTCAGCAGCGACGATATCGAGACCGCTCTCGGCGAGGAGTTGTTTGCCGAGGGCGACGTTGGTCCCCTCAAGCCGCACCACCAGCGGCACGGTGATCCCGACCTGGCGCGCCGCGGTGATCACCCCGGTGGCGATAACATCACACTTCATAATCCCGCCGAAGATATTAACGAGGATCCCCTCGATCTTAGGATCAGAGAGGATGATCTTGAACGCTTCTGTCACCCGCTCAATACTGGCGCCACCACCGACATCAAGGAAGTTGGCCGGTTCGCCGCCACAATGCTTGATGATATCCATGGTCGCCATCGCCAAACCGGCGCCGTTGACGAGACAACCGATGTTCCCGTCAAGGGCGATGTAGGAGAGGTCGTATTGGGAGGCCTCGATCTCGTTGGGATCTTCTTCGTCATAATCGCGCATGTCACGGATGCGGGGGTGACGGTAGAGGGCGTTGTCGTCAAAGTTAAGCTTGGCGTCAAGAGCGAGCAGCTCCCCCTCTTCGGTCAGTACCAACGGATTGACTTCAAGCAGGGAACAGTCCGAACTGACGAAGGCTTCATAGAGGCGGGTGAAAAAGTTTTGCGCTTTTGCCACCTCCTTGCCGACAAAGCCAAGCTTGAAGGCGATTTTGCGACACTGGAATGGTGTCATCCCGGTGAGTGGGGCAATCGACTCGTGCAGGATCTTCTCCGGCTGTGTCGCCGCCACCTCCTCAATGTTCACCCCTCCTTCGGTGGAGGCCATCAGCGTCACCTGCCCCGTGCTACGATCAACCAATAGCGATACGTAGAGTTCGCGGGCGATGTGGATCCCCTTCTCCACCAGAACCCTTTTGACCGCTTTTCCTTCAGGGCCGGTCTGCGGTGTCACCAGCGTTGTGCCGAGAAGGCTGCGGGCGTGATTCCGCACCTCGTCACGGCTGCTTGCCAGTTTGATCCCCCCCGCTTTGCCGCGCCCGCCGGCATGAATCTGCGCCTTGACCACCCAGGGACCCTCGCCGAGGCGTCTGGCCCAGTCGCGGGCGCTGGCGCTGTTGTAGCAGACGTGCCCGTCCGGAACCGGTACCCCATAGTTGCGCAGAATCTCTTTTGCCTGATACTCGTGAACGTTCATTCGTCTCGTCCCTCTTGTTCAAAAACCACCAGCCCCCCTTTGAGGCGCGAAGTCCAAGTATAATCGACAGCCTTCTAATGGCTACCCTAGGCCTAAAACGACACCGGCCGGCGTCGCAAGAGGCGATGCCGGCCGGGCCGGTACGGGCAGGAGAAAATCTAGTTTTTCGTTTTCTCCCAGTCGGCGAGAAACTTCTCAATGCCGACATCCGTGAGTGGGTGTTTGGCAAGCTGCATCATCACCGAATAAGGGATGGTGCTGATATCGGCGCCGATCAGCGCTGCGTTCAGAACATGCATCGGGCTGCGCACCGAGGCGACGATAATCTCGGTGTCGTAGCCGTAGTTATCGAAGATGGTGCGGATCTGCTCGATCCCTTCCATGCCGTCATGGCCGACATCATCGAGACGTCCGACAAAGGGAGAAACATAAGAAGCACCGGCTTTGGCGGCGAGCAGCGCCTGTAACGGCGAGAAGACGAGAGTGACGTTGGTGCGGATTCCCTCGCTGCTGAAGACGCGGGTTGCCTTGAGACCTTCTGGAGTCATCGGTACTTTGATGACGATCTTCTCCGGGGCGATCGCTGCCAGCTCCCGACCTTCTTTGAGCATCCCTTCGGCTTCGAGACTGATCACTTCGGCCGAAATCGGACCATCAACCAATGCCACGATCTCCTTGAGTACGGTACGAAAATCACGACCGCTCTTGGCAATGAGAGAGGGGTTGGTGGTGACGCCGTCAACCAGACCAAGGGCGCAGGCCTTTTGGATCTCGTCAACTTCAGCGGTATCGATAAAGAATTTCATGGGGGCCTCCTTGGCCGCAGAAAGGGAAATCAGTGCCGGGCCCGATAACGGTTACGGCAGGCTTTCGAACAGAAATGATGGGTGACACCTTTGATGGTCGCACTGGTCGCCGCACTCTCAGGGATAAAGGTGCCGCACTCGGGATCACGCACCATTTCCTCCCCCCGTGATGGTGTCTTGGGGGGGGGCGGTGTGACACGCCGGCGCGGACGTAACAGCGACCAGATTAGATAAAAGAAAAGTCCAACGAGAAAAAGTCGAATCATTGAATCACCAGAGAAGGTCCGTCGCCCGCGTCACCTCGTCTTCGCCGGGAAGGGTCGCGAGGAGTTCGGCGACGCGATACGGCTGACCGGGAAGAGAGAGGGTCGGCACAAGCTCAGCAAGGGGAGCCAGCACAAAGCGCCTCTCATGCGCCCGCGGATGCGGTAGCTGCAGATCGGTCGTCGTCAGGCAAAGCGTGCCATAAGCGATCAGATCAAGGTCAAGGGTGCGGGCCCCCCAGCGCTCTTGCCGTTCACGTCCGAAATCAAGCTCGATTTGTTGACAGCGCTCAAGCAGGGTGAACGGTGCAAGGGTCGCCTCGAACTGGAGCACCGCGTTGAGGTATTCTCCTTGCCCAGTCGGTCCCCCTACCGGAGCCGTACGGTAGAGAGAAGAGCTGCCGACAAGCCGCAGTCCGGCGATTTTTGCCAAAGCCTTTTTTGCTCCGCGCAGGATGGCGAGACGATCCCCGAGGTTGCTTCCAAGAGCGATCCAGAGGGGCTGTGACTGCGTTGTTTCGGTATCCACCCGATGATTAAACCACACCCCCCAAGGGGAGTCAATTGACCCCATTTTTTCGTTTTTCGTGGAAAGCGTAGACGCTTTTTCGTATACTCGGCAACATTGTTCTATTTTGACACCTACCCCCCGCTCTATGGGGGCTCATAAGGAGAGAGATTCATGAAAGCAGTCTTGATGGAAGGTTTCGGCGGCGTTGATGTTCTTAAAGTCGGCGAGGTGGAAACCCCGACCCCGGCCGAAGGCCAGATCCTGATCAAGGTCGTCGCGACCTCGATCAATCGCCCTGATTTGGTGCAGCGCGAAGGGAAATATCCTCCCCCGCCGGGAGATTCCGAGATCCTCGGTCTTGAGGTCTCAGGGACCGTCGCTGCCCTCGGTGATGGTGTCAGTGGCTGGAAAGAGGGAGACCGGGTCATGGCGCTGGTCGGTGGTGGCGGTTACGCTGAGTACGCCGTTGCCGTTGCCGGGCATGTCATGCCGATCCCCGAGAGTATGAGCTTTGAAGAGGCAGCCTGCGTCTGCGAATCGTACATCACCGCCTTTCTCAACGTCTTCATGATCGGCGAATTGACAAACGGTCAGAGCGCTATCTTCCACGGTGGCGGCGGTGGGGTCAACACTGCGGCGTTGCAGCTGAGCAAGGCGTTGACCCCCGATTGCAGTGTCGTTGTCACCGCCCACCCGAGCAAGATTGAGCGGGTCAAGGAACTCGGAGCCAAGCTCGTTGTCGACTACACCACCACCCCCGATTTCACAGGTGCCCTTAAGGAATTCACCGGCAAGAAGGGAGTTAACCTGATCCTCGACCATGTTGGTGCCAAGTACCTCGCCCCCAACATGAACTCTCTCGCGTA
>PKUF01000065.1 GCA_002869635.1 Desulfuromonas sp. | reverse complement strand
GGGGACTCGATTTTAGCAAAAGCCACCGGAAGTAATCCGCGAGGCACAGGGAAATCTCCGTTTTCCCCTTGACTTTACTTATCATGGATGTCCCCTTTTTCTTGGAGATTCTGACAAAGCACACCGATCTCCCCCCCTACGTTGCAAAGATCCTCTTCTCTTCTAAGCTTGTTTTGAACAGACTCTCTAAAAGGGAGGGAGGTCTTATGCGCCCGCACCTGCTCCTTTCTCTTCGGAACTTCCTTTTCGCCCTGTGCCTATTTACATTTTTTACGGGCTGCATGACATCTCCCCTGAACATCACTCACTTTGAGTCTTTTGCCCCTGAAGAAGGGATTGTTTTCGGCCAGATCAGCGTCATCACGGGAGGGGAACGTCAGCCTCTCTCTTTCTTGGGCGAGAGCAAATTCGGGCTGTTTGTCACCGCAAAACAAGATTCAAAACCTTTCTACATCCCCTTAAGGGGGCAAGGGGTTTTCTACTGGCACCTTCCTGCTGGCACGTACAGCATCGCCGGATTTGAGTGGAAGTCGGGGCTGACGACAAACGGAAGGATCTCCGCATCCTTTTCCGTAGCCCAAAGGAAGGCAACCTACCTCGGTCATCTAAAAATCGCCATGACCGGCCCTCTTTACCGCCTCAGCCTTACGGATGACACTGAAACCGCTAACACAAAGGCTCTGGCAACATTCCCGAAGTTGCAGGGGACTCTCAATAAACAGCTAATGAAGCTGAAGGAGGTCCGATGAAAGCGTCCACTTCCCTCATCCTGATTCTTTTGTTGCTCCTCTCAGGCTGCACCACCTTTCACGGGGTAACGCCACTCTATCCAGAGGTCGGCAACCCCAATTATCCGGCGGATGTCGAAACCACCCAGCCGACCTTTCGCTGGGAGGCCGTTGATGCCCCGGGGACAACCTACGACCTGATCGTCTATAACGGGATCAAGGTTGAAACGTTTCTGGAGGGGGTCAAGCGATCGCGAGGAGAGGAGATCTACTATCGGGAGGGGATTGAAACAAACGCGCACAAAATCGAGATTCATCTCGAGATGGGGAAGGAGTACTATTGGAGCGTGCGGACACGAAAAGGCGAAACGGTTTCAACATGGGGCAGCTATGACTACACTCTCTTTCTCGGCACCGCCTACGTCAAGTTCTGGAACCGTCCTTATATTTTTGAGACGCACAAGTAATCCCTTCAGAGAGTGAGGCACTCGTTAAAAGCTAACGACTCCACCTAAACATAAAAAGCATAAAAAGGGGACAGATTTATTTATTGACATCGCCATGAGGATTTTGCCACTATCCAACTCATGCCACGCTCAGCCCGCATTGCCCTCCCCAATTACCCCCACCACATCATCCAGCGGGGGCACAATCGTCAGACTGTCTTTGCCGAGTCTGACGATTACCGCTATTACCTCGACAACCTCGCCGAGTGGAAAACCTTCTACAACTGTAAACTCTACGCCTTCTGCCTGATGACCAACCATATCCATCTGGTTGTTGATCCCGGCGATAATGCCGAGCGGCTCGGACAACTGATGAAACGATTGGCGGGGCGGCAGACGCGCTACGTCAATCGTCTGGAAGGGCGTAGCGGTACCTTGTGGGAGGGGCGTTACAAATCGAGCCCCATAGAGGATGACAGTTATTTGCTCGCCTGCTGTCGTTACGTCGATCTCAATCCGGCAGAGGCCGGAATGTGCGCCACGCCGGAATCGTACCCCTGGTCAAGTGCGGCGGCGCATCTCGGTGGATCGTTCCTTGGGTGGCTTGATCGTGATCCTGCGTGGTTAGGGTTGGGGAGATCGGATGAGGAGCGCGCACATGCTTACCGCGAGGTTCTTGCCAAACCGATCAGTGAGGATGAACGCGAGACGATCATGCGCCCGGTCCAGCGTGGTCAACTCACCGGCAGTTCTGCCTTTGTTGATACGATAGCCGCCCGTCTCGGTCGCCGAATTGAGCTGCGGGGCCAAGGACGGCCGCGTAAGGTAGAACAATAGATCTGTCCCTTTGGCGACTTGGTATCAAAGCGGCCCCGACATGAGTTCGGGGCCGCTTTCATTTCGGGAGGGTGTTGGTTGACGCCCTGTTGTGACACTTTGTATAGTCACTGCAACGCTCACCTTTGAACCTCAGGCCTTGCCATGAAATCGATCGCTTCAGAACTCGCCTACTTTTTGCGCGGCCGCGCCCGGCAGAACCTTAAGGTTCTGCTTGCCTACTGCCTCTTTCTCGTGGTGATGATCGTCACCTACGCCGCTCTCTTTCGCCATTTGATGTGGTCTCTGGAGGGGCGGGAATTCTCTTTTGTCGCCGGGGTCTACTGGACCATTACGGTGATGACCACCCTCGGTTTCGGGGATATCACCTTTCACAGCGATCCCGGCTATATCTTTGCCGGGGTGGTGACGGTCTCGGGGGTGATCTTCCTTTTGATCATCCTCCCTTTTGGGATGGTTTCGCTCTTTCTTGCGCCGTGGATCGAGCGCCGTCTGCGCTACCGTCCGACGCTGGAACTTGAGGCGACAGAGCAGGGGCACGTGTTGGTCTTCGGCATCGATCCGGTGACGCGCAGTTTCATGCACCAGCTCCAGGCGCGAGCGATCCCTTTTGTGGTGGTGACCGATGATTATGACGAGGCGCTGCGGTTGGAGGAGAATGAGGGGATTCGCGTGGTCTGCGGGGCGCCGACCGATCCAGAGGTTCTGCGGGGGGTACGGGTCGCCTCGGCCCGTTATATCGTCGCCAACCTGAGCGATCCGGAGAACGCCAACATCTGTCTGGCGGTGCGGGCTCAGTGTCAGACCCCGATTGCGGTGACGGTGGATGATTTCGAACACGCCGATCTTCTGCGTCAGGCGGGGGCGACCCAAGTGGTGCCGCTGCACCGGATTCTCGGCCGTTACCTCGCCACTCGCGCCACGACCCGCGGGGCTCTGGCGCATGTTCTCGACTCCTTCGGTGAACTGCAGATCGCCGAGGTGCCGGTGCACGGTACCCCCTTTTCGGGAAAGACGCTCACCGAGGCGCAGGTGCGGCAACGGACCGGGCTGGCGGTGATCGGTCTCTGGTCGCGAGGAACCTTTACCATTCCGACGCCGGAGACGGTTCTTGATGATCATGCCTTGATGATGCTTGCCGGGAGTCGAGCCCAACTCGATGCTCTGGAGCAGGTGACCGGGGAGTGCTCTGCTGATGATCTTATCTTCATTCTCGGGCATGGCCGGGTCGGCTGTGCCGCCGCTGGTTTTCTCGAACGGCGCCCGGTCCCCTTTATTCTCGTTGATCGGGCCGAGAATCAGGCCTGTTCCGAGCATGTGCCGATTTACGGCGACGCCACAGCCCGGCGCACCCTGCAGCAGGCGGGGATTGATCGGGCTCGAGGCCTGATCGTCACCACCAACGACGATAACACCAATGTCTTTTTGACCCTCGCCAGCCGCCAACTTCAGCCGCATCTGCGGGTGGTGGCGCGGGCCAACCGGGAGGAGAACGTCGACCAGCTCTATGCTGCCGGGGCCGATTTTGTCGTCTCCAACGCTTCGGTGGGGGCGAGCATCCTTCTCAATCTTCTCGAGGCGAAGGCATCGGCTTTTGTGACCGAGGGGGTGAGTGTTTTTCGCCGGGCGCTGCCGGAGTCTCTCGTCGGCAAGAGCCTGATCGATTCGCAGATTCGCCCTCGCTGTGGCTGCTCGGTGGTCGCCTTGTTGCCGACAAAGGGAGAGGAGGCGGCTCAGCTCTCACCTCAACCTGAGACACTGCTGATGGGGGGGGAGTTGCTGCTGATCGGGAGTCCCGAACAGGAAGAGACGTTCGACCGAGAGTTCGGACGGGGGAGCGGGCGCTAAGGAAGGTAGGTCTCTCCACGGAGATGATTCGAAACGGCCTCGGGTGATCGCTCGGGGCCGTTTTCTTTTGCGATGTATCGTCTGAGAGGGGTCAGAATCGTGAAGGGGCAGGGGAGGGCGCTTCAGGTGGTGGCGTCCCCTGAACGAGTTTGATCTTGGCCGGAGTCATGAGGTTTTCTGCCCGTGTCTCGACTTTGTCTGCCAGCAGAACAGAGCCTTCCGCCGTCAGGTGACCGTAATCCCACGCCGTCGGTGAAAAAGCGCCCTGCTCCCCGATCACGGCCGGGCAGAGGTCGGCCACACATAAGAGCTCAAGGGGAGAGACAAAGGTTGCCTCGGCCTCAGTTGTGCAGGCTTTGAGGGCGGTGTCGATGTGGGTCAGGGCGTGGTAAGTCTTCTTCTCGAGCGGCAGATTGATCGTCTGATCTACTTTGAGGGACTTTTTGATTAACACATCGGGCAGGCTTTTCTCCCACTGGGGTACGCCACCGACAACGGAGACTTCAGAGTTTGGGGAACGCTTAGCAATCTCACGCAGCGTCGATTGTAGATAGCCTGTGAGGGCGGCGTTGTTTTTGATGATCTCTTCATTTTGATACAGCAGCCAGTTGGCATGAAGGTAGATCTTTTGCGGGAGGTAGGTCTCGATGGTTTTGAGAGCGAAATCATTGATGTCCGTACAGGTTTGCTGTTTGTCGAGCGTCAGGCCGACCAGCGGAGGGCAGCTGCCGCTGGTGATCTGGATGAGCTCCGTGGCGTTCTGGCTCAGCCCGTATGACAAGGCGGCCGCGTGGGAATCCCCCCAGATCATCGCTCTGTCTGAAATCGAGCCGTCATAGCACGCCGATGAAAAGTCGGCGTAGGTCTGCTCCTGCCGTAAAAAACAGTCTCCGAGCCTGTAGAAAGAGGCAAAGTCGTATCTCCTGAACGCCTCGATCTTTCTTTTCTCAAGAGAGACCCTTCCGGTGAACCCCTCATTGGCGTGTCCCGTATAGCCTGCGATGGCAAGTGCGAGTGAGCCACAGAGGGTGAGATTGAAGATCCGTTTTCGGGTAAAGAGGTTCTTGTTGCGAAAGGGAATCTCAACGAAACGCCAGATCAGGTAGGCGAGGGCGAGGGATACCAGGCAGAGGGTCAGTAACGTCGAGAGCTTCGGTGTGCCATGGTGCTGGTGCCGGGCAAAGACAAAGAGCGGCTGGTGCCAGAGATAGGCGCTGTAGCTCAGCAGCCCGATGCCGACAAGCGGTTTGGTTGAGAGTATCTTGCTGACCCAGGTTTCAGTGGTTGAACATAAAATGATCAGACCTGTTCCCAGGGTTGGCGCTAAGGCGTAAAGGCTAGGAAAGGGCGTCGCTTTGTCAAAGCTGAAGATCGAATAAAAAATCAGAGAGAGACCGATCAGACCGAGCAGCTCTCGGGTTTTTCTACTTTGCGATAAAAGGTTTGGCTGTGCCGGGCGGTACTGAAGGTAGAGAGCGATGAGCGCCCCGATGGCGAGCTCCCAAAAGCGAAAGGGCAACAGAAAGAAGGCGGCTGAAGGGATGTTGTAGGCGCCCCATTGGGCTGCGATCAGGCTGAGCATGGCCGCAGCGAAGATGGCGCAGAAGATCCAGCGTCGTCTGAGTTTCCACAAAAGCAAAAGGATGAGGGGGAAGACGATATAGTACTGCTCTTCAACCGCCAGACTCCATGTGTGAAGCAGCGGTTTTAGCTCTGCGGCGGTTTCGAAATAACCGCTCTCATGCCAGAAAAGAATGTTGGAAGAAAAAGAGACGACAGCCATCAGGCTCTGGCTGAAGTCTTTCAGGTCAGAGGATGAGAGCCAGATCCAGGAAAATGGCAGGCAACAAAGGATGACAAAAAAGAGGGCCGGGACGATTCTGCGGGCCCGTCGTTCATAGAAGTTGACGATGGAGAATCGGTCATCCTCCATCTCTGAGAACAGAATGGTTGTGATGAGATAGCCGCTGATCACAAAAAAGATATCGACCCCGACAAAGCCCCCCGCAAACGGTTTGATCCCGGCATGAAAAAGAATGACGGGAATGACCGCCAATGCCCTTAAGCCGTCAATTTCACTTCTATATTTCACGTTTATGCTCACCTTGAGTGTGGATGGAGGCAGGCATCTTATATTAATTGTGGATATTTTTACTATGTCAAATTTGTTTTTGAACGCAGGAGTGGGGGGTGTATACCCGCGCGCGGGGAGATTTCCCTTGTCTCCATCCCCCCAAAGGACTATGGTTAGCGTTTTTTTCACGTAAATCCGAGAAGTTAGGGATAGGTAATGTTTGATTTTATCGTCAGAAAAAGCGCCAGCAGCAAAGCCGACCTCCTTTCAGGGCTGACCGTCGCTCTGGCCTTGGTACCCGAGGCGGTTGCTTTTGCCTTTGTCGCTGGGGTCGCCCCGCTGGTCGGGCTCTATGCCGCCTTTATGGTGGGATTGATCACGGCGGTCATCGGTGGACGTCCGGGGATGATCTCCGGTGCAACCGGGGCGCTGGCGGTGGTGATGGTCGATCTGGTCGCCGAGCACGGGGTGGAATACCTCTTTGCCACGGTGGTCTTGATGGGGATCATTCAGGTCTCGGCCGGGCTGCTCAAGCTCGGCAAGTTCATCCGCCTCATCCCCCATCCGGTGATGCTCGGTTTCGTCAACGGGCTGGCCATCGTCATCTTTCTCGCCCAACTCGGCCAATTCAAGGTCGCCGATGCCTCAGGGACGATGCAGTGGCTGCAGGGCCCCTCCCTCTATTGGATGCTTGGGCTGGTGGCGTTGACCATGGCGATCATCGTTTTGCTCCCCAAACTGACCCTCGCCTTCCCTTCGGCGTTGGCAGCGATCCTCATCGTCACGGCGCTGGTGCACGGTTTCGATCTTGATACCCGAACCGTCGGTGATCTCGCCTCGGTGGCGGGGGGGCTGCCAACTTGGCATCTGCCGCTGGTGACGCCAAGTGTTGAAAACCTGCTGATCATCCTCCCCTACGCGGTGATCCTCGCCTCGATTGGCCTGATTGAGTCGCTCATGACCCTGACTCTGGTCGATGAGATCACCGAGACCCGCGGGCGGGGCAATCGTGAATGCATCGGGCAGGGGGTTGCCAACATCGTCACCGGCTTTTTCGGCGGGATGGGGGGGTGCGCCATGATCGGTCAGAGCATCATCAATATCAACTCCGGTGGTCGTGGTCGCCTCTCGGGGATCACGGCGGCGCTGGCGCTGCTGGTCTTTATCGTCTTTGCCTCAAGCTTCATCGAGATGATTCCGCTGGCGGCGTTGACCGGGGTGATGTTCATGGTGGTGGTCGGGACCTTCGCCTGGACCAGCCTGCGCATTCTCCACAAGATTCCACTCAGTGACGCGCTGGTGCTGGTGTTGGTCTCGGCGGTGACGGTCTTTACCGATCTGGCGATCGCCGTCGCCGTCGGTGTCATCGTTTCGGCTCTGGTTTTTGCCTGGCAAAATGCCCGCCGCATCTACGCCGAGACCTCTCTTGGTGGCAATGGGATAAAGATCTATCGCCTCAACGGGCCGCTCTTCTTCGGTTCGGTGCGTTCCTTTCACGATCAGTTCAGCCCGAACGACGACCCTGATGAAGTGGTGATCGATTTTCGCGGCTCACGGGTCTGTGCTCACTCCGGACTTGAGGCGATCAACAGTCTGACCGAGCGCTATCTGGCGCAAGGGAAGCGTCTGCGGCTCAAACACCTCAGCCCCGAGTGCCGCTCACTGCTCGCCAATGCCGGGAGCATGATCGAGGTCAATGTGATTGAAGACCCGCGCTACCGCGTGGCGGTCGATTCATTGGCCTAGCAATGAATGTGTGATAGTAAAAAAGGCGACTCCGAACGTGTTGTTCGGAGTCGCCTTTTTTGTTGGCAGTGTTTTGGCGCGCAACGTGTCAACTCACGTCTCATCTGTCTGAGAGGTGCCTCAAAGCATGTAGCATCGACTCTGGCAGTTCTGATGTTGCGGAGTCGCCAGATAGTCTTTGCAGGAGCCAAAGCTTGCTAGGGTCGCTTCGATGCTGTTGAAGAAGAAGGGTTTACGGAGGTAGTTGGTGAACCCATTACGTTGCAACTGAAAAGAGCTGGTTGTTTCGGCAGTGGCCGCGATGATAGGAATTCTCTTATTGATAAAACCACAAGCACCCTGCCTGATTTTTTTGGTTGCAGTGATTCCGTCCATCACCGGCATGTTGAGATCCATAAAGACAAGGCAGTACGTGTTCTCCTCGATGGCTCTCAGAGCCTCTTCGCCATTGCTGACGCAGGTGCACTCATGTCCGTTCTTTCTTATGCAGGTATCAAGGACTTTGCGGGTCAACAGATCATCATCGACAACAAGAATGTTCATTTCCCCTCCAGAATAGCTTGAGTCTTTAGGGGGGGGATTATAATTACGGTCGCTGATAAAAATCTTAAATACCGCGAGCAAATCAGTCGTGTTTGTTTGAATTAATATTAGATTGGTCTCAATTGTGTCGATTCTTACATGGCCTTCTGGTTTTTGAAGGTTCAAGGTGTTTTAGCATGTGGCAAAGAGACACTTAAGGTAACGACTCTCGGTGAAATCGAGGGGGTGGTCGAGGGCGTGGGCGGTCTCTTGAATCTGGCGTAAGGGGCGTCCGGCCTGGGTGGCGGCCTCGCACATGGTGCGGCGGAAATCCTCAGGGGAGACGGGGTTGGAGCAGGAGGCGAGGACGATATCGCCGTTTTTGGCGAGAAGCTTGACGGCGAGATGGGCTAGGCGACCGTAAGCAGCAAGCGCTTGTTTTAGTTGAGAACGGCGCACGGCAAAAGCCGGGGGGTCGACGATCACGAGGTCAAAGGTGCGTCCCTGCTGAGCGAGACGGGCCATCGCCTTGAAGGCGTCATCTTCAAGGATGTGATGTTGGGCCGCGGCCACCGCCGGGATATGGGCGTTGAGGGCGAAGTTGCGCTGACTTGAGGCGAGGGCCGGGCCGCTCTGGTCGAGGCTGGTGACCTCACGAGCGCCCCCACGGGCGGCGGCAAGAGAAAACCCGCCGTTGTAGGAGAAGGCGTTCAAAACCGTACGCCCCTTGGCCATCTGCTGCACCCGGGCGCGGTTGTCGCGCTGGTCGAGAAAAAAGCCGGTCTTCTGACCGCGGACCGGATCGACCTCAAAGCGCAGGCCGTTCTCAAGGCAGGTGAGCGTATTGGTGATGGGAGGGCCGCAGAGGATCTGTCCGTCGCTCAGGCCATAGAGGAACTCGGGATGCTCTTTAACGCTGCGGCTCAGGCGCAGAACGATCCGCTCCAGCGGTTGCTGGTTCAGCAGGTTCTCGAGAATCCACGCCAGGTAAGGAGCCCAAGCCAGGGTGTAGATCTTCACTACGGCTGTGCCGGCGTAGCGATCGACGACCAGCCCCGGCAGGGCGTCGCTTTCGCCGTGGATCATGCGATAGCCGTCCGTTTCAGTCGCCAGCAGAGGCCGCCGTCGTTCGAGAGCGCGGATGATCCGTTCGGCGAAGAACGACGCATCAATAGGGCCGGGTTGGCTGGTGCGCAAAGCGCGTAGCCGTAAGGGGGAAGTCGGATCATAGAGCCCCAGCGCCACAAAGCGCTTCTTGCCGTCATAGACCACGGCGAGTTCTCCCGGTCTCCCCTCGCGCCCCTGTTCCGTGATCTTCTCGGCATAGAGCCAGGGGTGACCCCGGTGCAAGCTGGCGGCGGCTGAGTTGCTGACCTGCAGGCGCAGTGGTGAACTGGTGGGAGAGGGGCAGTTTTTTAGGGTGTGGTGAAGCTGATCGATCATGATTTCTACCGTGCCAATCGCGTCAATGTTCGATCCAGAGTTGCGGCAAAGCGTTTGCGGTCATTGGCGCCGAAAGGGGCGGGACCACCACTGACGACGCCGTCGTTGCGCAGATCATAAAGAAGATCGCGCAGGGCGAGGCGGTCATTGACGTTGCTCTCATCGAGCAGGTCGCCGCGGGGGTCGATGACCACGGCACCTTTGGCGACGATGCGGGCGGCGAGGGGGATGTCAGCGGTGATGACGAGATCGCCAGTGGTGGCGGACTCGGCGATATGGTCATCGGCGGCGTCGAAACCATCACCAACATGGACGGATGAGATAAGCGAGGTGTGGTGCCGCTGCATCGGTTGGTTGGCGACCATGACCACTTTGATTTGCAGGCGCTGCGCCGCTTTAAAGACGATCTCCCGAGCTTGACGGGGGCAGGCGTCGGCGTCGATCCAGATGTTCATCGCTCCCCCTGAAGAATCTGCAGCGTCCCCTGCTGGGTTGTATCATTGTTACTGAGGTAGAGAACTCCCTCGGTGACGGTGAGAGACCAGTCAATAACCCGTTGCACGGCGCCGGCGATCGCTGCAATGAACTCGGCCTCAAGGGTGAGCAGGGTCAGGTTGCGACAGAGCGCGAGCTTGTTCTGATGCTGTTCAAGCCAGCGTTCAAGGGGGCCGCCGCTGGCGAGCAGGACGACGCGTGCTGCGTGTCGACTCGCCTTGATCAGCCGCTCTGGATCGGGGAGGCCGACTTCGATCCAGTGACCGATGCGGCCATCCGGTTCTTTCGACCAGAGATCGGGTTCGTCGCCGGCACAGACGCCTTTGGTGAAGCAGAGCTCCTCATGATAGCAGAGGGCGTAGGCGAGCAGGCGCAACACCAGTCGTTCGGTGGTTTCGGACGGGTGGCGGGCGACGGTGGCGTCGAGTTTTTCAAACTGCTGTCGGTCAAGGTCGGCAAGTTCGATGGCGACGCGGTGAATGGTGGCGGGAAGGGCCATGCAGAAACCTCTTTCGGGGGTTGAGACTGTCGCGAGGTTAAAGAGGGGCGAGCGATCTGTCCAGATAAAAAAGACCACCATGCATTTTGGGGGTTGACGCTGCGAGGCGAAACCCTTTAGTCTTGACTGAACGTTCATTCAGTGTGGAGGGATGATGAAAACCGATACACGCAGCGATATCATGCAGGCGGCTCTTGAGCTCCTCGTCGAGCAGGGGTTTCACGGGGCGCCGATGGCTCAAATCGCCAAGCGGGCCGAAGTGGCGGCGGGGACGATCTACTGTCATTTTGAGAATCGAGAGGCGCTGATCCATGCCGTGGTCAAAGAACTTGAAATGAGGATCAACGGCGCGATTGTGGACGATCTCTCCCCTGAGATGCCGACCCGTCACCGCTTTGTCGCCATCTGTCGTGAACTTTTGCACTACCTGATCGTGCACCCTCTCGAGTTCCGTTATCTTGAGCAGTTTCACAACTCCCCCTTCGGGGCGAAACATCGGCGCGAGCAGATCTTCGGCACCGAAGCCGAGCCGCCGATTTGCCGCGAACTTTTTGAGCGCGGCATCGCCGAAGGGGTGATCAAGGATTTGCCGGTGGTCCTTCTCTACGGGTTGACCTTTGGGCCGTTGATCATTGTGGTGCGCGATCACATCCTCGGTGAGATCGTTCTCGACGAAAGACTTATTGAGCAGGTGGTTGATGCCTGTTGGGACGCGGTGCGACGCTAAGGCCGCGGCAATTTTTTTAATCGGCATTCTGAACGTACATTCGTTTTATATTCGCTGAATTTTTATTCACTCTAGCTTGAGGTTACCATGTTACGTCTCCTCCTCTTTCGTATCCTCCTCGTTTCGACCCTTTCTCTTGCACTGATTCTGAGCGGTTGCCAGGAACAGGCGGCACCGACGGCTCCCGCTGTTCGTCCCCCGGCTGAAGTGGGGGTTGTGACCATGACACCGGAAGTGCTGGTCTTAAGCAGTGAGCTGAGCGGTCGCACCGCCCCCTGTCGTATCGCCGAGGTCCGGCCCCAGGTCGGTGGCATCATTCAAAAGCGTCTTTTCCGTGAGGGGGCAACGGTGCGAGCTGGTGAAGCGCTTTATCAGATCGACCCCGCGCTCTACATGGCGTCTGTTGCGAGCGCCGAGGCGTCTTTGGCGCGGGCGGAGGCGAACCTCGTGCCGGCCAAGCTTAAGGCCGAGCGCTACGCCGGTCTGCTTGAGAGCCGGGCGGTGAGCCCACAGGATCATGACGACGCCCAGGCGGCGCTCAAGCTCGCTGAGGCTGAGGTCGCTGCGGCCAAGGCCGCGGTGGAGAGTGCTCGCATTCAGCTCAACTACACCACGATCACCGCGCCGATCTCCGGCCGCATCGGTCGCTCCAGTGTCACCGCTGGAGCCTTGGTGAGCGTCGGGCAGGCAACAGCGTTGGCGACGATTCAGCAGCTCGACCCGATCTTTGTCGATGTCACTCGCTCAAGCAGCGAGATGCTGCAGCTCAAGCGACAGATTGCTTCCGGGACGCTCAAGACGGATGCTAGCGGTGCGGCCAAGGTGACCCTCTCCTTTGAGGACGGTTCACCCTATGCTGAGGTCGGCAAGCTCAAGTTCTCGGAGGTTTCAGTTTCGCAGAGCACCGGCATGGTGACGCTGCGGACCGAGTTTCCCAACCCTAAGCAGATGCTTTTGCCGGGGATGTTTGTCCGCGCCACTCTTGAAGAGGGGGTAAACGAGACGGCGCTGCTGGTGCCGCAGCGAGGCGTCAGTCGTGCTCCCGACGGGTCGGCGATGGTGATGCTGGTCGATGCCGAAGAGAAGGTCGCGGTGCGGCCGATCAAGGTGTTGCGCACCATCGGTGAGAACTGGTTGGTGCAGGAGGGGCTCAATCCCGGCGACCGGGTGATCGTCGAGGGGCTGCAGAAGGCCCGCCCGGGAAGCGTGGTCAAGGCGCTCACCTTCGGCAAAGTTACCGCCCAGCCTTAAGTTCGTCCGACATCTGTTAAAAGAATCACGCCTGTTTAGGAGGCATTCATGCCGCGTTTTTTTATCAATCGCCCGATCTTTGCCTGGGTGATCGCCATCGCCACCATGCTCGCCGGTCTGTTGGCGGTCAAAACCCTGCCGGTGTCGCAGTACCCCCCCATCGCGCCGCCGCAGATCACCATCAACGCCGTCTATCCTGGAGCTTCGGCTCAGACAGTTCAGGATACCGTCACCCAGATCATTGAGCAGAAGCTTAACGGGATCGACAACCTGATCTACATGTCGTCGAGCAGCGACTCGGCCGGGGCGGTGGCAATCAACCTCACCTTCAAGGCGGGGACTGACCCTAATATCGCTCAGGTACAGGTGCAGAATAAGCTGCAGCTCGCGACGCCGCTGCTGCCGCAGGTGGTGCAGCGCCAAGGGGTTCAGGTCGTCAAATCAACCCGCAACTTTCTGATGATCGTTGGCATGGTCTCTGAGGACGGGAGCCGTGATCGCTTTACCCTGACCGATTATCTTGTTGCCAACGTTCAGGATATCGTTAGCCGCCTCGAAGGGGTCGGCGAGGTGACGGTTTTCGGTTCTCAGAACGCCATGCGGATCTGGGTCGATCCGGCCAAGCTCAAGAACTACCGCCTTACCACCGCTGATATCGTTGCTGCGGTTCAAGCTCAGAACGCTCAGGTTTCGGCCGGGCAGTTCGGCGGTTCACCGGCGGTGGAAGGGCAGCAGCTCAACGCCACCATCAACGCCCGGACCTTGCTACAGACGCCGGAGCAGTTCGGTGACATCATCCTGCGTACCGGCGCCGACGGCGCCACGGTGCGGCTGCGGGATGTCGCCGAGTGTCGCATCGGTACCGAGAATTACGACATCGAGGCGCGCTATAAAGGGAAGCCGGTCGCCGGGATGGCGATCCGTCTCGCTTCCGGTGCCAACGCCCTTGAGACCGGCAACCGGATCAAGGAGAAGATGGCCGAGCTTGAGACCTACTTCCCTGCCGGGGTGAAGACGGTCTACCCCTACGACACCACCCCCTTTATCAAGATCTCGATCAATGAGGTGGTCCAGACCCTGATTGAGGCGGTCTTCCTCGTCTTCATCGTCATGTTCCTCTTTCTCCAGAACATCCGCGCCACCCTGATCCCTACCATCGCCGTGCCGGTGGTTCTGCTCGGGACGCTGGGGGTGCTGGCGGTGGCAGGGTTTTCGATCAATACCCTGACCATGTTCGCTTTGGTCATCGTTATCGGTCTGCTGGTTGACGACGCCATCGTCGTCGTCGAAAACGTCGAGCGGATCATGACCGAGGAGGGGCTCTCCCCCCACGACGCCACCATCAAGTCGATGGGGCAGATCACCAGCGCTCTGATCGGGATTGCCACGGTCTTGACCGCGGTCTTTCTCCCCATGGCCTTCTTTGGCGGGTCCACCGGGGTCATCTATCGCCAGTTCTCCATCACGATTATTGCCGCGATGGTCCTTTCGGTGCTGGTGGCGATGATCCTCACCCCGGCCCTCTGCTCCACCATCCTCAAACCGGTGGTGAAAGAGGATGAGCATGGCAGCAAGGGGCCGCTCGGCGCCTTCTTCCGCCGCTTCAACCAGGTCTTTGACTTCGGTCGGGGCAAGTACGAACGGCTTGTTGGACGTTCCTTCGGTCAGCCGTTACGCTACCTTGTCATCTACGGGACGATTGTCGCCGCGATGGTTTTTTTCTTCACCCGTCTGCCGACCGCTTTTCTCCCCGACGAGGATCAGGGGTTCATCATCTGCCAAGTGCAGCTCCCGGCCGGGGCAACCCGGGCCCGGACCATCGAAGTCATCAAACAGATGGAAGAGCACTTCCTCACTAACGAGACGGCGACGGTCGATTCACTGATCACCGTTGCCGGTTTCAGCTTCGCCGGGCGGGGGCAGAATATGGGACTTGCTTTCGTCAAACTTAAGGACTGGTCGCTGCGTCAGGACCCTTCCCTCAAGTCGGCGGCTGTGGCCGGGAGGGCCATGGGGGCTTTCTCGCAGATTCGCGACGGTCTCGCCTTTGCCTTTTCGCCGCCGGCGGTGATCGAGCTTGGCCAGGCCAACGGCTTCGATCTGCAGTTGCAGGATCGTGGAGGGGTCGGTCACGGTAAGTTGATGGAGGCGCGCAACATGCTGCTCGGGATGGCGTCGCAGGACGCGCGACTGGTGGCAGTGCGCCCCAACGGCCAGGAAGACAGTCCCCAGTTCTCCATCGAGGTTGATGATGTACGGGCCGGGGCGCTCGGGGTCTCTCTCGCCGATGTCAACTCCCTGCTCGCCACCGCCTGGGGGGGGAGCTACCTCAACGACTTTATCGAGAATGGTCGGGTCAAGAAGGTCTACATTCAGGGGGAGGCGAGCGCTCGCATGCTCCCGGAGGATATCGGTGATTGGCACGTGCGCAACAGTGCCGGCGAGATGGTACCTCTCTCGTCCTTCATCACCACCCGTTGGAGCTACGGCTCGCCGCGGCTTGAGCGCTACAACGGCATTCCATCGGTGGAGATCATGGGGCAGGCCGCACCCGGGATCAGCACCGGTGAGGCGATGACCGCCATGGAAGAGATGGTCGCCAAGCTCCCACCCGGTATCGGCTATGAGTGGACCGGCCTCTCCTACGAGGAGAAGCGTGCCGGGGCGCAGGCCCCGGCCCTCTATGCGATCTCGCTGTTGGTCGTCTTTCTCGCGGTGGCGGCCCTTTACGAGAGTTGGACCATCCCCTTCGTCAACCTTCTCATGCTCCCTCTGGGGCTGGTCGGGGCGGTGACGGCGGTGAGTCTGCGGATGCTCCCCAACGATGTCTACCTGCAGATCGGTCTGCTCACCACTGTCGGTCTCTCAACCAAGAACGCTATCCTGATCATCCAGTTCATCAAGGAACAGCTGCATCAAGGGTATGAGCTGGTTGAGGCGACCCGCAATGCGGTACGCATTCGACTGCGGCCGGTTATCATGACCTCGCTCGCTTTCTTCTTCGGGACGCTGCCGCTGGCGCTGACCAACGGGGCGGGAGCGGCGGCACAGAACGCCATCGGTACCGCCGTGACCGGCGGACTCCTCTCCGCGACCTTTATCGACCTGATCTTTATCCCCTTTTTCTTTGTCCAGGTTTCAAAGCTCTTCGGCCGCAAGCGCTACGCCCGGACCGACGCGCAGGGAGCGTAACATGAAAAATATACTTGTCCTGATCGCAACGCTCCTTGCTCTGTCGGGCTGCTCTCTTACGCCGCACTATGATCGCCCGGAGTTCCCTGTGGCCGATGCTTGGCCGACGGCGGTGCAAGAGGAAAAGGATGCCAGTCTCCCCGCCTGGGAAACTTTTTACAGCGATCCGCAACTGCGTCAGGTGATCACGCAGGCTCTGAAGAATAATCGTGACCTCAAGGTTGCGTTGCTCACTATGGAGAGAACCCGCGCCCTCTATCGTATTGAGGCGGCCGCTGCCCTCCCGCAAGTCGATGCCGGAGCTTCAGCTTCGCTACAGCGGGTCCCCGCAGACCTCTCCGGCGTTGGCGGCGCCATCACCTCGCGGCGCTATGGCCTCTCAGTCGGGGTCACCACCTTTGAACTCGACTTCTTTGGGCGGGTAAAAAACCTAAAAGAAGAGGCGCTGCAGAGCTACCTTGCTACGAGCGAGGCGCAGCGCAGCGTGCGTTTGAGTCTGGTCGCCGATGTTGCCTCAAGCTACCTTGCATTGGCGGCGGCACGGGAGACGTTGGGGCTGAGCGCCGCGACTCTTACTCGAAGCGAGGCGTCATTGACGCTGGTGCGCCGGCGTTTTGAGGCGGGGGTCGTCTCGCTGTTCGAGTTGGAACAGAACCGCTCGCAGGTGGCGGCCGCCCGCATCGCTGTCGCCGCCGCTGAGCGTCAGGCCGCCGCAGCGCTACAGGCGTTGCAGCTGCTGGTCAGTGCGCCGCTCCCTGAAGAGCTTCTGCCACAGGCTCTGGCCGCTGACGATGCGCTGCTTGTTCCTGCCTTGTCTGAACTCCCGTCTTCTGTTCTTTTGGGCCGCCCTGATATTGTAGGTGCCGAGCATCAACTTATGGCTGCCACCGCCCACATCGGCGCCGCCCGCGCCGCCTTCTTTCCGAGTATCACCCTCACCGGAGCCCTCGGAACCGCCAGCTCCGAACTGTCGGGGCTTTTTAAAGGGGGCGCCGGAGTCTGGAGCTTCGCGCCGCAGGTTTCACTCCCGATCTTCGATGCCGGTCGCAACCGGGCCAACCTTGAGGTGGCAAAGAAAAATCAGGAGATCGCCATCGCTCAGTATGAAGCTGCGATTCAGAATGGTTTTCGTGAAGTGGCCGATGCGCTGAGTGGGCTCGTCGCCCTTGATGCTCAATTTGCGGCTCAACAGGAATTGTTGGAAGCGAGCCGCAGTCGCCGCGACATTGCCCTGCTCCGCTATGAACAAGGGGTTGACAGTCAACTCACCCTGCTCGCCGCTGAACGGGAATTGTTGAGTGCCGAATCGACTCTGGTTGATCTGCGCCGTCAGCGACTGGCGGCCCGGGTCACCCTCTACAAGGTAATCGGGGGCGGGGCTTTTTAATCCGCGGATTCGCTTGGTCTGTTCGCAGCTGTTTCACCTTATCTCCAGAACCGAGAAGGGAGTTTTTTCCCTTCTCGGTTTTTTTCTCTTCTTAAGTCTTGAAAAAAGGGACTGAATTTTTTTCCTTCACCCCCTGTGGAGGCATTTATGACTGTCGTGGTCTTGTTTGGCGTTTGCCTTGCATTAGAATGCCCCACATTGTGCTAGTTTAATCCTGTTTGAGCATGCTGTGATACGGCAGGGAGGGGCAGTCGATGACTTTGGCAAATTACAGTTTCAGTACCCGCATTGGAGTGGCGATGGTGACTCTATCGCTACTTCTTTCGGTTCTTGTCAGCAGCTACTTCGGCTGGCGCGGACGGGAGCTGATTCGACAGGAGACGACGGCGACGCTCACAGAACTCGCCTTTCAGATGTGTGACAAACTCGATCGCGGAATGTTTGAACGCTACCGTGAGATCGATCTGATGACCACCTGGCCGGTTCTCGCCAATCTCGCCATCGATCCGCTGCAGAAGCGAGCGGTGCTGCAGCGGCTCAAAGATACTTATCCGATGCATGCCTGGATCGGTTTGACCGACAAGGATGGGAATGTCATTGCCGGCAGTGACGGTCTGTTGGAAGGGAAAAATGTTTCAGCTCGACCTTGGTTTTCCGCCGGTTTGCAGGGGAACTACGTTGGGGATGTTCACGGAGCTCTACTGCTGAGTAAGTACATGCTGGCTCCTCCGGATGGAAATCTGCGTTTTGTCGATGTTGCCGCCCCGGTACGTGATGCACACGGAGAGGTGATCGGGGTTCTCTGTTCTCATCTCTCTTGGGAGTGGGCGCGAGAGGTTCGTGACACCTTGCTGCGGGGGGAAGATACGATGCAACTTCCCGAGCTTCTCGTCGCCAATCGTGATGGCGAGGTGCTTCTCGGTCCGGCGGCTCTTCAGACGATTCCGCCAGAGTTGATGACGCAGATCAGAACGTCGCGAGCGACAAGCGGAGCGACAACCCTGGTTTGGCCCGATGGTCGGGAGTACCTCGTTGGATTCTCTCGGGATTCCGGGTTCCGGGACTATCCGGGGTTGGGTTGGACGGTCATCGTGCGAGAACACGCGGTAGAAGCGTTTTTGCCGGCGCAGCAGCTGCAGCAGGAGATCTTTGTTTATGGCATCGGGCTCGGTCTTATCCTCTCGTTGATCGGGATTGGTGCGGCCTGGCGTCTTGGGCGACCGTTACGGCAAATTGCCGCCGAAGCTGATCTGATCCGCCAAGGAGAGATGACGCTTGAAGAGATCACTCTGGTCCCAGGGGATGATGAAGTCGCGACACTCTCACGTTCTTTGATCGCTTTGGTCAACTCCATTGAGCACCGCAATCATGATCTGGCTCAGGCGCGGGATCGTCTCGAAGAGAGGGTTCGTGAGAGGACGGCGGCGTTAGAGAGTGTGAACCGTAACCTCGCCATGGAGATTTCCCGTCGCCGCCAAGGCGAAGAGGAGCTAAGACAGAGCGAGTCCCATCTCAAAGAGGCCCAGCAACTGGCTCGCCTCGGTAGTTTCGATGAGCGAGAAGACGGTCTGCATTGGTCGGACGAACTCTACCGTCTGCTCGGTTACGAACCCTATGAGGTGTTACCGTCGCGAGAGTTGTTGCTGGAGACGGTTTGTGAAGCCGACCGGCCGTTGGTGCGGCGGATGTTCAGCGGGGTTGACGATCCTCACCCTCAGGGAGAGTGGCGTCTTGGTTGTGGCGAAATGAGTGAGAAGATCGTCTCCGTAAGTCTCACCCGCCTCGATCACAGAGGCGAGAACCCTCGCTGGAGCGGTATCCTGATGGATATCAGCGAACGCAAACGAAACGAGGAATTGCGGGAGGATGTCGAGAGGATTATTCGGCACGACCTGCGCACCCCCCTTAATGCGATTCTCAATTTTCCCCTCTTGATGCTTGCCGATGAAAATCTGACCGATGATCAGCGACAAAACCTCCAGTTCATTCGTGAGTCGGGGGAGAAGATGCTCGCTCAGATCGACCTCTCTCTCAAACTTTATAAGATGGAGACTGGAACCTATCAGGTGGAGGGGGAGGCGATTGAGTTGCTCCCATTGTTGCAGCGGCTGCACGAAGAGTTCATATCTCTGCTGCAGCAGCAACAGGTGCGTTTTGACCTGCGCTTGCCCTTTGAAGGCGAAGAGAAAGAGGGGCTTCGCCTCTGGGGTGAGAAGCTTCTTGTCTCCCTGATGTTCAGCAATCTTTTAAAGAATGCCATCGAGGCCTCTCCGGTCGGTGGGGTGGTCACCCTCTCTGTTGAGCTGCGTGATAAAGGAGTATGCGTCACGATTCACAATATGGGTGCGGTACCCGATGCGCTTCGTCGCCACTTTTTTGACAAATACAGCACCTGTGGCAAACGGGGAGGGACGGGGTTGGGGACCTATCTGGCGCGACAAGTGGTCAAGGTTCATGGGGGAGAGATCGGGTATCTCAGCTCGTCTTACGAAGGGACAACGGTTTGGGTGGAATGGCCCTTTAAAGAGATTTTTCTCGTGTGATGTTTGACGATGCTATCGATTCGTGTTGTTTGGTTATCGGTTTTACGCGTATCTTGTGGAGTAATCTCTTGAGGCATTTGGGGTTTGGGGGTAGATAATGGCTGCGCACTTTTTGTCACAATTAAATGGAGAACTCGCCAGGGTCACCATGGACCGGGTGCCTGAGCCGATCTTCTGGACTGACGCCGCCGGGCGGCTGACCTATGTCAACGCTGCGGCCTGTCGTTCTCTCGAATACAGTCAGGAAGAGCTTCTCTCGATGACTGTCTTTGATGTCGCCCCCGATTTCGGAGAGGAGATGTGGGAGGCGCACTGGCAGGAGCTCAAAAAGGCTGGAGAGTTGATTTTTGAGGCGAGGCAGCGTACCGGAGCTGGTCGCTTTCAGCAGGCCGAGATTCGGGCTTGTTATGTCACGAACGGTGAGCAGGAGTTTTCCTGTGCCTTCGCCCGAGAGGTCTCCACTCACCGGGCGGAGGCGTTACGTCTGGCGCAAAAAGACCTTTGGCTTCAGGATGCCCAGCGCGCGGCCGCTCTTGGCTGCTACCATTTCGATCTGGTCAATGACTGGTGGGGGTGCACCGCTTTTCTCGAAGAGATCTTCGGAATCGATTCTGCTTATCCGAAAACGCTGGCCAACTGGCTTGAGATTGTCGCCCCCGAGGATCGGGCGATGATGGCGGCCTATTATCAGGGGATAGCTGCTGATCCCGAAGCGAACTTCGATAAAGAGTACCGAATACAGCGGGTCAGTGATGGTCGCCAACGCTGGGTGCATGGTTGGGGAAGGTTCCAGCGTGACGATCAAGGGAGGCCTCTGAGCCTGATTGGAGTCATTCGCGATATCAGTACCGAAAAGGGGCATGCTCTTCAGCGTCAGCGGCATCGTGATTATCTGCAGGCGTTAACCCGACTCGGGGCGATGAGTGGTAAAAGCCCTGGGGAGGTTTGTCGTTTCGCCCTTGAAACGGCGGTGCAGCATACCACCAGCAAGGTCGGTTTCTTCTTTTTCTATGACGAAAAAGAAGCGATGTTCACTCTCTTTGCCTGCTCTGAAGGGACGAACGATGCCTGTCGGGTTCAGGACTTTCCCCGTAAGGTTCCGTTGGCCGAGGCCGGGCTCTGGGCCGAGGCGGTACGCCAGCGGCGCCTGGTTGTTGTCAACAACTATGCCGCAGATCATCCGGGGAAGAAGGGGGTTCCCGAAGGGCATATTCCGCTCGAGCGGATTCTTTTTGTCCCGATTTTCGATCAGGAAGAGATTGTGGCGGTGGTGGCGGTCGCCAACAAAGAGGAGGTCTACGATGCCGCTGACGGTGAAGAGCTTCAGCTCTTTCTCGACGGGGCCTGGCGTCAGGTGATCCGCAGTCGGATGGAGACTGACTTGCGCCGGGCTCGCGATGCGGCTGAGGCGGCTGATCGGGTCAAGGGGGAATTTCTGGCGGTGATGGGGCACGAAATTCGAACTCCTCTCAACGGTATCGTCGGGATGTCTCAGCTGCTCAAACTCTCTGACCTCGACTCCGAGCAAGAGGCGTATCTGACGACCCTTGACGAGAGCTCAGCCAGCCTGCTCGAATTGATCGACGAAATTCTCGAACTCTCACACAGCGCGGCCGAAGAGAGGCCGCTGCGCAGTGTTGATTTTAACCTGGCTCAAGCAATAGAGGCGGTCGCGGCGAGTCAGTGGCACCTCATCGAAAAGAAGGGGCTCTCTCTCTCTTTTGAGCATGACCGGATGCTCTCTTTTTTGTGCGGAGATCGTCAGCGTTTCAAGCAGGTCCTTCTTCATCTGATCGGTAATGCCATCAAGTTTACGCACAAGGGGGGGATTACTCTGCGCAGTCGTCTGGTTGAGGAAGAGGCGGACTCTCTGCTTGTCGCTGTAAGCGTAATAGATACCGGGATCGGCATGTCCAACGAGACGATGACGCAGATCTTTCGTCCTTTTGTTCAGGCCGAGATGGGCAATAGCCGACGTTACGGAGGCAGCGGCCTTGGCCTGACCCTCTGTCGGCGCTACAGTGAACTCCTCGGCGGTGGAATCCGGGTTGAAAGTTGTGAAGGCAAGGGGAGCAGCTTCCATGTTGAGATGAGGTTTAGCCGGACTCACAAAAAGGGGGAATTTCCGATGATAAGCAGACCATCAACACCGGTGGGGCGGTTACGGGTTCTGATTGCCGAAGATCACGAAATCAGCCTCCTCTACCTTGAAAAGGTGTTGCAGTATTACGGCCACGAGACAGTCAGTTGCGGCAATGGCGAAGAAGCCGTTGCGCACTGGAGGGAGGGCGCTTTTGACCTGGTGATCCTCGATATTCAGATGCCGGTGATGGATGGAGAAGAGGCGTTGCGTGAGATGCAGAAAATTGCCCTGCATGAAAATCGTCCTCTGCGCAGCGTTGCTCTGACCGCCCGTGCACTGCGTCATGATCGTGAGCATCTTCTAGAAGCCGGTTTTGACGACTACATCGCCAAGCCGGCGCATAAAGAGGATATCGCCGCGGCATTACAGCGGGCCCAAGAGGTGTCAAAGGGGTAGATGAGAATAATTCTCTTCTGGGTGGCAATGTTTAGTCGGCACCTCTTCTCACGAAGAGGTGTTTTTTTTGTTATGTGGTATTTTTAATGCAGGTTTGAAAAACGAATGAAGGTGGGGAATGGGGCGTGCGTCATTTTATGCCAAATTGCATTGTTTTGAGACGCATTTCTTGTGAGCGACGTCGGTCATTCGACGATGTTTACGCGATCTGCCATGAAAAGGAGTGGTTCCCATGCTTTGGTCGCGACGGGATTTTCTCTGGGGATTAGCAGGGGTTCTCTCTTTTCCCCTTATGGGGGGATGTTCAAAGTCTTTACCGTGTCGAATCGCAGCCCATCCCTGGCCGGGGTACGAGTTGATGTTTCTCGCACGGGATGAGGGGTGGATCCGTGAGTCGTTGGCGGTCGAATTATGTGAAACACGCTCGGCCACCGAGTCCCTTGCGCTGTTGCGAGAAGGAAAGGCCGACGGAGCAGCATTGACCCTGGACGAGGTTTTGCGGGCTCGGGACGAAGGGATTTCATTAACCGTTGTTCTTGTTTTTGATGTTTCTGCCGGCGCCGATGTCATTATGGCCACGCCGAAAATAAAACAATTGCAAGACCTTAAAGGGCAGACGGTCGGGGTCGAAAAGAGTGCTCTTGGGGCCTATATGTTGCATCTGGCATTACGTGAGGCGAATCTTAGTGAGGCCCAAGTAAAGGTGCACGCGCTTCCCGTCGATCAGCAGCTTGATGCCTGCCGCTGCGCCGATGCTTTTGTGACCTATGAGCCGGTTGCAACCCGCCTTGAGAAGGCGGGGATGCATCGGCTCTTCGACAGCCGCCAGATCCCGGCGGCGATTTTCGACGTTCTGGCGGTCAAAGAGAGTGTTCTGAACAGGCATCGCTTGGCGTTACAGGGGATGACGCAAGGCTATTTCAGAGCCTTGGAACATTTTCGTCGTAACCCTTATGACGCCGCTTTTCGTATGACTTCCCGAATTCCCCTCTCTGCCGACGAGATCCTCGGTGGTTTCCGTGGGCTTGATCTCCCCAATCTGGTCCAGAACCGTCATTTTCTCTCGGGCAAGAAGTCAAATCTTCTTCAGGCGGCGAAAAAGATGTCCGATGTCATGGTCTCAGCGGGGCTTCTCAACGCCCCCGCATCGCTTCATCGTCTGGTGAGCGCAACTTACCTTCCCCGAGGATAATCTGTGATACCGAGGTCTTTGTTTTCCGTCATTCTGCTCTTCGTGATACTTGTCGCGGTTGAGAGTTTTGCCAACGCATCTGAGAAGAATCTCTCTATCGGTATTCTGGCGCATCGTCCCAAGGCAGAAGTGTTGGAAAGTTGGACACCTCTGGTTGCGTCTCTCAGTGAAGCGGTTGATGGCTATTGTTTTACCCTCCTTCCACTTAACCATGAAGAGATGCTGCAGGCGTTACAGCAGCATCGTCTCGATTTCGTTTTTACCAACCCGTCACATTATATTGTTTTGCGGCAGCTCAGCGGTTTTTCCGGTGTCTTGGCGACAGTGATCCCGACGGAACAGGAGGTTCCCCTTAAGGTCTTTGGCGGGGTGATTTTTACCCGTGCCGATGCGACAGGGATTGCGACCCTTGCTGATATCGAAGGGAAAAAAATTGCCTGTGTTTCAACGGCCTCAGAGGTCTTCGGGGGATTTCAGATGCAAATGTATGAAATCCTCCAATCCGGTTATCCTTTGCCAAAAAGCGAACAGTTTGTCACCACTGGTGTTCCTCAGGATCAGGTTGTCAAGGCCGTCCTTGCCGGTGAGGCCGATGTCGGATTTGTCCGGACCGGACTTTTAGAACGGCTTGCCGCTGCAGGTCGACTCGATCTCGGGGCAGTTAAAGTGATCAATGCGCAAAACCTGCCCGGCTACCCCTGTCGTCTCTCGACCCATCTCTATCCCGAGTGGCCATTTGTCGCCTTGCCGCATGTCGATGACGATCTGGCTCGGCGTGTTGCCGCAGCTCTGTTGGGGTTACCGCACGGTACGGACGTGATGAGCCAGGCCCAGATTGAAGGATTCACCATCCCTGCCGACTATCTTCCGGTCGAACAGTTGATGCGTCTTCGGCGTATTGCTCCTTATGATGAGATCCCCCACTTTACGTTGAACGATATCTGGTTCACTTATCGGCGTGCTTTGATGACCTTTGGAGTTGCTCTGGTGGTGATCTCTCTCTTGATCATGCGGCTTCTGGTGGTCAATCGCCGCCTCGAATCGGCCAAAAAAGAGACTGACGAGGTTCAGGAGGAACTTCGTACCATCTATGACATGGTTCCTGATGCACTCTATGTTTTTGATTTCGAGACCCGACGGGTCAGAGAGTGCAACGCCTCAGCCTGTCGCGCACTCCATTTAAAAAGAGACGCTGTCTTGGACATGGATATCGATGAGATTATCCCGGGGGTGGGGGCGATTGTCGGCTCAAGGTCAGAGGTAGAAACCGATGAGTTGTGGACCACGGAATCATTTGTTGGCATGCACCATAGCCGGAGTGCGAGTGGGAGTTTTCCGGTCGAGGTGCGCCTCGCTGCAACCCACATTGAACAGGCGGTTAATATTGTCGCCACGGCGCGGGATATTCGTGAACGACAAGAGGCTGAAGAGGCTTTGCGGCAGAGCGAAGAGACTTTAAAGCGCCTGATCGATCTGGCCGCTGAGGCGATCTTTGTCAGTGACGAGCGGGGGCGGATCGTTGAGGTTAACCGTCAGGCGTGCGAGATGCTCGGCTACGCACGTGAAGAACTCCTCGCCATGATGATCGGCGATGTCGATGTTTCCCACGACAGTGCAACCCTGCTACGGCAATTCCAGAAGATGATCTTGGGGCAGGCAACGATCATGACGAGTACGCACCGGTGTAAGAATGGTGACCTTTTGCCGGTCGAGGTCGCCTGTTCTCCAGTCGGAACCCCGCAGGGGGTGATCTATCTTGCTCTTTCTCGAGATATGTCGCGGCACGTCAATTATGAAAAGGCGCTTTTGCAGGCGCGGCGAACAGCAGAAATTGCCAATCAGGCCAAAAGCGATTTTCTCGCTAATATGAGCCATGAAATTCGTACTCCGATGAACGGCATTGTCGGGATGGTGCAGCTTCTCAGATTCACCAACTTGACGCCGGAACAGCAGGAGTATTTGATGATTATTGAACAGTCGGGTGAGACCCTGATTGAATTGATCAGTGACATTCTCGACTTGTCGAAGATTGAGGCGGGAAAGGTCGAACTGAATTCGAATCCTTTCCCGCTGCGAAAAATACTCCACGAGATCCTCGAAAATCAGAAGTCGCGGATTTATCACCGCGCGTTGAAACTGACACTCGATGTGGAACCGACGCTGCCAGAGGTTTTACTTGGCGATGTTCTGCGCTTAAAGCAGATCTTACTTAACCTCGTCGGCAATGCGGTGAAATTCACTCAAGAGGGGGAAATCGCGCTGGTTGTGACCCCACTTAAAGAGTCTGACGAGACAATCACGGTCGAATTTCGGGTCAAGGATACCGGTATTGGTATCGATGAGAGCATGCAACAGGCGATTTTTGAACCGTTTCAACAAGAGGATATGTCAACGACCCGCAAGTTCGGCGGGACGGGACTGGGGCTATCGATCTGTCGTCGCCTCGTCGCTTTGATGGGAGGGGGAGAGCTTCAACTTGAAAGCCGAAAAGGTGAAGGGAGCTGCTTCTTCTTCAACGTGCCGTTGGTGCGAGAAAAATCTGCCGCTGCTCTTAGGGGAGAGGGGCGACAAGGCGATACGAAGAAGCGTCTCGCCGCAGGTGGGCGAACGTTGAACATTCTTGTAGCAGAGGATCATCCCGTTAACTGTCGTACTGCGGTGATGATGCTGGAAAAACTTGGCCACAAGGTTGATATTGCCCGTAATGGGCGCGAGGCGATTGCACTTTGGCAGAAGAAGCCAGCCTACGACGTGATCCTGATGGATATCCAGATGCCGGAGATGGATGGTTACGCGGCATTGCGTTTTATCCGTGAGACCGAGATGACAATGCAAAAAGGGGCGTCAACGATTGTCGCGATGACCGCCCACGCGTTCAAAGAAGAGCGTGCGCGGGGGCTCACTGCGGGATTTGATGGCTATTTGGTAAAACCCGTGACGCTTGAGCAGCTGGAAGACGAATTGGCAAGAGTTATCGACAAGGGGGGCAAGTGACTCCCTGATAAAAAGAATCGATTTGTAAAGCGACAAGGGCCACAGTCATAGACTGTGGCCCTTGTTTCTTGGTAAATTTTATCAGCAGAATTCAACCCCCGAGGGGGAGAGATTCTCGCTTGGTGGTGCTCCGGTCTTTGCTTTGAAATCGATGCGGGCGCACTGGCTTTGTAACGGGCCGGTGCAATAGAGGTTCTTGAACCCTTGTGTTTTGAACTCGGGACTTCCTTCGTACTTGATAAAAAACGGGCACTTCTCCAGTTTTTCGCAGTCCGACATGATCTCCTCCTTCAATTCAGATGGCGTGGCGCAAACGCTGCAGCTGCGAATAGATGACACAGCCGACGCAGAAAGAAAAAGCCGCTTCTAAAAAGGCAAAGAGTGCGAGCATCAATAGCATGATCTTGCTGGCAAGGAGTAGTTCCGCCCCGGTCGCTAGGGCGATCAGGGCGAGCATGACAAACCCCAAACGGGTGGCAAAGAGTTTGGGCCCATAGTTCGTCAGCGTGGGGTCGAGCGGGAGAAATGAAAGGAGCAGATCCGCAACGCGGGCCAGCGGGGAAAAAGGGCCGAGGGCAAAGGCACGCAGAAAAAAATCGAAAACAAGCAGACTGATCAGGACAGGCGAGAGGGTGTAGCAAGCAGCAAGAGAGAGCAAGGTGGTGCAGAGTGCGACAAGCCGGACCTTGTTCTCATCGACCTGATGACTCACGATAGGGCATACGGCAGACATTGGCCTTCTCCAATAACAGTTTATGCGAATAGCTTGATAATATTCCGCCGTCTCTTGCGATCTGTCAAGAGATAAATGATCATAATAGTCAAGTTAACATGCTGAAAAGTATAACTATTTTTGTCATTTTTGTAGGGACTGAGCCTGAAGCGATGGTCAGTCTGGAGAAAGGATGCGCAGCATCTGATCGCCGCCGCTCTGAAAGTGATAATTGCTGGTTTCGATGCTGTGCATCAGTCCGCTCTGGTCGAGGTGATGACGTAATGGTTCGAGATGAGGAGAGGGGGTATCGGCAAGGGTGACGAGAGGGAAAATCCGCACCTCACTGGCGACTCGACAGAGTTCATCGACCGCCTGCAGGTGAAAGTTGAGATCAACATGGTCGCTATAGAGAAAGAGAAAGTGTGAGCAGAGCGCTAAATCGAAGCTTCCCGTCGCCAGAGGCAGTTGCGGCAATGCTGCCGGTAGATAGCGTCCCTCGGCTCTTCCCTGCGGCAGATCGGCAAGGAAACGCTGCATGGTCGCCATCCTCTCTTTACCAAGCTGGGCCGGAGAACCGAAGCGCTCCCAGTGGTAGGCGTCACGGTTGGCTTCAAGTTGGGCGAGGATGGTGGCACAGGTCGCGTCAATCCGCCCTGAAATCGCTGCGGGTGAGAAGTTGTAGAGAGGGTCGACAGAGAGAGCCGTGCCGCCGCGCTGATGCAGTTCGGCGTTGAAGCTGGCTGGGCCATCGCTGCAGCCGAGAATCCGCGTTTGCAGATCTTTGTCGCTCAGTAAAAACATGGCGATGTATTCGTCGAAGGAACGTCCCCAAGGGACGACGCTGTCGAGGATGAAGGGCATCTTACGGTGCCGGAGGTGTCTGGGGAATGTCGGTTTTTCCGAGGGTGACCAAGGCTTTGAGGGCGTCGTGGACGCTCATCGTCGTGGGGGTGAACTGGTCTGCCGGAAGCAGGAGCATCCGCCCGTTGGTCGGGGTTGGGGCGCCGGGGATAAAGACTACCGCCTGCTCCTCGCCCGCCTCATTCATGTAGCGCCGGGTCACCAGCCCGAGTTCATGAGCATTGCGCTGCGGGTCGGCGACGAGAACCACCTCATGAAAGACCGCCTCCTCCCCTTCGCCGTAGCCGAGGATCTGCTTGAGCGAGACGTAAAGTCGACCCAAAGCAGGAAGCCGCTCAAAAAGCCGATCAATCCGCTTCCAGATCCACTGCCCGATCAGCGTTGAGGTGAGCAGGCCGAGCAGGTAAAGGGCGACAAAGGCGAGGAGCAGCCCGAGTCCCGGTACATAAAAGGGGAGTCGGTCGAGTCCTGCCGTCGAGATGGAGCTCTCCAGCGCCCCGACGATGAGGATGGTGCCGCCGACCGGCAGGCTGACCACGATCCCGGCGATGAGGCAGGTGGTGATATGTTTGAGCATGACAATCCCTCCCAAAATACTCTTTTGCTAACGAAAACGGTCGTCCGAGCGCTTTTGACGCACAGAGGTGACATCGCCGCGAAACCAGCCGTGTCGGCTTTCGCCGACGGCGTCAAAGGGGGCGATGTACGGCTTGATATCGAGCAGCGGCGTGCCGTCGAGGATATCGACGCCGGCGATTTGAAGACGGTTCCCTTCCACCTGTAGCAGGCGGACGATGGAGAGCCCGATATGATTGGGGCGCAAGGGGGAGCGGGTGGCGAAGACCCCGCGCGGCTGACTGTCCATAAACGGCGTCACCGTCATGGCGGTGCGGACGGCGGCGTGAAAGTGGTAGATCAGATAGACATGGCTGAATCCATCGAGGTCGGCCAGCCCCTGATCGTAGGGGGGATACACGACGACACTCCCCACGACCTCGGCCGCACCCGCCGGCTGGATCGGCATATTCTCGATGCTGGTGAAGGGGGAGTGAATTGTGCCGATGGGGTGGAGATCAATCATACCTCTTCCCTTTCGTGGAGAGAAAACAGGATGCCCCGGACGGTAGCAGGGGGGCGGGGGCAAGGCAAGTCTTTTGCGCCGAAACAGGTGCCTTTGAACGGGGAAGAAACGGCCGGCGCTCGAGTCTATATCTGGCCTTTTCCCCCAGCCTCATGCTAGAGTGCGCCGTCGAAAAGGTGTCTGGTGGGAGATGAGATGTGATGGAGCGGGAGAGATGGCCGGGGATGCTGATGATCGGCTCCTTCGGACGTAACAGCGGCAAGACCGAACTGAGCTGTGCCCTGCTGCGGCCTCTCGCGTCACACCAGCCGGTGACGGCGGTCAAGGTAACGACCATCGATCCGGCGACCCGCTGTCCACAAGGGGGCAAGGGGTGCGGCGTCTGTGGTGATTTCTCCGGCGCGTACCGGCTCTGTGATGAACAGAACGCTCCGGAAGAGAAGGATACCGGCCGGCTGCGCGCGGCCGGGGCGACGCGGGTTCTCTGGCTGCAGGTAGCGGCAGATCGCCTTGCCGAGGGGTGGGCAGCACTGCGGGCGGTTCTGACCCCCGGCGAAGCGGTCCTCTGCGAGGCGAACCGGCTGGCGATGCTGGTTGAGCCCGACCTGCTTTTGCTGGTGCGTCGTCCCGATGAACGCGCCCCCAAACCGTCGGCGCTGATGGTTGAGGCGTTGGCCGATCAGATCATCGCCAGCAACGCCGTCACCGATTTTGTACCACAAATAACTTTGACGGCGGGACGCTGGCAGTGGGCCACCCCGACCGAATCTCTCTTAGGGAGTTGTGACTGATGAACGGATGGCACGGCCGTCTGCTGCATGTCGATCTCAGTTCGGGCGTCTGCCGCTATGAGGCGATCCCCGCTTCTTGGCTGCAGAGCTATCTCGGTGGTCGCGGGCTCGGGGTGCGGTTGCTGCGTGAGACCTACCACCTCGACCCCTTCGCTCCCGAGATGCCGCTGGTCTTTGCCTGTGGTCCCTTGGGCGGAACCTCGGCGCCGACCTCATCGCGGTTGGCGGTGGTCTCGCGTTCTCCTCTGACCGGCACCATCTACGACTGCTCCGCCGGTGGCCGCTTTGCCCACCGCCTCAAAGGGGCGGGGATCGATGCCCTGGTGATTACCGGGCAGAGCGCCCAGCCGACCCTGCTGCGCCTCTCACCGGCCGGCGCGACTCTTGAGCCGGCCCAGAAGCTTTGGGGGGAGCGGTTCCACGCCACCGCCGCAGCGCTGCAGAGCGCCAGCGAGAGCGTCGCCGCCATCGGCCCGGCAGGAGAGAGAGGTGTCCTCTTCGCCAACATCATGATGGGCGAGGGGAACTCCGTCGGGCGCGGCGGTCTCGGCGCGGTGATGGGAAACAAGCGGCTCAAGGCAATCGTCGTCTCCGGTGATCAGCGTCCCACCATTGCTGATCCGGAGCGGTTGCAGAAGGGGCGGCAGGATATGATGCGCCTTTTCAAGGCTTCACCCATCCTCTTTGGCCAGCTCGGCATCGCCGAGTACGGTACCCCGACCCTTGTCGACCTGATGACCCAGCGACGTATGGCGCCGACGGAGAACTTCCGCCGCACCGTCTTTGAGGCGGCGGCGAACTACTCGGGGCCGGCGATCCGCAAGGCGTATCAGTCGAAGAAAGATGGCTGCTTCGGCTGCCCGATCCAGTGCAAGAAGAGTACACCGCAGGGGGAGCACCTCCCCGAGTACGAGACCGTTTCCCACTTCGGCGCCCTCAACGGCATCGCCGATCTGCACAGCATCGTCAAGTCGAATACCCTCTGCAACGACCTCGGGATGGATACCATCAGCGCCGCCGCCACCCTTTCGGCCTGGGGCGAACTGCGGGGTCGCTTCCCCAGCGCTGACGAGGTGCAAAAGCTGCTGCTGGCGATGGCGCTGCGGCAAGGGGAGGGTGAGTCTCTCGCTCTCGGTTCGCAGCGCTTGACCCGCGCGGCCGGGCGTCCCGAATTCTCCATGAGCGTCAAGGGGCTTGAGCTCCCCGCCTATGACCCTCGTGGTGCTTATGGGATGGCGCTCGCCTACTGCACCAGCAACCGCGGAGGCTGCCACCTGCGCGCCTATCCAATCTCGCACGAGATTTTACGTAAGCCAGTCCCCACGGATCGTTTTTCTTTTGCCGGTAAGGCGCGCATCATCAAGATCGCCGAGGATACCAACGCTACCATCGACTCGTTGGTCGCCTGCAAGTTCTCTTTCCTCGGGGCGAGCCTCGAGGAGTACGGCACCATCCTCTCCGGGGTGACCGGCCACGATTACTCGCCGCAGGATCTTAAGGAGATCGGCGAGCGGATCTACCTCACCGAGCGCTACTACAACCTTGCCAACGGCTTTAGCGAAAAGGATGACACTCTGCCGCCGCGTTTCTTCAGCGAGGCGGGTAGCAGCGGCGAGGGGATTGATGTCCCCCCCATCGATCAGGCCCGCTTCAATGAGGAGCGGCGCAAGTACTACCGCATCCGCGGGCTTACCGATGACGGTAGCTTTAAAGACCCTGCTTGGCTCGGAGGGCAACCATGATCCGGCAGCTCGCCAAATACAAAGGGAAGCTCGCCGCCGATGGCTGCGCGGTGAGCGAACGGATCGCCTTTCTCGCCCGAGACGATGAACTGCTCAGCGACGGGCCGCAGGAGCTGGTGCAACTCGGCGCAGCAATCCTTGAGCAGCTCAGCGCCGTCTCGCTGGTGCTGGCGCCGCTGGCGCTGCCGGTTGGTGATCTCCTCATCCGCCGTGCCCCGGTCGGGGAGAGCTCCTTCGTCCCTCGCGACACCGAGACTCGCACCTTTCTCCACGACATCCCCTTTGTTCGCTTGGAAAAGGGGGAGAGCCCCGATCCAGCGGCGCTGGCGCAGCTGCTGCGGCGGCGCAAAGGGGTGATCGTCGAAGGGGTGGGGATCGTCGCCATCGGCGCTTTTACCCCCGAGCAGGCCTACATCCACTACTGCTCGGTCTTTCACGCCGCCCTCGTCAAGTATCTGCTCGACCTGCTTCACGACGGTTTCTCTCTTGCGGGAGAGGACGAGGCTTTCGCCGCGCTGCGTGACGCCTGGTTGCAGCCGGTGACGCTCGAAGGTGTCACCTTTGCCGACAAGGGGGTGGCTGGGCGCGAGGCGATCTACGCCGAGATCGCCCGGGTTGGACGCTACACCGTTGAAAAGGGGCTGGTCGATTCGGCCTTTGGCAATATCTCCTGGCGCGAGGGAGAGACGATCTATATCTCCCAGACCGGGGCGCACCTTGACGAGCTTGAGGGGTACATCGACCCGGTCCCGAGCGATAACTCCTCTACCGCCGGGGTCACCGCCTCGAGTGAGCTCCTCGCCCATCGCCGTATCTTTGAAGAGACCGGTGCCCGCACCATCTTGCACGGTCACCCCAAGCTGGCGGTGGTGATCAGCATGCTTTGCGAGAAGTCTGACTGCTCGGTGAGCGACTGCTGGCGCAACTGTCCCCAGGTGCGTCAGCTCGAGGTGACGCCGATCGTCGCCGGCGAGATCGGTGCGGGGGGGCTGGCCGAGAAGGTGGCGCCGGTCATCGGTGAGCGCGGCCGGGCGCTGGTCTTCGGCCACGGGGTCTTTACCCTCGGTCGTGACGGCTTCGCCGAGGCGTTCAACGCATTGGTCGAGGTCGAGAACTGGTGCCGCGCCGAGTATCTGCGGCGGCTTGAGAAGCGTTTGCAAAAGGATGTCTGATGATCGCTGAAGAGAATGTAGCGCTTGACTGCCCGAGCTGCGGCGCCGAGATTTACGCGCCGCTGTCGTGGTTCAAAAAAGAGTACGGCACTTGCCCTCACTGCGATGGCGGGGTCGCCGCCGGGCAATTTGCAACCCGCCTTGCCGAGATCGAAGAGGCCTTTGATGCCCATATCGACGAAATGCTGCAGCCCGAACCTTCTTGCGGTTGCGGGGCGACGGCCACGACGGGTAGCTGCTGTCACGCAGCTCCGGACGAAGAGTAACGCCCCCTGACGCGTTACTCATCCCCCCTCACCCAAGGAAGAAGCGATGCCGATCATTACCCTCGATGGACCGCCGATTGCCGACCTTGAGACCCGCCGCACACTCGTCGCCGAATTGACCCGCGCTGCGGCGAACGCCTATGGCATGCCGGAAGAGAAGATTATCGTTCTGATCCGCGAGAACACGCCTGAACAGGTCGCCGTTGGCGGCCAGCTCATCGCTGATCTGCGCCGTTAAATCTGCACATAAGGTTTTCATCTGGGGGGAGAGATGAAGCTGACGCGACGCCAACTGCTCAAATATGGTCTGCGCGGCACCGTTTTGGTAACGGCGGGGACAGCGTACGCCAATACGTGGTCCGGACAGATCGAATTAACGCGCCCCACCCTCACCATCCCCTCCCTTCCCCGTCAATTCCATGGACTGCGCATCGGCCACCTCTCCGATCTTCACGCATCACTGATTGTAAGCCGTGACCATATTGCTTCAGCGGCCCAATTGCTGATGCGGGAGAAGCCGGACCTGATTGTTTTGACCGGGGATTTTATTTCTGGGGCGACCAAGACGATTTCGGGGGATATGGGGGCGTTTGATGCGAGTTACCTTGAGCGCTGTGTTGAGGGGCTCTCCGCGCTTTCGGCGCCTCTGGGGATCTATGCCGTGCTGGGGAATCATGATTTTTGGAGTGGTCCCCGTGCGGTTGAAGCGATCTGTCAGCGTTTTCGGGAGCAACTTGGAGTTGTTTGGTTGCGCAACGAGAGCCGTGCTCTGGAGAAGGCTGGAAAGAAGATTCATCTGCTCGGGGTTGATGACTATTGGGAAGCGAGTTCCTCACTACACGCGGCCAAACAAGACGTTCTCCCTGATGAGGTCTCGATCTTGCTGAGCCATAATCCCGATATCAACGAAGAGATTGACCTTGGCAAAACAAAAATCGATCTCGTTCTTTCCGGGCATACCCACGGAGGTCAGGTTGTTCTCCCCTTTGTCGGTCAGCCGTTTCTTCCCTCCGGCTTCGGCCAGAAGTATCGGGCGGGCTTGGTACGAGATGGGGCGCGTCAGACCTATGTCACTCGGGGGGTCGGGCATCTTCTGGCACCGTTGCGCCTGAACTGCCCTCCTGAGGTGACCTTGTTGACTCTCGTCTGAGGACTCCGGGACGTCTTCTTCCAGAGACCTTTTTGCACTCGACGGACAAATGAAAAGCGGCGGTCTCAGGTTGAGACCGCCGCTTTTTTGTGGTTGATGTTTCTTACGGGATCTTAGACGATCGCCTTCATCCCGCTCATGGCGGCACGCAGTTCGGTTCCGACCTCTTCGATGAGGTGCTCACGGATCTCGGCGTTGACCTCCACCAGAGTGTGGTTGTCGACGGCGGTGCTCTTCTCGCCGAGCCCTTTGCCGATAACGTCGGTCTCGACGCTCTTCATGAACTCCTGCATCATCGGAACGCAGGCGTGGGCGAAGAGGTAGCAGCCGTACTCGGCGGTGTCGGAGATGACGCGGTTCATCTCGTAGAGCTTCTTGCGGGCGATGGTGTTGGCGATGAGCGGCGTCTCGTGCAGCGACTCGTAGTAGGCGCTCTCCGGCTCGATCCCGGCGGAGACCATGGTCTCGAAGGCGAGCTCGACGCCGGCCTTGACCATGGCGACCATGAGAATCCCTTTGTCGAAGTAATCCTGCTCGCTGATCTCGCCAGCCCCTTCGGTCTTCTCGAAGGCGGTCTTGCCGGTCTCTTCTCGCCAGGTCAGCAGTTTAACATCGTCATTGGCCCAGTCTTCCATCATCACGCGGGAGAACTCGCCGGAGATGATGTCGTCCATGTGCTTCTCAAAGAGCGGCTGAAGGATCTCCTTGATCTCTTCGGCGAGCTCAAAGGCGATGAGCTTGGCGGGGTTGGAGAGGCGATCCATCATGTTGGTGATGCCACCGTGCTTGAGCGCCTCGGTGATCGTCTCCCAGCCGTACTGGATGAACTTGACAGCATAGGGGGCGTCGATGCCGTTCTCGGTCATCTTGTCGAAGCAGAGGAGCGCCCCGGCCTGCAGCATGCCGCAGAGGATGGTCTGCTCGCCCATGAGGTCGGACTTGACCTCGGCGACGAAGGAGGACTCAAGGACGCCGGCGCGATCGCCGCCCTGAGCCGAGCAGAGGGCTTTGGCAATCTCGAGGCCGTCGCCGTTGGGGTCGTTCTCGCCGTGGACGGCGATCAAGGTCGGGACACCGAAGCCGCGCACGTACTCGGCCCGCACTTCAGAGCCTGGGCACTTGGGCGCGACCATGATGACGGTGAGGTCCTTGCGGATGACGGTCCCTTCCTCAACGATGTTGAAGCCGTGAGCGTAGGAGAAGGTCGCCCCTTCTTTCATCAGCGGCACCACGGTGTTGACGACGTCGGTGTGCTGCTTGTCGGGAGCGAGGTTCATGACGATGTCGGCGCCCGGAACCAGCTCTTCGAAGCTGCCGACGGAGAAGCCGTTGTCGGTGGCGTTCTGGTACGAGGCGCGCTTCTCGGCGATTGCTTCTTTACGCAGGGCGTAAGAGACGTCGAGACCGCTGTCGCGCATGTTGAGGCCCTGGTTGAGCCCCTGGGCGCCGCAGCCGATGATGACGATCTTCTTCCCCTTGGCGTAGTCGCAGCCGGTGGTGAACTCCGAGGCGTCCATGAAGCGGCAGGTGCCGAGCTCTTCGAGCTGGCGACGGAAGGGGAGGGAGTTGAAATAGTTCTGGCCCATGATGTGAGTCTCCTTTGACGAGTCGTGGTCGAGATGACGCTACGAAATAGAGCTTAGCAGTGACTGGACAGTATACAAAAAAATATCGTTGCGTAAATTGATTTGTTGTGCAAACTGTATTGCATTCTTTGCAATAAGAAGGATTTGTATGGAGACCCGTGAACTTGAAATCTTTCTTGCCGTGGCCGAGCACCTGCACTTCGGTCGCGCCAGTCAAGCCTGTCACCTCAGTCCCTCGGCGCTGACCCGCACCATTCAGCGGCTCGAGGAAGAGCTGGATACGCCCCTCTTTCTCAGGGATCGGCGGCAGGTGGCGCTCTCTCCTGCCGGGGAAGAGCTGCGTCGCTACGCTCGGCAGGCGTTGCAGCAGTGGGAGCAGTTGCGGGCGAAGCTGCACGATGAGGGAGCGCTCGCCGGAACCCTCTCGATCTATGCCTCGATCACCG